>REDX01000235.1 GCA_007695355.1 Planctomycetota bacterium
TCCGGTTTGACGAGGGCCCCGGCAGGCCATAAGCCTCGCCGGGGCTACTCTACTGGTTTCATCTTCCCGGTCTTCCTTCCCTTGCTGACTTGGGCAATAACTAAGTCCGACTGAGTCACCCGCAGGTGAGGGCGGCGCTGGATCTGAACGCCCTCACCATGGCCTGCGTTGAAACTGGGGAACTGGACGCGACTTTATGCGTCTCAGTGGGTGCCGATGATGGCCAAGGAGTCCCCCATGCTGCGATGCTTGTTGCTGCCCTTGTGCGCCCTGCTGCTCGTTTTACCGCTGCTTTGGCCCCTGGGGGTCTCCTCGCTGGGGGCTGCCGAGGAAGGTCCCTTGGCGCTGCGCGAGGCTGCCCAGGAGCAGTTTAACCGCGAGAATTGGGGCGATGCTTATGGCTTCTATCGCCAACTGGCATTGCACCCGGATCGCGATGCGGATATCCATGATTTGCAGCGGCTGTGGGGGACCTTGGAGCGCTGGCAGGCCTGGGATCAGGTGGATGATCTGGTTGATGCCTTAAGTCAGCGCTATGGTCCAGGGCACTGGGTTCAGCGCCTGGCCCTGGCCGAGGTGCTTATCCCAAACACCGGTACCGGCAGCACCCGTCTGCCGACCTGGGCCAGAGAGGTGGACGGCCAGTGGCGGCGCGGCCACCGCGGTGAAGGCCTAGTTGGCGATCTCTCAGAGCACGACCGCTGGCGGGGCCTGCGTCTGATTGAGAGTCTGCTGCCCTCCCTGAGTGACGCCGTCGGCAAGCCCCAATGGGGCCAAGAGGCTGGGCGCAGCCTGCTGCGCATCGCCCAGATTTGGCAGATGCACCCCCAGGGTAACTGGGCCCTGCAATTACTCACCGATCTCAATATCGAACCCGATCCCGCCCATCCCCAGCGGCACAGTGGATTTTCCGCCCATGCGCCGGTCCATGCCGATGGCTCTCCCCGCTTTTTTTCTTCGCCAGCATCCTGGGCGGAGGCGGCCAGCGATGTCGAGCGGGTGCTATGGTTGTGGCAGCAAGCCCGGCAGCTAGGTGATGAATCCCTACAGCGCCAGGCCGATCGCGCCCAGGCAGATTTAGCCCTCCGTTGGTATGGGATAACGACCCTTGGCCATCGACCACCCCTCATGCTGGTCGCCGCCGATGGCGAAATCCAAGAGGTGGATGTGCGCCATCTGGTACAGGACTTGGGGGATGACGAAACCATTGCCCGCCTAGCCAGCGGGGTGCGCCGCTTTCAGCTGCCCAGCGAATGGAATTATCTCGCCCTCTGGCAGCGCTGGGATTTGCACCAGGAATTGGCGCAAGAATTCGAGCACCGCCGCCAGTATCCACGGGCCGCTGCGGCCTGGGCCCAGGCGGGTAACCTGGATCGGCAGCAGCGCATTATCGCCGATGCCCTTCACCTGGGCAGCGCGCCCAACGTAGCCCTGGGCGATGCCCTGCGTTTACCCCTGGTCTATCGCAATGCCCAGCAGGTAACGCTTACGGCCCAGCGCATTGACCTGGCGGCCCTCCTCGCCGAGCTGCGCCAATGGCGTGCGCAGGTTCAGTCACAGGGCCACTGGTGGCCGGGCCAAGTGCTGAGCGGCCTTGGTCGGCGCTTAATGGCGGACGAAGGGGATAAGTGGGTGTCTGAGACTCGGGAGTCGTCCATCGATCTTCAGCCCGCGGCTGATCATTTACCCAGCCATACGGAACTAAGCCTGGAGGTGGATGCTGCGGGCGCCTGGCTGATTACCGTCCGCACTGGTGATGGGGCGGTGAGTCGCAGTCTTGCCTGGGTGGTGGATACGGTGCTATTGACGCAAAACGCTTTCCTAGAATCGCAGGTACCAGGGCACTTGCACATGGTGGTAGATGCCCGCGATGGCCGCCCCTTGGCAGGTGTGGAAATTGGCGGGCAGGGGGTTTCCCTCATCCAGGATCGGGATGGCTCACGCAATCTCATACTTGCCGACTATGCAGCCCGCAGCGATGACCAGGGTTTGGCCTGGCAGCGCCGAGAGCAGATCAATGGCCACCTTCAGTGGTTACTGTGGGCCCGCGATGGCCAGCGCCTCGCCTTGCACGATCCCCATCACCTCTCCTATAGTCACCGTAACCGTGATGGACTACATGGCATGCGCAGCGCCGTGATTACCGACCGCCCGATCTATCGCCCCGGTGACCGGGTGCAGGGCAAGGTGTGGCAGGGGACGGTGGATTATCTCAACGATGGTGGTCCCGTGGCGCCCTCCAATCTGCTGTTGCACATACAGAATCCCGAAGGGGAGCACATGGAGCGGCAAATACTGCGCCTGGATCAGTGGGGCGGGGCGACTTGGGAGTGGACCATTCCCGAGGATGCCCGTTTGGGCGTGTACGTCATCTCCGTAGGTAATAGCAGATTGCGCATTCGGGTCGAAGAATATCGCTCTCCTGAATTTAGGGTACAGGTTGACTTACCGCTTAATCCCATCGCCCTCGGCGAGCTGGCCCATGCCACGGTTACAGCCCAGTACGTATGGGGTGCGCCGCTGCGGGAGGCGGAGGTTCAGTACCGCATCGAGCGCCAGCACCATCGCAATCTCTGGTTTCCCGAACACCCCTGGGACTGGCTCTATGGCAATGGGTTTTGGTGGCGCGGGGTGGCCAGGCCCTGGTTTGATGATTGGCAGCTCTGGCACCGGCAGGCCCCGGATTTTGGCCAGCAGCGCCATGGCTGGGCCCGGGCGGAAGCGGTGGCCAGTGGGGTGCTGATTTTGGACGAGGAGGGCCGTGCGACCATTCCCATCGATAGTGCTCAGGCACGCGCCGCCTTCGGCGACAGCGATCACCGCTATACCATTCACGTCGAAGTCACCGATTCCTCCCGCCGCACCGAAGTCGGCAACGGCCAATTGATTGCCGCCCGTGAGCCCTTTACCGTCACCGCCTGGACCTGGCAGGGCTTCCAGCGGGTGGGCGAGCACG
This sequence comes from Planctomycetota bacterium, assembly GCA_007695355.1. GTDB lineage: Bacteria > Planctomycetota > UBA11346 > UBA11346 > UBA11346 > REDP01. Next base: position 2,957 of record REDX01000235.1, read on the forward strand.
GTCGTTGGCAAATCCGCGCCCGCTCCGCCGATGGCCGGCCCCTGGCCGCTGCGGGTAGCGCTGAATTACGGCAACTGGCCTTCGACGAGAGCGGTGTCATGACCGAAACCGTGGTCGCCACCTGGGAGGTGGCCTGTGATGAACATGGCGCCGCCGAATTGCCGGTGCACTGGCGTGAACCCGGTCAGTACCGCCTGTGGGTGGCCCTGCGGCATGACGAGGTTGAAGTGACCAGCTCGCAGATCGTGGCCATTGTCGGTGCCGCCGACGATGCTCTGCCAGCGGGCAGCTTCCGCTCGGCGCCCCTCGAATTGCACCTGGCCCAGGCCACGGTTAGCCCCGGTGACGAGGCGGAAATACTCATTACCTCATCGCGGGCCGATGCCCAGATTATGCTCTTCGAGCGCGTTTCCGGACATGCAGTGCACAGCGCCCCCCGGCGTCTGCAATTGCTGGACGGTGCGGCCGTTCACCGTCTGGCCATCAAGCCCGAGGATTACCCCAATATTTTCGTGGAAGCCATCGCCGTCATCGATGGCCAGGTTTACCGCCAGCATCTGCTGATTCCGGTGCCCCCGGCGGAGCGCCTGCTGCAGGTCGACATAAGCGCGGCCCAGGGGCGGCTGCAGCCCGGCGAGAAGACCCAACTCACCGTTACCATCCGCAACGAAGACGGTCAGCCCCTGCGTGGCTCGGCGGTGATTGCGATTACCGATAGCGCCCTGGATCTCTTGGCCGGCGATCTGCGTCCCCCGGCCCTGCGCCAAGCCTTCTGGTCCCAGTATCGCAGGTACCAGCCGAGTCTGCGCCATAGTCTTCCCCATGGTCATAGCGGTTTACTCCGTGCGGGTGAGAAGCCCTATGCAAGCCTCGGGATTTTTGGCCATTGGAGTCCCGGCTTATCTCATGCATGGCGCTGGGCTCTGGGGCATCATGGGGTGGTCGATACCCCGGTTGTAACGTCTCTGGATGTGGTGGTTGAAGAGATCAGCACCGAAGACGCGGAACCCATGGCGAAGGGCCGTGAAGCTGTCGTTTCACGATCTGAAACTGGGGGGTCGGGTGCTTTTATGGCGATTGGGGCTGGCGGAGAAGCAGGCAGACAGTCCTACAGAGCACATATGCAGACTGCTGCAAGCCTTCCTGGCCAAGCACTCCCCGAACCCGCCCTGCGCCAGCATTTCGCCGACACCGCCCTGTGGGTGGGCGCCCTCACCCTGGATGAAAGCGGCCGCGCCACGGTGGACGTCACCCTGCCCGATAATGTGACGACTTGGAGCGCACGATCCTGGGCGGTGGCCGCAGGCTGGCGGGTGGGCGAGGCAAAGACGGATATCGTCGCCGCCAAAGATGTGCTGGTGCGCCTGCACGCTCCGCGCTTTGCCACCGAGGGCGATGTCTTCCAGCTTTCGGCCACGGTGCATAATGAATTGGATGAGGCCATAAGCGCCCGGGTGGATCTCAGTCTTGAGCTTGCCGAGGGGGCCCAGGCGGCATTGCGCTTGCCCAGCGATACCATTCAGGAGGTGGCCGTGCCCGCCCGCGGCGAAGTGCGGGTGTCCTGGGATCTGCGCGCCACGGCTGCTGGGCCGGCGTCCCTGCGCGTCCGGGTGCGCAGCCCCCAGGGCGGCGATGCGGTGGGGGCGCTGCTGCCCATTCACATCTATGGTGCGCAGACCACCCAATCCCAGGCCCTGGTGCTCAGCCCCGAGCAAGGCGCAGGCAGCATCGGCCTGACGGTGCCCGAAGAGCGCATTCCCGAAGCCAGCGAGCTGATCCTGCGCTGGTCGCCCAGCGCCGCCGCGGCGGTGGTGGAGGCCATTCCCTATCTGGCCGACTATCCCTATGGCTGCACCGAACAAACCCTCAACCGCTTTGTGCCGTCGGTGGTGGCCCTGCAGCTCTTGGAGTCCAGTGGCATCGATCTGGCGGCCCTGCGCCAGGCCCGGGCATCGGTGAACCCTGGGCAATTGGCCAGCCCGGACCAGCGCTGGGACCGGGAGCGGAAAAACCCCGTATTCGATCCCCATCAGGTGCGCTCGATGGTGCGCGAAGGGGTTGAACGCCTGGGCCGCATGCAATTGAACGACGGCGGTTGGGGCTGGTTCTCCGGCAATCACGAGCGTTCAAGCCCGCACACCACGGTGGTGGTGGTGCGCGGCTTAATGATTGCCCAGACTGCTGGGGCAGAAGTTGATCATGCACAGATCAGCCGCGGCTTGGCTTGGCTTACCCGCCATCGTGCGAGCCGGATTGCGGCCATCGAAAACAGTATTGCCCGCGTAGCAAAGGGCGAGCGCAGCATGCGCGAACGCAGTTCCAATATCGACGCCTATATCGAAAGCGTACTCGCTGATGCCGATCAGGCCGACGCCCGCATGCGCGGCTGGTTATTGGAAGACCGCAGCGCATTAAGCACCTATGGCAAAGCCCTGCTCGGTCTCGCCTGCTTGGCCAGCAATGATGGCGATGGCCTGCAATTGATTTTGGAGAACCTCGGCCAATTTGTCGAAAGCCGGGATGATAACCACACCGCTTGGCTGCGCGTGGAAAGCCCCTGGTGGCGCTGGTATGGCTCGGAATATGAGGCCAATAGCGCGTACTTGCTGCTGCTGGTGCGCAGTCAAGCCGATCCCGATCTCAGCGCCCGTTTGGCCCGTTACCTCGTGGCCTCCCGCCGCGGTCAGCGCTGGAATAGCACCCGCGATACGGCCTGGGCGGTGGAAGCCCTCAGCGCCTACCTGGCAGCCAGTGATGAACTCAAGCCTCAGCAAACGGTGCGCATTTTCCATGGCGATAAGCTGCTGATCGAAGAGCGCATAAGCGCCGAAAACCTCTTCACCCGTGCCGGCAGCCTCCGCATCCCCGCCGCCCGTCTCGGCAGCGGTGAGCATCTCCTGCGCATCGAGCGAGACGGCCCCGGCTATCTGCACGCCAATGCCTGGCTGCGCATTTTCAGCCGCGAAGCCATTATCCCCGCCCAGGGATTAGAAGTCACCGTCCAGCGCCGCTGGTGGCGGATTACGGAAAGTGAGGCCGGCGATACCCGCATTGGCGCCGACGGCCGCCCGGTGGCCAGCCAGCACCGTCGCGAACAACGACAGGAATTGGCCGCCGATGCCATAATCCGTCCCGGCGAACTCATCGAAGTCGAGTTGATTGTAGACAGTGCCAATGACTACGAATACATCCTGATTGAAGACCGCCGCTTTGCCGGTGCCGAACCAGTGGACCGCCTCTCCGGCTACCGCAATGGCGCCTACATGGAATTCCGCGCTGACCGCGTCGCCCTCTTCGTCACCACCCTGGCCCGCGGCACCCACACCTATCGCTATCGCCTGCGCGCCGAACTCCCCGGCACCCTCAACGCCATGCCCGCCACCATCGAAGGCATGTACGCCCCCGAACTCATCGGCAATAGCGCCAGCCGCCAGGCCCAGGTCAGCGAATAGAGGGTGGATATGATAGATCAGCGAGGGGGACCATCGGCAAGCTGCTTATCACTGGGTTCTTGCGGCACGGTGCATCGCAGGTGTTTCGGTTTTAAGCTCTGTGGCATGCTGAGGGGTTGCCACATGAAATCGCTTCAGCCCTAGCGCTGCTGCCGAGAATACTGAAATGGGAAAAAAATACGCGGTTTGGCCATAGGCACTAAGGCGCTCAATCGGCGTTTGATGAAACTCAAGCGCTGGGCAGACAAGGCCAAGGGAGGCTCTGAAAAGGCCAAGCATGTGGCTGCAGCAGAGCGCTGGCGTGGGGTGAAGCAATTGGGCCTCTTGCCGCGCTGCTGCGATAAGCCACCCAGTCGCCGCTGTAAGCGCTGTCCGGCGACGGCGGGGGCGATGATTATGGCGCCGCTCTTGCCAGAGCTGCCAGAGCCGGTGCCGATTATTGGCGACCTCATCCCCCATCCCGAAGGCGGCGCCTATCGCGAGCGTTTTCGCTCTACAGAGATGCTTGCCCACCCCCGTGGCCGCGGCAAGCGCTCGGCCCTTACCCTCATTCACTTCTGTTTGCAGGAAGGCGAAGTCAGCGCTTGGCATCGGGTTGAGAGCGATGAACTATGGCTCTACGCCGGCGGTGATGGGGTGGAATTATGGCTCTGGGATGGAACTGGGGCGCCTGTGCGTCGGCGGCTGGGAGCCGAGGGGAGAGAATCACAGACCTGGCAGGCGGTGCCGGCTGACCACTGGCAGGCCGCCCGGCCCCTGGGGCCCCGGGCCTTGCTGCATTGCGTGGTTGCTCCGGGTTTTGACTTTGCCGATTTCACCCTGCTACGGGATGGCCCCCAGCCATTGCTCGAGGCCCTGCAGCGTCTCGATCCCGCGGCCGGAAAATATCTTTAGGGCATGGCGGGGGGTGTGGGTCTCCGCCGGCGATTGCCGACCGACCACAAGCAAACGATGATGAGCGTCGTTTGGCCTTCCTCCATTGCTGGATGCCGGGCGATGGGCTGTGCCGCGCCCTTGCTCGGCAGCCGGGGCTGAACAGACTGCGGGATGGAGGATTTGCTCATGCACCTATCTTGGCCCTGCTCCTGGCAAGCGATCCTGCCAACCCTCTGCTGCTGGATGCTGGCCTGGGGGCTGGCGACGGCGGAGGAGCTGCCGATCTGGCAGGCCCTTGATGGTGATACCTTGGCCGCCGTGCATGTGCCCGCCGATGCGCAATTCCGCGGGCCCTGGCAGCGCAGCCGGTTGGGGGCATTATTGGCTGAAGAGCGCATTATTGGCGAGGTTCTTGAGGTCCTGGCAGCCCATGCTCCCGAGGCGCATGCGCAGATTATGGCGGAGCTCGGACAGGCTGGGCTGCAGCCTGCGGATCTCTCCGCCTCCCTGGCCGGGCCCTTGGGGGCGGCCATGGCCATGCACCGCGACGAAGCAGGGGACCGCCACTGGCAGCTCTTGGCCTGGCTCAGCCCGGGGGAAGAATTGGGGCAGCGTTTGGTGGCGGGACTGGCGGCGGCGGTGGTGGCCCATGAAGAGGCCCCCGATCGACGCCTGCGCCTAGAGGCCCTGGTCCAGGAGGGTCAGCGCCTCCTGGTACTGCGAGCGCCGCGCATCCGCACCCAGCCCCTCGAGGACGACGATGCTGAAGGCATGCTCGAGGATGTGGTGGTGGAGGGGCCCCAGCCCTCTCTCCTGCTCTTGGCTTCGGGTTCGCGTCTGCTGGTGGGCCTGCAAATGGATGGCGAGCAACTGCAGCGCCCGGCCCAGCGTCTGGTGGACTTGGCGCGGATGGCAGAGGCCGGTGAGATGGGGGCCTTTGGCCGGCGGGTGAGCGTCGGGGACAGTTTGGCCGGGCAATTGCCGGCGGGCCCGCGGGGCTTCGAGGGCTATATCGACGTGGCCCACCTTTTGCGGCTCCTCAGGCAAGATATGGCTCGCGGCAGACGCCATCTGAATCCCGATGAGCATGCGATTTTCGGCTATGATGCCATCGGCTTGATGGGCCTCAGTACGCAGATGGAAGCGGCCGGCTTGAAGCTCACCGTCACCATGGATGTGGCCGAGCCCTGGCGGGGTATTATGGGCCTCTTTGTCCAATCTCCCCTCGTCGCCCAGGTGCCCGCCTGGATTCCCGATACGGTTATCGATGCCCAGGGCCTCAGCTTTGATCCCCTGGTAGCTCTCGAACACGTCCTGGCCATGGTCGATGGTTTTGCCGGCGCTGCGGCCCAGGACGTCCGTGATCAGGTGGATTTGAGCTTGGAGATGTTTGTCGGCACTCATTTACGTGGCCTCTGTGCAGCCTTTGGGACAGAACACCTATTCCTGCGCCTGCCTCGCCTCGCTGTCCAACCGGAAGTAGAAATGAAACCCTTGGATCCGGAGCTTGATCAGGCCCCCGCACCACAGGTTGAGGAAGAGCATAGCCTTGAGGACTGGCGCTTTACCTGGGTGCAGGAAGTCCGCGATGCCATCGTAGTGGAAGCGGCCATAACCGCGGTGGCTAATCTTATTGGCGGTTGGGGAGCCGGCGAAATTCTGATGGTGGAGCGGGAGGGCTTTCGCGGTTGGGAACTGGACTCCGGGGCCCATGCAGACCCCCGCTCGGCGGGTATGTATTTACGCAATAAAACCCTGGTAAGCGGGGTGGGGGTGCGCGATATTGATCGGATACTTCGCGCCATTGGTGGCGACGCCACCGCCGCCCTGCGGGATTCAGCGGCCTATCAAACCATGGCCCAGGCCCTGCCTGAAGAGGGTCTTATTTACTGGCACTACCAAGATCTTCCCCAGGTGGTGAGCAACACGTTTGCTATGGCCAGTGGTGTAAGCGCTCGCTTCAAAATGGCCTTACGCTTGGCCTTGGGCTCGAATCTCGGTGCCGAAATCATGGAATTATTTGCCCCAGAATTCGACGAGGCAGAAGTACTGGCGGCCTGGGTGGGCAAATCCTTGGGTCGCCTGCGCCGGGTGCCCAATGGCCTCATCTACCATCTCATCATTGAAACCCCCTAGACTGCTGCGGCGAGAGGGGGGAGTTAGCGGCCATCGATGATAGGCGTCTATGGCCGCTCCTCTTTCGCGGCCTTAGACACTAATGCGGCGGAAAGGAGCGAGGGGCGGGATATCCGGGGCTTGGTGGCCGTGGTCGCCGAGCAGGCCTACCACCCGGCCCTCTTCATTGACGACCGGGCCGCCCAGCATGCCATGATAGCTTTGGCCGGTGAGCCAGCCTTCCTCGGCGGTGTAGAGGGCCAAATGACCTTCGATAAACCAGGGGCAGAGGTAGGGGTGGTAACGCTCGGGGGTGAGGCTGCCGCGGTGGATACTAAAGCTGGGGTGATTGATGACGCTGGGATAGCCCACCGCCATGAGTAATTGCCGCTTATTGAGACCTTCCTGATCACTGGCGATGGGCAGCGTGCTGGCCTCGGCCTGGGCGCGAAAACCGGCAATGCCGCGGTCTTGTTCCCAGGATTCAATGGCGGCGATGGCCCCAGAGTGGGCGGCAATGAGATAGATGCCGGTGGGCGGCGGATCTTCATCGTTCCAAGCGCATAGCCATTCGCCCGCCGCCACCTGCCAGGTTGTGGCCAGGTGACGAAAACCGGAGTCAGCCTCGGGGTGAACGATAACGCCGCAGGCGGCAGTAATGCTGTCGATGGAGGGGCTCATGCCTGCAGCCTGGACCGGAACTGCGAATGGTCAACTGGCGCCGCCCTACTTGAGACAGTGGGCGCAGAGATGGAGAGAAGACATTCCCTTGTCAGCACATTGTTCATACTGAGTCATCTTGCTAAGTCGCTGAGATGCAGGCGTAGGACCACCGAAGGCTTGGTTCTCACTTCATCGAGGGTCTCTGGGGAGATGGTCGAATGAGCTATATTTACCATTAACGCATTGATGCAAGATGGCTTAGCGTTATGCACTAGCGCTGTCTTCCCTTTTACACTCCGGCTAGACCGGTCTCACTTTAAGTCAAGGTTTGTCATGCTTAACATATCTTTCTCTTCGTTTGCCTTACTGCGCCTGTGCTGCTTGCGGTTGGCGTATGGCGCATTCCAGACAGCCTGCCTTTGTTTGGCCGTCTTGTCTGCGGCTGAATTACCCGAAGACGCGAAAGCCATTGATGAAGAGCCGGGAGTGGTTGTTGATGGGCGGCTATGGGCGGTGAATGGTGCCCTGCGCATACCCGATGGCATGTTTGGGGTGCACGCCACACCAACTCCGGATGAGCGCATTCAAGAATGGGGGATTTCTTCGCGGCGCGATCTCATTTGGGTGCCCGGCACCAAGCCGCGCACCCCAGGTAATGGATTTTCTGCACTTTTGCCCCACTATATCGAATGTTTTTGGGACCGCTATCACCCGGCTTTGCAATTAACCAACCCCGGTGGTTGGCGCGAGCAGTTGCAACGTATTGGTACCGGCTACGGAGAAGCTGCCCGCGATACTGGCTGGACACACCGTGTCGAATTTTGGAATGAGCCGTATTTGAATTGGGCTTCTCGGCCTGGAGTAAACTATGATCCCAAATTTTACCAGCGCGATGGGGTACAAGAGGGAGATCGGGTGTATATCCGTGGGCAAAAGGAGCCCACCGAATATTTAATATGGCGCCAGGGACATTTTCTACTGCAGTACCCCAGTGGTAATCCATTAGACATTAATGGGTATGTCAGGGGCGGCAATTTCATGCGAGACCCTTTTAGTGCATCGCTCATGCGAGGGGCTGTATTCAACGAACCCTTCGAGTTCCAAGGACATCGCAAAATTGCTAGACCAATGCTAGTCCCCTATGATCCAACGCAATTTGAACGGGAAAGCGCTGGCAATCGCTGGTGGTCAGGACAACAGAATCGCGTTTGGTATCAGGAGATGCTTTTGGCATTTGGTGAAGCCTTAAAGGCGGCGAACCCAGATGTTCAGCTTGCTGCCGGTTGGGGCTTCCACTTCAATCAAGGTGGGTGGGCAGCTTGGCGTGAACTTTATCGGCCGGTGTTAGAGGCCGCCATCCATATCGTCGATGCCGTTCATGAACATCATTATGGCGGTGATACGCGCATGGTTGCGGCAAACTATGAGGTCGTCTGGAATTGGGCAAAAAGTAATTACGGGAAGTCTCTAGAATTTTGGAATACCGAGGCGGGGGGGCAGTTAGATCCTCAGCGTCCCGATGTCGTTGCCGCCAGACCTCAAGGCTCTCGTCTTGACCGGGCACGTGGTGGTGCCACTTACACCATGCGCGATATTCTCTACCTGCTAAAGTGGAGCCCCGATAAAGCCACTGCACGGGCAGCGCATGAGGCCCACATTAATGGTGGCGATGAGTTCGCTTTTCGTCTGCTACGTAATCTGCGAGGCTCCCTGCTTTCCACACAAACACTGACCCGCGAGGTGTGGCCGGTGGCTAGCCTCACAGATGATGGTGATTTAGTGTTGGCGGTCTTCAATGATCACCTGGAGGAACAGGAGATACCTGTGACCGTGATCAGCCCCGATGGATATATCTTTGGTGATCAGGCTATCTGGCGTCAAATTGATGTTCGCGAGGACGGTGAAGGCTTGATGATTGTTGAGGAGCCTCAGATCGACGTCCCGGTAGGGGGGACTGAGTGGGCGCAGCACATCACCGTTCCCAGTAAGTCAGCGAAGGTCTTAACGTTGTCTCTGCAGCCGAAAGAAGCGCGTATGGCGGGGGTTCGCCAGCTAGAAAGCCTACAATTCCCTGCCCTGGAAAAATTGGCCACGGTCAATCCTGAACGGCCTTACAAAACGGTGATAACCATCCCCCCAGAAGTACTAGCCAATGCCGAATCTGCTCACCTCCGTTTGGCCATGATTAGTTATTCAGGCGAAGGTGGAGAGATTAGCATTAATGGGCAGGTGCAGCCTCTCAAACTCGGCAATTGGTTGCACCGGCAAGAGATTGACCTGCGGCATCTCCTGCCAGCGACTGAGTTGGAAATCCGCTCTCAGGAAGGCAGCTTCGGCATTTGGACCGCGTCCATCGTGGTTGAACGTACCATCAACCTTGGAGAAGGGGACTAGTCGTGGTATTCTCCTATAGCTACGGCCTTGGCGACGCTTCGCCTCCCATTGCCGGCGTCGGTCGAGCCCAGTCCGCCGCTGCCCAGGCCCAGGACGAGGTGCGCGCCCTAGAAAACCGCCTAGAGCGCATGAAGCTGGTTACCCGCGCCCTCTGGGAAATCGTCCGTGACCATACGCCGATTACTGAAGCTATGCTTGAAGCCAAGGTCAAACAAATCGACCTCCGGGATGGCAAGGCCGATGGCCGCGATGGAGCCAGGATCAGCAAGTGCCAAAAGTGCGGCCGCACCATCCAGCGCGGACAGGATACCTGCCAGTACTGCGGCCATGTCCAAGGCTTTGAAAGCGTCTTCGACTGGATTCGCTAGGACTGGTCGGTTTATGGAACAGCGATAAAATATAAAGCATAATGGGCACCTCCCAAAACTCGCCCCTGGGAGCACCACTCCAATGGCGGGAAGCTCATGCCTCCCTGGGATCGCCGAGTTGTACTCGGCCCAGGACAACCGCCCCGAGTCCCAGCTCGGCATTGGCGATAAATGACTCTCAGAGCAAGCCATTGTTTTTTGGCGAGTTGTATATGCCCCTAACAACAGAGATCGAATCTATGTGCTGTGTTATTAGTTTAAATCCCATGAGACAGCTCGATGGCCGAGATAAAGGTGCTGGGGCGTCCTCGTGGCGCGATCGCGACTTACGCCTCGGTTACCCCCTGGCCTTGCTTGGCGCATCTAATTTCGTGCGGGGGTTCTTCTTTAACCTTCCCTGGCTGATGCTTATTGTTGGAGTCGCACTGATTCTTATCGAATGGCAGCATATCGGAGAGGTATTTATTATTTCCTCGCTGCTGATGAGTCTGATTATAGGCATGAAATTCAAGCGCACCTACAAGGTGCTATGGTTGACCATAGGGATTCTCGTGCTCTTGCCCCTGATTATGCATGGTATTCCATCAGTAATTTGGTGACCACTTCATTCCTAGCCTCGACGCCTTTGGCGTCGATCCCGGGAATCACTGAATAATCAGTCGTGCGTTCCCTTCCCGTCCAGCCTGTTTAAAGTGGGTATGGGGAAAGAACGAAGGGTCGGCAGGGATGGTCCAAGCCCCGGGGCTGGGCAAAGGGCCTTAGCGGTTGAGGACGGCGCGTACCCGTTCTACCGCTTCGGCGAGGGGAATGCGTACCTGCTCGGTGCTGTCGCGGTCGCGGAGGGTGACGGTGCCGTCCTCCAGACTTTGGCCGTCGACGGTAATGGCGCAGGGGGTGCCGATTTCATCGTGCTTGGCGTAACGCTTGCCGATGGATCCCTTGCCATCGTACTTGGCGGGGACGCCAGCGGCGAGGAAGGCGGCGATGACTTCTTGGGCCTTTTCGGGCATGCCGTCTTTCTGTACCAGGGGAAGTACGGCGCACTTAATAGGGCTTAAGCGTGGGTGCAGTTTCAGCACCGTGCGTACCACCGTATTGCCCTTGGCGTCGGTGCGCTCTTCCTCGCGGTAGGCGTCCACCAAGTAGACGAGAACGCCGCGGGTGGCGCCGGCGGCGGGTTCGATGACATAGGGTAGATAGCTCCACGGCTTTTTGCCGGTGGCCGGGTCTTCCTTTTCCGCATCGACATAGCGCAGCTTAACACCAGAGCGTTCTTCGTGGGCATGCAGATCGTGGTCGGTGCGGCTGGCAATGCCTTCTAATTCGTCCCAGCCCCAGGGGTAGAGGAATTCCACATCGTAGCAGTCGTCGGCGTAGTGGGCTAATTCATCGCTTTCGTGCTTGCGGAAGCGGAAATTTTCCGGGGCATTGG
>REDX01000025.1 GCA_007695355.1 Planctomycetota bacterium
GCCTCGGCTTCGGCTTCGATCTGATCGAAGAAAAGCTTATCCGCTTCGGTGAATTCGGTGCCGAAGCGGTCGTTGAGCACGTCGATAATGGTGCTCAAGGGAGCGATATCTTCCTTGGAGCGACCGGTGCCAACAGCAACGGGGGCGCTGACGGTTCCCACTTCGCCAGTGGCAAGGTTCAGAGCCCCGCTGCTGATCTTTTCCAGGCGATAGTAGTGCAGATCCACATCATCATCCAGGCTCATGATGGGCGTGCGGTCAGGCTTGGGTAATTTCTTGAGGAGGTATTTGCCGAACGCTGCCAGCTTCTCGTAATCAGGGGCTGACCAAGGCAGGATTTGCCCCAGGAAGGCATAGAGATGCACGAATGCCTGCAGCTTGTCCCGGAAGGCGCTGCGGTCGTCGTCGTGGGGCAGGGCGACAAAGCGATCAATGGCTGGGGCAAGATGCTTATTGAGGTGGGCATGGTCGGATGCCTGGGGCCGGGCCTTGAAAAAGATGGTGGCGAAGGCTTCCACTTCGGTCCCATGGTAGACCTGCATTTGGTCGAGTTCGTACTTCAGGGCCTCTAACTGGTCGGGGCTAGCGGGATCGGTGAGGGTGGTAACTTCATAGAAGGGCTGGAACGAGGACAGGATCTCCTCGGTGTCGTTGACGAAGTCGAGAATAAACGGGGCCGTCTTGCCCCGATAACTGCGATTCAGCCGGGAAAGGGTCTGCACCGCCTGCACGCCGCTCAGGCGACGATCCACATACATGGCGTAGAGCAGGGGTTGATCGAATCCCGTTTGGTACTTATTGGCCACCAGTAGCACTTGGAAATCATCGGACTCAAATTTCTCCGGCAGTTCCTTCTCGCCTATGCTTCTGCCGGTGTTGGGATCAGTATTCATCCCCGGCTCGGTATAATCCAGACCGGTTTCGGGATCACTGACCGTGCCGCTAAAGGCCACTAGCGGCCGAATGTCGGTGTAGCCCTGCTTGGCAATGTAGGCGTTGAAGGCCAGCATATAGCGCACCGCATGTAGGCGGCTGGCGGTAACCACCATGGCCTTGGCCCGGCCATCCAGCTTGTGGGCCACGCTAGAGCGGAAGTGCTCGATAATAATGGTGGTCTTTTGTTCAATATTGTGCGGGTGCAGGCTCATGTAACGGGCCAAGGCGGTCACTGCCTTTTTCTTCGGCACCTCAGGATCATCGGCGATGGACTTGGCCAGTTTCCAAAAGCTTTGGTAGGTCGTATAGTTCTGCAGCACATCCAGGATAAAACCTTCTTCGATGGCTTGACGCATGGAGTACAGGTGCACCGGCCGGTAATGGCCCTCGGCATCGGGGCGGCCGAAGAGCTGCAGGGTCTTGCCCTTGGGCGTAGCGGTGAATGCGAAGAACGACAGATTCTCCCGTCGTCCTCGGCCTTCGATGAGGCTGTTAATCGCATCCTCGCCACTCTCAGCCTCATAGCCATCATCCCCCTCGGCCGCCCGTCGGGCCTGACTCAAGACTTGTTTCATCTGGGCGGCGCCGTCGCCGGTTTGGCTGCTGTGGGCCTCATCCACGATCAGGGCGTAGCGGCGATTGCCGATCTTGGCAGCCCACTCTTTGAGCATACCACTCTCGGCGGCGTCGGCCTCCTTGCCCAGTCGCTCCATGACAAAGGGAAACTTCTGCAGGGTGGTGATAATGATCTGGGTGCCATCCACCAGGGCGCTGGCCAACTGGCCGCTGTCCTGGTCGATGGGCTGCACCACGCCTTGCTTGTGCTCGATCTGGTAAATGGCGTCCTGCAACTGCTTATCCAAAATGCGCCGATCGGTGATCACAATCACGCAATCGAAGACCTTCTGATCCTCAGTGTTGTGCAGGCAGGCCAGACGATGGGATAGCCAGGCAATGGAGTTGGTCTTGCCGGACCCTGCCGAGTGCTGGATGAGATACGAGTTGCCGGGTCCCTCATCCTTGGCTAGCCGCAAGAGGCTGCGCACCGCATCCAATTGGTGATAACGGGGAAAGATTACCCGCCGATCCAGCTGACGGCTGATCGCCTGGGTGGCGGGATCGATGCGGCGGCTCTCCTTGGTTTCCACAAACACATAGGAGCCCAGGATCTCCAGGAATTGGTCCCGCTGCAGCAGTTCCTGCCACAGATAAGCCGAAGCATAGCCGGATGGATGGGGCGGATTCCCGGCCCCGCAGCCCACCTGCCCCGGATTGCTGCCCCGGTTCAAGGGCAGAAAAACCGTGGAAGACCCGCTCAGCCGGGTGGCCATCTGCACCTGGGTGGTATCCACGGCAAAGTGCACCACCGTGCGCCCGGGGGCATCATTGGCGGTAAAGGCAAAGACCGGAGCCTTGGGGTTGCGATCCTGGCGGTACTGGTGGATGGCCTTGGCCACCGCTTGGCCGGTCATCTCGTTCTTCAACTCGGCGCTGGCCACTGGGATGCCATTGAGAATGAACAGCAGGTCCAGCTCATCCCCCTTACCTGGGTGGCAGTGCGCCTGCCGAATCACCTGCAGGCGGTTGAAACCATAGCGGACCAGGATCTCAGGGTTCAAACCGTGGGCAGGGCGAAAGATGGCCATGGGCAGGGTCTGCCCATACACCACAAAGCCATGCCGCAGCACATGCAAAGAGCCTTTGAGGGCCAGTTCTTTGCCGAGCGCATCCAACAGCACCTGCGGCAGATTGGCCCCGTGCTGGCGCTCCAGCAGCCCCCAGGTCTTGGGATGGGCTTGGCGCAGGAAACCCAACACACTCTCGCTCACCAGGGCGGTGGTGGGGTCAAATACCGCCGCCGGGGCCTCTTCCCAACCACCCTGGGTGGTGAGATGGGCAACGATGGTGGCTTCGAAGGCGGATTCGCCGGTGGCGGTGGTCATGGGCGGTGACTCCATGGGAGAGCAAGCGG
>REDX01000017.1 GCA_007695355.1 Planctomycetota bacterium
GGACATCGGCGAGGGCCTGAATCTCTTCCATGGGCAGGGCCAGCACCGCCTCGCCGTGGGGGCGGGGGGCGCTGCCGCTGGCGATGGCCGCGGCCAATTCATCGATGGGGGCCAGCGCCGTTGGGCTCATGGTGCCCCTTCGGCAAAGGCCGCCTCCCGAGCCAAAAGCGCCGCCAAACGCGAGAGAATGGCCGAGCGATCGGGGCCGGACAAGGCCCGCGCCAATTGGGCTTCTAACATGCCGTAACGGGTACCGATATCCTGGTGCCGGCCGGGAATCTGGGCGGCGAAATAGCGCTCATCGGCGGCCAGCCGGCGCAGGGCCGGCACCAATCCACCGCGCTCGGGCCCATCCGCTTGCCACTGCTCTGCCAGGCAATCAAAAATACAGCTGGGCAGGCAGTGGATGCCGGTAAGGCAAAGATAGCGGCCGCGGCGCAGGCCGGGGCTCTCCAATTCCAATTCAGCCTGCGTGGGGCTGGGCTTTTCGGCTATTACCTGCACCCGCCAGCAGCCATCGGCCCCGGCCAGGGGCTGCGCCCCCACCACGCCATAGCGCTTCAAGAGATAGTCTGGCAAATCCTCAACGCTGGAAACCGCCCCTCCCAGGCGCTGGTGCAGGGCCAAAAGGGCGGCGCTCATGCTGCCCCCCGGCGGGCCCAGCAGCAGGTGATCGGAGAAACTTAGCAAAAAGGCCTCGCCCTGCACGGCCTCGCGGGTACAGGCAATGGCATGGCCAATGCCCAGGGCCTCATCCTGCACCACAAAGTGCAGGGCATGCAGCATCTGCTCTAATTCATCGGCCAGGGCCGGCTGCGGCGCCGCGCCGGAGCTACCCTGGCGCAAAAACTGAATCAGCTCGCCCAACTGCCGGCGGTAGGCGGCCTCTTCCCCCGGCGCCACCACCACAATCACCCGGCGAATGCCGGCGCGGAAAAAGTCCTGGCACTGAATGGCGAGAATGGGCCGGGTAACGCCATCGCGGTCGATCACCGGATGCAGCATCTTTTCCACCGTATCCCAGGCCGGATAGGGCTTTAAGCCCCGCCCCGCCGCCAGTAGTACTGCCTCGTGAATGCTCATGCTCTCAAGTATGTAGGAACCCTTGGCAATGCCATACCCCTGAGTTAGGCCGCCCAGGGAAGGCGAAAATAGCTAGTGGCGCAGGCCCTAAAGCAGGGGCCTGCTGGTGTCTTCAGGAATTCTGGCACAACGACTCAGGGCCGATTTGCCTCTGTCGTATCCGTACTAGGAGGAGGCGAAATCAGAGCTGGAGAGGACTCGGCAGAAGTCTTCTCCCTGGCCAGCAAAAGTGCCCAGAGCCAACCCAGCACAACTAAAAAACCAAAACGGGAGCTGGCCAAACCACTGAGATCTTCGGTAAGTCCGCCCACCACAAAGACCGCCATCACCCCCATACAAGCGCCACGAAGGGCCGGCGCCTGATCTGTCTGTAGCCACAAGGCCCGCAGCAGCACCAGCAGCCAAGCGATAAATAAGAGCGCTGCCGGGGCGCCGTACAAAAGGCCTAAGGAGATGAAGGTATTGTGGGCATGGCCGGGCATCCAGCCGCCAAGGTGCTGCCGCAGGATTTCCGGAGCAAAAGATGCGCGCAGGGCCTCGTTAAGCCCCTCGCCGATGCCCAGCAGGGGCGCCGATCGCCATAAATCCAAGCACAAAGCCCACAGGCCCCAGCGCACATCACTGAACGCCAACAGGCTCTGTAATCTGGCTGGCTGAGACCACTGTAAAAAGGCTGCGCCCAGCGCCGCCACGATCAACACCATGCCGACACTCAAGGCAAAGCGCTTCCAGCCACGCCCGACAAAACGCAGCCATAGACCAACCAGTAATCCCAAAATCTGTCCGCGGGCACTTGAGATAAGCGCCAGCATGGCGGCAAAAACAGCGCCCGCAGCCTGCAGCCAACGGGGCAGGGATGGGCTTAATGAAATCGTCAATAGGATGGCGACAAAGCTCATGACCGAACCAAAGCGAATATGGTGTGAAAAAAATCCCACCACCCGCCGCCACTGCGGCCCATCGGCGTCTACCCGCCAAGGCCGATCACCACCGAGTCCCACCGTAAACTGAAGGATGGCCAAAAATCCGGCCGCCACCAAAGCAGCCAATAATACCCACGGCGCCCAGCGCCGGGCCGTGGGCAGGGCCATGCCAACTGCCAAGACATAGATTAAGGGCCAAACATATACCAGCCCCCGCAAGCGATAACCGTGGACAAACGTGATCAAAAGCATCCAGGCGCTAAAGGCCAATAATACCCAAAAGCCCGGCATCTGCCAAAGACGCACCCGCGCACAAAGTGCGCCCAGCATCAAGAATGCGAATGATACATAACACAGCGCCACTGAAATCAGCAAGCCAATGGGAATGCTAAGCGCCCCCACCTGCATCAGGGCTTTGCCCACCTGAGACCAACGATCTTCAGCCATTACGACACGCAAAGCAGGCCCCCTGTTTTTTTTCCTAACACCGCAAGGCGAAGACCCTATGAAAGGGTATCTCTCTTCAAGCCCCCAAAAGAGCATGGCGCCATGACATCTCCGTCCCCACAACCTCTGGCCCGCCCGGGCGCTAAGGGCAGAACGGTGAGCGCCACCAAGCCCACCTAGGCCCAGGCCGGCGAGCATCGCGCAAGCCCGGAAGGCGGGACGGCGTTCCGCCTTCTTCGCCCACCAGCCGCCGCCACCCTTCTAATGCCGCGCCGTACTGCACAGGCCGGGTTTTATCTTATCCGTGTTCATCCGTGGTCCAAGTCTTCCGGGCGAGGACGCCGAAGAGGAAGAAGGATTTAGCCACGGATGAACACGGATGGACACGGATGGGGAAGGTGATCTTCCCCGCCAAAAGTGGATAGGGTGGTTGTGGGATTATTGAAAATAAC
>REDX01000208.1 GCA_007695355.1 Planctomycetota bacterium
GCCTTGAATCCAGCATTCCGGGGCTGCGGATAAGTTGCACTCTGCTTGACTCAGATCACTAGCGCTCAGCGGCCCGTGCCGCAATCAAACGCTTGTCCCCAGGGGGGAGTACCTTTCCATACCCTTTCCGTGGCGCTGTAGCAGGCGTTGCGCTATTCCCCCTCAAGGAGATACCCATGGCTCAGATCCCTGCCTTTTCCCTATCCGGTTCCGATGGTGCCACCTATTCGGCAAAGGGTTTAAAGGGCAAGGCCTATGTTCTCTACTTTTACCCCAAGGACAATACTCCTGGCTGCACCACCGAGGCCTGTGACTTCCGTGATAATATGGCCCGCATTGTTGCTTCTGGGGTGGAGGTTTTCGGGGTCAGCCCCGATTCCCTAAAAAGCCATGAAAAATTCATTGCCAAATTTGATCTGCCCTTCGTCCTGCTTAGCGATCCCGAGCACAGCCTAGCGGAAAAATTGGGCGCCTGGGGGCGCAAAAAATTCATGGGGAAGGAATACGATGGCGTTATCCGCTCCACCTTCCTTATCGGCTCCAGCGGCAGCATCCTCAAAGAATGGCGAGGGGTCAAGGTGGCCGGCCATGTGGACGAGGTGATTGCTGCCATTGATGAATTGGTCGCTTCCTAGCCTGGGGGCATTGCTAAGGCACAGGCTACGAGGCCCCAGTCCACGGGGCGTGGGGCGTGGCTAGCACTCATGAACCATAAGCCATCGTCGAACGAGATAATCATCGAGCAAAAGATGAAAGACAAGCAACCAAAGTCGACCGACGTGGTCCATGCTTGGCTTGCGAGCCATAGTAATCGTGGGAATCGCTCCACTTCCCCCTAATGCTGGCAGCGAGGGCACCAAAAGGTGCTGCGGCCGCCGATAATGCAGCTGCGGATCTGGCTATCGCAGGTATGGCAGGCCTCGCCCTCGCGGCCGTAAACCTGGAAGCGGTGCTGGAAATAGCCGCTGCTACCGCCGGCTTGGCGAAAATCGCGAATGGTGGATCCACCTGCGGCAATGGCTTCATTCAGCACGCTGCGAATGCAGTCCAAGAGCCGAGCGCAGCGCTGCGCGCCTAGGCGCATGGCGGGGGTCTGTGGGCGAATACCGGCGCGGAAAAGGGCCTCGCTAGCATAGATATTGCCAACCCCAACGAGGAGCCGTTGGTCCATAATCGCCGCCTTGATGGGCCCCTTGCGGCGCTGCAGCTGGGCTCGTAGGGAGGACGGTGTGAGATGCGGGTCCCAGGGTTCGGGCCCGAGACGGCGCAGGTTGTCCAGGCTGTGGCGGGGGTCTCTATCATACCAGCCAAGAAGCCCAAAGCGCCGGGGATCGGAATAGATCAATATCCGGCCATCATCCAAGAGCAGTCGACAATGATCGTGGCGTCGTGGGTTATCGTCTGCAAAGCGCCAGGCTCCGCTCATCCCTAAGTGGTTGATTATCCATCCATTAGAGCAGCGCCAAAGAAGATATTTGGCACGTCGCTCGATATCTAGCAGTTGGCTCCCCACCGGCTTGGTGGCCAACTCTGGGCAGAGGGGGCGCCGCAGGGGCAACTTGCCCAGCTCCACGGCCAGAATCTGGCAGGGAAGCTGGAGGTGTCGCAGGAGACCTTGGCGGACGGTTTCGACCTCGGGGAGTTCGGGCATGGCAGCATTATCAACGCTGGCATCACAGGGAAAGCCTGCATACTGGTTAATATCAGGCGCTAAGGCTTTCTTTCCAATCTTCGCTCTCTCTTTTTATTCATCGCCGCAACTTCCGTTTGTTCGAGGGTCTATTCATGAGCCTGCAGGTGCACTGCATTGACGGTAAGGGAAAAGACACCGCGGCTGCACTGCAGTCAGGCAAGCCTCTGCGCGTGCGCTGTAAAGATGGGGCTGGACGCGAAGTGATATTGCTATTTCAGTCCTTGGATGGCCCCTCAGCCCGCTGCCAGGTGCGCTGTGAGGGTCAAGGGGTGGTAGAGCTTGATGGTATTGCGGTGCAGGAAGCGGATCTGGATGTGGGAGCAGAGTTGAAGGTGGGACGACATGTCTTCCGCCTGGGTTTATCAGCTGCCGGCATGCCGGCACAGATAAAAAATCCTCAGCACTTTGGCAAGCCATGCTCTCACTGTCAGACAACTTTTACTGCCGATGACTGTAATCGCGCCTGGATGGACGGTGATTTCCGTATCTGTCTCAAGTGTCTTGCAAAGGGGGTGCGGCCACAGCATTTGCCCCAGTGGCGCCATGCCCTAGAGATAGATGTGGACGCGCCCACCGAAGACTTGCCCCTGCAATCAGCAATTGACAGTGGTCCCATGGCCGCTGCCCAAAGTGAAGAGCCACCGACGGATGCCTATACGGCGCCGCCAATTTCAATGGCTCCTCTCCATTCCTCAGCTTCGGGGCGGGCGCGGCGTCGCATCTCGGCGTCCGCTATATCCAGTGTCGATCTCCCCTCGGCAGCCTCCTCTGGAGGTGGCATTATCGGCAAGGTGACCCGGGTTTTCCGCCGCCGCAGCGATGAGACGACCGATGACGGTGAGCAGGATCGCCTCAGCGAACTCGAAGAACTGCGTAATTCCCTGCTGGTTGAGGCGGGTCGCTCCAGTCTCACCTCTTCAGCCGGCCTTGGCCTTCCCGATGATTGGTTTCGCCGACTCCATCAGGGTGATCGACTCACCCTTTCGGCAGATGATTTCAGCCGCTCGGCCATCGACGCCTGGCGCACGCGCCAGCGCCAATTGGCCCATCTTGATGCCGAAATTGCCGCTATTCGGCAAGCTCTTGGCATCGGTTCCGATCCCGCTTTGCCAGTGGTTCCCTTGCGCCTCCGTACCGAGGACCGGGATTTGGAGAATCGCGCTTTCCAGGCTTCTGATGCCCTCCTCACCGAAGATTTGGCCACTTATCACGGGCAATTGATGGCCAGCGAGGAAGAAGAGACCGAGGCCTATCGCAAGCCGTCGTTGGCGGCGGATGAGGCAGCCACAGAGCCCGAGCGTTCGGGTGGTAGCGGGCCTCGTCGCCAACATCACGCCCGTCGACGCCGTCGCTGAGGGAACCAACGCTGCTGAGACGCTGAGCGTATGCTTGTGTGAAGCGTCGATGATCATGGGCCCCCATCAAGAATCGGTCAGCCCTGGCGATGGCATCCGTCATCGCCTTATACCTTTTTTATCTCTAACAGCGTTTATTGACCTCAGACCGGTAAAGCAGGGGATTTTCGTTTCCCAGCGCGCTCCCGGCCAGATGCTGTGGGCCTTGGGCCGAAGCCCAGGCCATTTCATGGGGTGCCTCGGCGCCCAACTGCGGGGGAACCCGCTTATTTGCCTCGGAGTGTGTGGGAATGAATCCAGATCGTCAGCCACCTAAGTTGCCGCCGGCCAAGCCTCGTGGCTTATTGCCCTTTGTGCTCCTCTTTGTGGGTCTCTTGCTCTTCACGGTGTGGTTAACCAACCCTGGTCGTCGCACCGAAACCGTATCCTGGAGTGTTTTTCTCGAGAAGGTGCGGGAGGGGCAGGTCGTACAATTTAAGGCCAATAGCGGCTTTATTGAAGCCGAGGCGGCAAAGTCCGTTGAGCCCCGGAATTTCCGAGTGCTCTATCCCACTGGCAGCCTCCGCGATGCCGATAATGCTGCGCTTAAGGCGGCGGTTGCCGCTTCCCCATCCGAGGTCGTTCAAGACGGCACCGAGCCGCCTAGTGCCTGGTCTGGCTTTTTCATTCAGTTCGGCTTCATCATTCTCCTCCTGTTGGCTCTCTGGTTCTTCCTCTTCCGCCGCATGGGCCAGGGCGGTGGCGTCTTGTCCTTTGGCAAGAGTCGGGCCACCCTGATTACTAAGGGCAAGACCGGTAAAACCTTTAAGGACGTCGCCGGCATTGACGAGGCCAAGGACGAGGTTCAAGAACTGGTAGAGTTTTTAAAGCACCCCAAGAAATTCCAGAAGCTGGGCGGTCGTATTCCCCGCGGTGTCCTCTTAGTGGGCCCTCCGGGTACTGGTAAAACCTTGCTGGCCAAGGCCATTGCCGGCGAAGCGGACGCCCCTTTTTATTCGATCTCGGGCTCTGACTTCGTTGAGATGTTTGTCGGCGTCGGCGCCAGCCGGGTGCGCGATCTCTTCACCCAGGCCAAGGAAAACAGCCCCTGTATTATCTTCATCGACGAGATTGACGCGGTCGCCCGGCGCCGTGGCTCCGGCGCTTCCTCTGGTGGGCATGATGAGCGCGAGCAGACCTTGAATGCGATTTTGGTAGAAATGGATGGTTTTTCATCCGGTGATAAGGTGATCGTCATCGCCGCCACCAACCGCCTCGATGTCCTTGATCCGGCGCTGATTCGCCCCGGCCGCTTTGACCGTAATATTATGGTCAATCTGCCGGACATTGCCGGCCGCGAGCAAATCCTTCAGGTGCACGCCGGTAAGGTGCGTTTGGCCAGCGATGTGAATCTCTCGATCATTGCCCGCGGTACCCCAGGATTTTCCGGTGCTGATCTCGAAAACCTGATTAATGAAGCCGCCCTCAATGCGGCGCGCTTGGATAAAGACGCGGTATACCACCAGGATTTGGAATACGCCCGCGACCGTGTGGCCTTTGGCCGCGAGCGCAAAGTCGGATCCCATGCCATGCCACCGGACGAGCGAAGGATTACGGCCTATCATGAAGCCGGTCACGCCATTATTATGGCGCTAATGACCGAGAGCGATGATTTGCATAAGGTCTCGATCATCCCCCGTGGGCGCGCCTTGGGTGCCACTATGATGCTGCCGAAGGACCGGCACACCCACTCCCGGCGCAAGCTTTTGGGCGATATTGCCCAACTCTTTGGGGGCCGCATTGCCGAAGAGAAATTCTGCGGTGATATTACCACTGGTGCTTCTAATGATATCGAACGCGCCACCGCCATCGCCCGAGGCATGGTTTATGAATGGGGTATGGATGACACCATGGGCCCGGTCAAATACACCGAGCAGGGCGAGGGTGTTGGTGGGCCCACCAGCTATGTTGCGGTGTCCGAGCAAACCCGCCGAGAATTGGATGAGCGGGTACGCTCCATCCTTGACCAGCAATACGCGGTGGCCGAAAGCATGATCGAGGAGCATCGCGATGCCCTTGAGCGCATTGCCGAAGCCCTCCTCGAACACGAGACCTTAACTGCCCAGCAAGTCTTTGCGATTATTGATGGGCAAACCCTTCCTGCCCGAGTACCGGCCGCCACCATTCCCAAGCCCAGCGACGAGGCCAGCGAGCCCCTAGCTGATGGTCGTGAGCGTCCCGCCGATGGCACCCAAGGCCTTGAGCCTCACCTGGCTTAGGCCGCAGCGTGCCTGGATACTGGCTGTTTATTCGCCCAGACGTCTAACGCCGAGGGCGGAGCAGCAGGCGCTGGGTGCTGCGCTCGCCGCTGTCGTCGGCCAAAAGGAGGGTGAGGGTGTCTCCCACTTCCTTACCGGCGAGGGCTCGCACCAGATCGAGGGGACGGGTAATTGGGCTGCCGTCAACCTCAAGGATGAAGGTCCCATTCTGGATACCGGCCAGGGCGGCAGGAGAATTGGCGTCGACGCTGCGAATGCGGGCAATGCGATCTCCTTCAATCATGCCGGCGAGGCCTTCGGGGATATTGGCGACGCTGGTCATTTGCACCGCTAGGCCATGCCAGGGGCGTCCAGGAATGGGCGTCCGGCCAACCGGACTGTCCACCCGTAGGGCTTCCCCTTGGCGCAGGATATCCACCGCTAGGGTTCGGCCCTGCCACCATACTGGCGCTTGAAAGAGGCCGACGGCGGTATCCACCGAGGTGACTGGGCGCTGTTCTACTCGCAGCAGGACATCGCCCACCTGCAGGACGTGGCCCTCGGGGGCGGCGCTTACCAGCACCTGGCCCTGTTGATTTTTAAGTTCAATGTCCTCGGGCAGGGCGCAGTGGTGGGCGTAGCCGCCTTCGGCAGCGGCTAGCACTGGGATGAATTCAGCCAACTGCGTAGCTGCGATGGCGAGTCCAATGCCGGAGTTCACACGCATGCCGGAGCGTGTGCGAATTTGTCCATTGATGCCCAGGAGGCGGCCTTCGCGGTTTAAAAGGGGGCCGCCGGAATTGCCCGGATTTACCGCCGCATCCACCTGGATGCAGTCGGCATAATTGCCGCGCACCACCCGCCCGGTCGAGAGATGGCCAGCGCTTAACGAGGGAATGCCGTCGCGATCTCCAAGGGCAAAGGGATTACCGACGGCGTAAACGCGGATGCCAATGCGGTAGTCTTCTGGGCCTGCTAATGGCACATAGGGCAGGTCTTGATCGTGTTCAATTTTAAGCAGCGCAATGTCGCCTACCGGATCGGTGCCGAGTAATCGGGCGGTAAATTCTTGTCCATTGCCGAGGCGCACGGTGAGGGGGCTGTCTTCGCCGGTGACGTGGTGATTGCTGACGATGAGACCATCAGGGCTGATGAGTACGCCGCTGCCATTGTCGACGAATACATACGTATTTATCATCTGCTCAAGGGTTGACTCGTCGGCGCGCTGCACCAGAGAATCGGGTACGCTATGGGCAATTTCCACCGCCATCGCTTTCTGGGCGAGGCCGCTGGCAAGGAGCAGGAGACTGGCGCTGAGCCATCCCCGCATGGGGGTGATAATAGGCATTAGTCGAGTCTCCCGAGAACCACGTCGATGCTGAGTTCTTCCTCTCTGCGCTGGATAACCAGGGTTACGGTATCGCCAATGGCGCGGCCGGCGAGAACCCCGCGCAAATCATAAAGGTCGGTCATCGGCACATCGTCCATGGTCATAATGCGGTCGCCCAGTTGGATGCCGGCTTCATGGGCGCCGCTACCGGGGACAAGGCGGACAATGCGCATCTCGTCGTCAACCAGAATGCCTAGGCCGGGGCGGGGCCGGCCAAGGTCGCCGCCGAGGTGGCGCATGGGGGGCAGGGCGCGGTAAATGGCGGCGGCATCCGCGGCCATGCTTACACCGCTATTGATCAGCCATGGCGCGCGGGGGCCAAGCAGGGTGGTCATGGCAATGACTTCACCTTGGTGGTTGATAACGGCCCCACCAAGGTTGCCATAGTTGGCGAGGGCGTCGATTTGCACGAAGGGCACCCGCGACCCCGGGGGTCGTCGTTCTACTGCCGATACGATGCCTTGGGTCATGGTAAAGGGGCCGCCGTCGCGATGCTTGCCAACGATGGCGAGTTGATCGCCCAGGCGCAGTTGAGGGTCCCAACGGAAAGGCGCCTCGGGCCAATCAAGGGGCTGCTCGGCGCGCAGGAGGGCGAGGTCGAGGGCCGCATCGGTGCCTACCACCTCGACACCGATGGTGCCCCCCTGTAAGCGTGGATCTACCAGAAAGCCGGCCATGGCATTGCCATGGAGGTTGCTCAAAGAGGTAAGCAGCAAGCCTTCAGCGGCATCAATAACCAGGGCGTTGACGGCCTGATCGGTATAGAACACCTGCTGGAAGTGGTGGTAGCGATCCCATTGCTGCTGCAGGGTGCGCCGTTGGTAAGGAGGCATTTCTGGGCTCACCACCCGTGCTGGACGACTGAGCAGACGTGGATTACCCGGTCCTTGGGGGCGCTGCAGGTAGACCAGGGTGATGGCTTCGGCAACCCGCTCTGCGGCCATGACCAACTGGGCATCGGCCTCGCGCAAAGGCGGGGGGCTCTGCCGGGAGAGTTCAAGGCCCAGGTCCTCCAAGATGAGGTGTATGGGGACTGCGGTGCCAACCTTGCGATCCATGGCGACGCCGAGGGAGACCAGACCCAAAAGTTGACCGGCGTCATCAATCAATGCGCCGCCTTGATTGCCATCGTTAACCGCAGCGCTGACTTCAATCACCGGACCCCGGTAGGTGCTGAGAATCACCCCGCCGCGGCCGCGGATGGGCGGCCCTGGGGGAATCTCGTAGCGCCCGCTGACCTCGCCGCGACTGACCGAAGCGGCGCCATCCAGTTCTAGGGCATTAAAGGCATTGCCTAAGGTCCAAACCACCGCTCCGATGCGCAGCTGTTCACTGTCGGCAATGGGCAGGGGGGTTAATCCCAGAGTGTTACCTGAATCCAGGCGCAGTAAGACGGCGCCGGTGGAATTGCCCCGTCGCACAACCTGAGCCTGGGCCTGTCTGCCGCCGGGGATAACCACGCTGAGTGTTGTCGCCCCCTCGGGGAGGGCCTCTTCAAGGGTGAGCAGGGTGCCCTTATGATCAATCACTACCGCCGAGGAGCCGATGGCCCAATTGAGGGGATTTTCTGGCCGTTGGTTTGGGTCTTCATCCTGGTCTGGAGTAGCGGCGGGCTGGGTGGCCGGGAGGGCAACGACGCTGCGCAAAGCTGCTTCCTGACCAGCTAGGCCGGGGGTGCTGGCAAGCACGGCCCAAAAGATAAGGGTAAGGAGTAGGATGGGGCGCCGCTGCCCTTGGCTTCGGGTGCATTCTGGCATCAGCCTCTCCCTTCATGGGCTTTGCGGCACCAGGCCGCGTTCCAATCCCCCGTCGCCGCAGGGAGTGGAAAGTATCAGCTGCGGCCTCGCTTCAGCAGTCATTAGCTACCGTCACTTCTGGATACGCTCGTTCAAGTCCTTTGTTCGCATACAATGTGTCGCTATTGGTAGACGCAGAGCTAATCGGTGGCTGACTTTTTCCGGTCCGCCGCTATATCATCCGCCATGGCACGTATCGTCGTTGGAATGAGCGGAGGGGTGGACTCGTCCTTGGCCGCCTGTCTCTTGGCCGAGGCTGGCCACGAGGTGGTGGGGGTTACCCTCAAGCTATGGCCCTGTGCGGAGGAAGACGGTGGCTTTACCCGTGAGGATGCCTGCTGCTCGCCCACCGAAACCATCGATGCCCGCTCGGTGGCCCAAAGCCAGGGCCTCAAGCACTATGTTTTCGATAGTGAAGACGCCTTTCGCCGGGGTGTGGTGGACGATTTTCTGGCTAGCTATGCCCGCGGAGAAACCCCCAATCCCTGCATTCGCTGCAATGAAACCATTAAATTTGGTGATCTCTGGACCCAGGCCGACTCCCTCGGCGCCGATGCCGTGGGTACTGGGCATTATGCTCGGGTGCTCAAGCGTGGCGATCGCTATGTCCTCGGTGTCAGCGCTGATCGCCTCAAGGATCAAACCTACTTCCTCTTCTCCTTGACCCAGGATCAGCTCTCCCGGGTGGAATTCCCCCTCGGCGCGCTGACTAAGGACGAAGTGCGGGCGATGGCCCATGAGCGTCTGCTGGCCACCGCTGCCAAGCGCGAGAGCCAGGATATCTGCTTTATTGGCGAAGGCGGCACCGAGGGCTTTTTGCGCCAGGAAATGCCCGAAGCCTTCCAGCCCGGCCCCATCATCCATGTCAGCGGTCAGCAACTGGGCGAGCACCAGGGCCTGGCCGCCTTTACCATTGGCCAGCGCAAGGGTTTGGGCGTAGCCTGGAGCGAGCCCCTCTTTGTGCTGCGTCTGGATGTGGCCAGCAATACGGTGGTCCTGGGCGAGCGGCCCCACCTCGATACCAACTCGGCGGTGCTGCGCGCCTGCACTTGGCATCTCGGGCCCCTGCCGACCGAGGGACTGCGGGCCCTGGTGCGTAATCGCTACCGCATGCGCCCGGTGGCGGCCACCATATTTCCCCTTGCCGATGGCGGTGCGCGGGTGGTTTACGATGAGCCGGTGATGGCCCCCAGCCCCGGCCAGGCTTGTGTCGCCTATGATTTGGCCGAGGAGCTGTGTCTGGGCGGGGGGTGGTTTGTCAGTGGTGTGGAGGGGGCTGAAGGGCCCTGAACAATAATTGCGCCCCAGTAGCTGATCGACGATCGACTATTGACGATCGGTGATCGCGGCAGTCGCTTGACACATTAGTAGTTCATGGCGTCTTGGAGGGGGGTGAGATAGACCCGGCTGAAGATGCTGAAGATGGCGATAATGGCGATGAGCATGGCCAGGGCCATGAGGACGCCGACGGCGACGCGCATGGTCCAGGTAAGGGCGCTGGTGAAGCGCTCGCGGCTTATGGTGGCCATTTGTCCCAGGGCCCGTTCGACGGCGCCGCCAATCTCTGCGCTGCGCAGAATCTGCACGAGGTCCGCAGGGAAGTCGCAGTCTTCCAGGGCCTGGCTCAGCTGTGGGCAGTCGCCGTGCATGAGGGCGTTAGCTTGGCGCTCGAGACGCTGGCCCCACCAGCGATTACCGCAGGCGCTGGCGGCCATTTCAAGGGCATTGTGATAGAGCATGCCAGCGCTGGCGCCGGCCCGCAGCACCAAGCAGCTATTGGCACAGACCAATTGGCGGGTGAGGGTGCGCAGGCCGGGCAGGGTGGCGCAGAGGCGGGCATTCCAGCCGCTGCGCCCGCCCAAATGGCCGAGGAGAAGCAGGCCCAGGGCCAGGGTCCAGAGCAGGGCGGGCCCGAGCAGAATCAGCCAGGCGCCATGGCTGCCGGTAATAAAGCCCACCAGGGGCGGCATCATCAGGGCGAGGTGGATGAGAATAAGGGGGTAGATGCTACGCCCGATCACCAGACGTTTCAGCATCAGGCAGTGACTATAGAAGGCCTCGATCTCCCGGCACATGGCGGGGAGGTGGCCGCTGAGCTCTCCGGCTCGCACCAGGGCGCAGACTAGGGCCGGTTCGCCACTGCGCTGCATCTGCTCGGAGAGGGGTTGGCCGGCACTCACCGCCCGCGCCCACAGCTCGGCGGCCTCGCGGTAGGGCCCGCGGCGACCCCCGGCCAGGGGCAGGGCGGTGTCGAGGGTTATGCCGGTGTCCATGAGGGAGCGCAGTTGGGTGATAAAGAGCACCCGCTCCTGCCAGCTCCCTACGGCCATTTAGGGCTCCTGTCCGGGGGCCTGCTGGGCCAGGGCTGCGGCCACCGCCGGTGGCACCAATCCTTCCAGTCCCAGGCCAGCGGCCTGTACCTGGCGCACCAGGCTCGATGAGAGATTGGTGTGGGTGGATTCGGCGATGAGGAAGAGGGTCTCAAAGCCATGGCGGCGATTGATTTCAGCCATGCCCCGCTCGTGGTTAAAATCGGCATAGGAGCGCAGCCCGCGGATAAGGGCCTGTACCCCCAGTTTGGCGGCGAAGTGTACGGTTGCACCCTCATAGGAGCAGACCTCGACATGGGGCCAGGGGGCGCAGAGCTCGCGTAGCAACTGTAGCCGTTTATCCACGCTTAAACCCCCAATTTTATTAGGGTTATGGCCGATCGCCACGACTAGGCGCTGGTACAGCCCCTGGGCGCGGGAAATAATATCGAGATGGCCCAGGGTGGGTGGATCAAAGCTGCCGGGGTAGCAGGCGCTAATCATGCAGGGGCCCAGGTTAGCAGCATGTCTTTGGCAACCTGCTGCGCTACTTCAACGCCGCAGAGACGGGCAGCAAGGTGAAAACCCAGCTCCATCGCTGTCCCGGGACCCTGGCTGGTGACCAGATTACCATCCCAAACCACCGGCTGATCCAGCCACTTGCCAACCTCTGGCTCCACCAGATCGCGTAGAGCGGGATAGCAGGTGACGGTCCTTCCCTTGCCTAGGCCCTTTGGTAGCAGAGCCTTAGGCGAGGCGCAGATAATGGCCAAAATGCCCGAGCCGGCCAATTGCTTGGCAATGATATTTTGCACCGCCAAATCATTGCAGGCATGGTCAGCGCTGCCCATGCCACCCGGCAGATAGATGCAGTCGAAGGGGTCATCGGCCACTTCAGGCAGGGTGGTATCGGCGGCCAGGGGGAGTTCGCGGCTACCGCGGATGGCCCCGCCGGCGGTGGCGGCAATGGTGACGCTTACCCCGGCCCGGACCAGAATATCGGCCACGGCCATGGTTTCGATTTCCTCGGCGCCAGGATTGAGCAGGACAAGGCAGGTGGGATGCGTCATGGTGGACTCCGTCTATACTTGGGGCTGCGCGGTCGGCGACTGCTGCCGCTGTGTCGATGCCCAATCTACGCGCCATATCCCTGCTGTCAGCCGAAAATGGGCTTTCAGCCGAAATGGGGGCTTTTAGCCGAAAAGGAAGTTGTCACCCCAGGGCCTCCGGTTTTATTGGCAGCGGCTTGGCGATAGGATGAGGATTACGGCGAAAGCCTCGCTTGCCTCAGCACCGGTTTGGACAACGTAGGCTGCATGAAATCCCTTTGCGGAGGCGTTGCCCTCGCCGCGCTCTTGTGCCTTGCTTGGCCTACCCTCGCAGCAAGCGAGGAATCAGGCCTGCCTACGGTTGCGGAGTTGCTCGCCGGCCATGGCCAGGTACAGGCTGCCAGCGGCGCCTTTAGCGATATCGTAACCCCCCTCCATGGGGATGCCGAGGGGGCCCCAGGCGATATCACGGGCAATCGCCTGGAAGTACGCTTTTGGCTGCAGCGGCCCCATTATTATCATTTTATTGTCAGCGAAGGGGATGACGAAGACCGCCAGCACTACCTTGCCAATGGCCGCCAGCGCTGGCAGGTTGAGGTGGTATTGGGAGATGCCATCGTCGACATCCAGCCCTATCGTCATGACGATCCCTTCGCCCGCATTCAGCGCCTCCTGCAATTGAGCGAGGCCGAGCTGGCCCAGGACTTCACCTGGGAAGGGGTGCTTGCCCTGGGCGAAGGGGCGCCGGCGGCACTGCCACATATAAAACTGCCGGCGGCCTGGCGACTGGGTCTGCTGTTGATTCCGGAGAGCCCAGAGATGCGCTCGGAAGTCCGGCGCATTCTACTGGCTTTCGGTGATGACCGCCGACTGCTAGGTATGGTTATAGACGACACTCACGATAACCGCCGTTTGGTTCGCCTCAAAAACCTAGAATTTCATGAATCCTTGGATCCCGCGCTGTTTGTGTGGCAGGATTGAAACGCCATGGTCGATAATACGACGCCCCTGCCTAATCCAGAAGGCCCGGATGATGAAACCATCTGCTGGTGCATAGGTGTAAGTCGCGGTGAAATTTTACAGGCGATGCGGGAAAAGGGTTGCCGCAATCTTGATACGGTATGCCGGGCCACCAGAGCCATGGGCGGCTGTATGACCTGCCGATATGACATAGAAGCCATTATCCGCGCTGAATTGGCGCGCCAGGAGCCTTGATTATGGATATCTCCCAAGCTCGGGCAGCGGTAGCCCAGGCCGATGGCATGGATACGGCACAGGCCAACGCCTTTCTTGATCTGCTAATGACGGGTAGTTTAAGTCCTGAAGAGGGGGGCAGCCTCTTGCGCGCCTTGAGTGAGCGCGGCGAAACGGCCACCGAGTTAGCGGCGGTGGTGCGGGGCTTACTGGCGCGTGCGCGAATGCTGCCCAATCCGGTGGCCGCCGCCGACTGCTGTGGTACCGGTGGCAGCGGACGCACCCGCTTCAATGTCAGCACCACAGCGGCGGTGGTGGTTGCCGCCTGTGGGATCCCCATGGCCAAGCACGGCAATAAGGGATCGCGGCGGCCGAATGGCAGTTTTGACCTCCTTGAGGCCCTTGGCGTGCCCCTTCATCTGTCGCCAGAGGCTCAATCCCAGCTCCTGCGCGATCATTGCCTCACCTTCTGTTTTGCCCGTGCCCATCATCCAGCGGTGGCGGCGGTGGTGCCCTATCGCCAGGCTGCTGGCGGGCGGACCATCTTTAACCTCGCCGGTCCCCTGGCTAATCCGGCGGCGGTGGATTGCCAGGTGGTGGGGGTCTGCGATGCCGCCACCGCCCAGGTGGTGGCCGAGGCCCTGCACTTGCTGGGGCGACAGCGGGCGGTGGTGGTCACCGGCGAGCCGGGCTGGGACGAATTCGTCCTCGATGGTCGCAATCACCTATTGACGGTGGGGGCCGACGGGGTGGAAGCTCGCTGCCTGCCTGCGCCCTGGCCCCAAAGCAGCCCCTTTCAGCTGCCCGGCGGCGATGCTGAGGACAATGTCGAGGTATTTAGTGAACTCTTATCCGGCCGTCACTCTGGGCCGCTTCTGGAGTTGGTCTGCTTTGCCGCTGGGGCGGTTATCGATACCTGGTATGGCAGGCCAGTCGATTTTCACGGAGAGGGCAGCGCCCAAGCTCGGGAGGCCCTGCAATCAGGACAGGCGAAGCTGCGCTTCGATGCTTACTTGGCCGCCGCCCAGGCCCTCTCGTAATTGCATGTAAATAATTTCTAATAAATGGCTTGAAGTGGTAATCCGGCGATCAAGGAGGGGCTCTAGTAGCTCTTTGATACCAGGGCCACTCAAAGCTCTAGGCAAGCATATAGGTATCAGTTGGTTATTATTGA
>REDX01000016.1 GCA_007695355.1 Planctomycetota bacterium
GAGATTACCGCCGTAGAGGGGGGCGATGCCCAGGCGGTACTTTTGGAAAACCTCGAGCGCCAGGTGGACCTCTCCGATGCCCTGCGCGGTGGCACCCTCAACCGTGGCACCATGGATGCCATCGAAACGGCGATTCACGACATCCTGCGCTGCGCCCAATCCTATGGCGTTCAGGTGGAAGATATTCGCGCCGTGGCCACCTCGGCCATGCGCGAGTGCATTAACGCCGACGCCGTGGTGGAGTGGGTGCTACGGCGCACCGGCATTGAAATGCAGGTGATCGATGCCGCCGAAGAGGCCCGCCTCTACTTTGCCGCCTTGACCAGGTTGTGGAGCGAAGAAGCGGTGGAGATGCCCGATGAGCCCCTGTTGATGCTCGACATTGGCTCGGGGGCCACGGTGACTTCGCTGATCCATCACGGCAAGCTGGTGCATTCGGTGGATGAGCATTTTGGCACCATCCGCGTCTTTGAACAATTCAAGGGCCTTACCGACAGCGCCGACTTTGTCAGCACCGTCGACCGCTTTACCCATGGCGCGGTGCGCATGATTTTGCGCCGACTCCCCCAGGCCACCATCACCCAATTGGTGGTCACCGGCGGCGAATTACGCCAATTGGCGCAGATTCTCAATCCCGACGATCGCTCCCGCTTACCCTGCATCGAGCAACCGTCTCTGCAGGAGTGGTACGACGAGCTGCGTTTCCTCTCCCGCCCGGCCCAGGCTCGGCATATCGGTTGCGACGATGACTTGGCGGCGCGCCTCATGCTGGCGGCCAGCGTGCTGCTCAATCTCATGTTGGAAACGGGGATCAATACGGTGATTGTGCCCACCATGCGCCTGCGCGATGGGCTGTTAGCCGATCAGTTGCCGGGTTCATTGGGGCAGCGCCACCTGGAACGCTCGCAGGTCCTCGCCATGGCGCAGATGCTGGGGGAGCGTTTTGGCATGGAAGCCGCCTACGCCGAGAACACCGCCTCCCTGGCCACCCAGATATTCGACCAAACCAGCGAGCTCCACCAGCTCAGTTCCCGCGATCGCATGCTGCTTGAATTCACCGCCATGGTCCACGATATTGGTGCCTACATCAATGTGCGAAACCGCCATAAGCATTCCATGTATTTGTTACATTCGGTGGACCTTCCCGGACTTGATCAAACCGAGGTGGAAATTGTTTCGCATGTGGTGCGCTATCATCGCCGCGCCGTGC
Source organism: Planctomycetota bacterium (assembly GCA_007695355.1). Taxonomy (GTDB): domain Bacteria; phylum Planctomycetota; class UBA11346; order UBA11346; family UBA11346; genus REDP01. The sequence goes on from REDX01000016.1 coordinate 1,211, forward strand.
CCCAGCTGAATCACCACGAGTTTCAAGCCCTGGACCGCAGCGTGCGCATTCGCATTATGATTCTCGCGGCTATTTTGCGCCTTGCCTATGGCCTGGATGTGGAGCGCACCCAGCGGGTGCGCAAAGTGCGCTGTGAAGTGAGTCGTGGACGCTTGCTGATGCACCTCGACCGTCGTCAAATCGCCCTGGAACGCTGGTCAATCGACAGTAAATCCCACATGTTTCTTGATGTTTTCGGTTTGCAGGTGGTACTTCTGCCACGGCGTGAGGAATGACTATGCCCGACCACCCCCCAAGTGAGCCCACTCCGGCCTATATTAATCGTGATCTTTCCTGGCTGGCCTTTAACCAGCGAGTCCTCGAGGAAGGGCAGGACGACAGCCTGCCATTGTTGGAGCGCTGTAAATTTCTGGCCATTGTGTCGAGTAACCTCGATGAATTTGTCATGGTGCGCCTGGCAGAGCTGCTGTCGCAGCGCGGCGGCCGGGACGTCGATACCTCAGGACTCGATGGCGAGGGCCAACTGCAAGCAGTGCGCGAGCATTACCACCAACAAGTGCAGGATCAATATCGCTGCTGGCGGGAACAGCTCGAACCGCTGCTGAAGGAAGAGGGCCTGGTTTTAGTCAATTCTGGCCAATGGAATAAACTCGACCAGGAATCCCTGGCCAGCCATTACCGCGATGCGGTAGAGCCCACCCTCACCCCCTTGGCGGTGGATCCCACCCGTCCCTTTCCCCTTATCGCCAATTTGGCATTGATTATCGGCGTCGACCTCGAAGTGCCCGAGGACAGCGCCCCCCGACGGGCCTTGGTGGTGATGCCCAAGATGCCGCGCCTCATTGCCCTGCCGGGGGAAGCCGGGCGCATTGCCTTACTTGAAGAGGTGGTGGAATATTTTCTGCACAGCCTTTTCCCTGGCCACACCATTCGCGCCACCACCCAGTTCCGCGTCACCCGGGATGCCAGTCTGGAATTTGAAGAAGACAGCGCCGGCGACTTTCTCAGCGAGTTGGAACAAGAGCTGCGTTCCCGTGGCCGCGGCCGGGCGGTGCGTCTGGAGATCATGCGCAATGCCGACCAAAATCTTCTGAGCTGGATGGTGGAATCCCTTGGCCTGGCCCAAGATCAGGTACTGGAAGTCTCCGGACCCCTGGATTTAAGCCTGTTATTTACCATCGGCGGCCACCTGCGGCGTCCCGAATTATCCTTTCCCACGGCCATCCCCCGGCCCATCGCCGTGGATTGGACCTGCCCCTTTGCCGCGATTCGTGATCACGGCGAGCAACTCCTGCATCATCCCTACGATAGTTTTGACCCGGTGGTGGAAATGGTGCAGCGGGCCGCCAGCGACCCTGCGGTGCTGGCGATCAAACAGACCCTCTACCGCGTCAGCGGTGACTCGCCCATTGTCCACGCCCTGGTGACCGCCGCCCACGCCGGCAAGCAGGTGACGGTATTGGTGGAACTCAAGGCGCGCTTTGACGAGGCCGCCAATATTCGCTGGGCGCGGCGCCTGGAAGAAGCCGGGGCGCATGTGGTGTACGGCCTGGTGGGCCTGAAAGTGCATGCCAAATTATTATTGATTATCCGCCGCGACGAAGATGGCCTGCGCCGCTACTGCCATTTGGGCACCGGCAATTACAATGACAAAACGGCGCGTATTTACACCGATGTTTCCG
>REDX01000015.1 GCA_007695355.1 Planctomycetota bacterium
GATTTCACGAGATGGGGGGGGGTGATTTCACGTGGATAAGTACATGTATCCACAGGGTTTTACCGGTTCTGGCGGCCAATTCGAGGGCCGACGTGCATGGCCTTTACAAGTTCAACGAGTTGAATCTATAAGTGCGGCTACCCCGTGGGACCGCCTTTGTAGGGGATGGGCGGAGGAGAACCGATCAGCAGCACACCGCCGGTGACAGGCTTCACTCTTGCCTGCGGATAGACCGCCAGAACTTTCTTGAGCGCCGACAAAAACTCTTTCTTGAAGTCCTTGTCGGGATTTTTGCCTCGGTATTCCTGGGCAAACTGTTCGCGGAGTGACTTCCAACGTAAAATCACGCCGCGGCCGTTGATGCGATGTAGCCGGTGGGCCAGCCAGGCATATACGTCTAGGGCCAACGCGGAGCCCTTCAGGGCATGCAGAGCGCGGTTGTCCAGCGGTACCGCGCTTTCAATCAGCGAGCCATAGTAGCCCTCTGACAGGAGCATGACTCCAGGCCATAGGGGGCGCTGCTGCGTCTCTTTGTTCGAGACCCAAGCATCGAACTGTTGTACCGGCTGCCCGTTATAAGTGCGTCCTTTGAAACCCAGCTGTAGGCGAGCCGCAGCGAGGGCATGCATCTGCTTCCGCAGCGTCGTATAGCGGCGACCGTCGTCCTCCATCCCCATCAGACGCAAGAACTCAGCGGCGCTCTCGCCGATAGGAATTTCTCGCTCCCTGTTACGTACAGCGAAGGTAGAAACCCATGCTAAGCCGAGCCGTGGCATGGCCCCATAGGGGACAGACTGCAGCACCGGTCCATTTCCTTCGTCCAGGTAGCCAGCCTGGACATTGACCCAGGCCGCGCCAGACTGGCGCATGAATTCACGTCCTTCGACCTTGGCTCGAGGCAAACCAACCTGGCACAGCACCGCATGAGTAAAGGCCATGTCCTCGCCAGCCGGCGGCGTAGAGGCGATCTCTATGCCTGCCCCAATCAATTTCCGGTCGGTCAATGTGGTTTTTCGGGTTTCGATCTCCGGCGCACCACGCCCTTCTCCGCTTGTTTTGGTCATGGCAGCACCGTTTCAAGCAGACTCAAATGAGTAAATGTGCATTTGAGCGTTAATCCGGTAGGCCGGCAACATACTCAGTCAGCAGTTCTTTGATGCTCTTGCCGACCCTTGCTGAATGAATTTTCAGTTTTGCATGCTGTTCGGTCGACAGCTCGAAATTGACTCGCTTTTTGCTACCGACAGCATCCGCTAGGCTGGCGAGCGTGGCGGCCTTAGTCTTGTCGGCGCGAGCACTCGGTCGGCCTGCGCGGAGTTTGGTTGTGTCTTTGCTCATTTATTCATTTCCTCAAAGACTCAAATGAGTTTTTTTCTGATCTCGGCAGCCAAGGCACGAACCTCCCCCGCCGCATCGCCTTCTGGCTCCGCTTCAAGAACGGTCTTGCCTGCGGCCGCCGTGCCGGGATAGCTCACGCGCTGCGTGATGCGCGTTTCCAGGATAGGCAGCTCATAGCCCGCCAACGCCTCGACAACCTCGCCGCCGATGCGAGTGCCCTTAATCGCGCGCGACACAACAAAGGCGACTTGTAAATTCCCGTCTGTTACCTCGATGCGCTGCTTGACCAACTCCACTAGGTCGGCCGTAGCCCATATGTCGTAAGGTGATGGCTGCACCGGAATCAGCACGAAGTCGGCTGCTTTGATAGCAGAAACGGCCAAGTCGGCCGCCTGCGGTGCGCCATCAATCACGACAAAATCTACCTTGCGGGCTACTTTCTTCACATCCCGGTCAATAGTTGGCCGGTCGATGCCTACAACGGTTAACGGCTGATCTTCCCGGACGGCCGCCCAATCGCGGGCGCTCCCTTGGGGGTCGGAATCGACCAGCAGTACGTCTGCCCCTTCCAGCTGCAGAGCGCGAGCAAGGTGAGTGGCAATAGTAGTCTTTCCACTCCCGCCCTTCTGATTCAGCACAGCAATAACTTTCAACGTATTCTCCTGGCGACTACGTAAATAAGAATTTACTCATTGCATTATAGCATAATGAGTAAATGAGTACATGAGTAAAAGCGTTTTTTATCATTTGCGGGAGCTGCTTAATGCCTGCTTCGTCGGGCTTTGGGCTCGGGTTGAACGGGCAGGCGCCTAGCTGCCGCTCTGAGCACGCAGAGCCCGGTAAAGAGTAGCCCGATGAACACCGAGACGACGCGCCATGTCTGCTACCGATCGTCCTCCTGCAATCTCTGCCTGTGCCTTCTGGATTTGCGATTCGCTGAGCTTTGGGCGGGCTCCGAACCTAACTCCACGCTCCCGCGCGGCCTGCTGTCCACGCTGCGTGCGCTCGATGATCAGGCTTCTTTCAAATTCGGCGATACCAGCCATCACCGTCATGACCATCTTGCCGGCTGGGCTCGTTGTGTCTGCCCACGGCTCGGCCAGGCTCCGGAACCCGGCACCGGCGCGGTTAAGCTGATCCACCAGATCCAGGAGACCGCGCGTCGAGCGGGCGAGGCGATCCAGGCGAGTGACGGTCACCACGTCGCCGGCGCGGACGTGCTCCAGCAGTCGTTTTAATTCAGGCCGGTCAGATCGAGAGCCGGAAATCTTCTCTGAGTAAATGCGCTCACAGCCGACTGCGGCGAGCTGCTGACGCTGATCCTCGAGGTCTTGGGCATTGGTGCTGACGCGGGCGTATCCGATGTGCATGGCTGTCGCAATTTATGTTGCATTGAATATTTTATTATGCGCTATAAATTGCGACATGCAAAGGCCTGGTTTAGGATGCTTGGGCGACTGTCGCAAAACTTAGGATATCTGCGACAGCCGCCTAAGTCGTCCCGTGATTACAGGCCTAGGATTTGACGCTATCGAGAATCGCTTGTCTCCCA
>REDX01000057.1 GCA_007695355.1 Planctomycetota bacterium
CGATCCCAGGGGCGAGTTTATAGAGGCGCCCTAATGGGGTTCCAGCAGGGCTTTTTTTGATGGTTATTGCCCGCCGCCCCTGCTAACCTAGCGTTATTGCGGTTGTGGCCGGCAGAGATATTTGGCGCGTCCTTTGCGTTTGCGTGCAGGTGGAGGATGGCCATGCTCACTCATCAGGAAGTGCAACAGGGAGACACTGTGACCACCGTCAGCGTCGAGACATTAATGCGCGGCACCATCGAGGTGGCCGAAGAGCAGATTATCACCTTTGTTAGCCCGCTTTTGGGCTTTGAGGATCAGCAGCGCTTTCTGATTTATCAAACCAAGCCCGGGCCCTTGTTCTGGTTGCAATCCTGTAGCAATAAAGACGTCTCTTTTGCCGTGCTCATGCCCTTTGCTGTGGGTCTTGACCCCGATTACGATCTCAGCCCCGCCGAACTGGACATTCTGGGGACCAGCGATGTGGCGGCTATCACCGTCTACACCATGGTCACCCTCTGCGACGATCCGCAGCAGACCACCACCAACCTGCGCGCTCCCATTTTGGTCGCCGGCAATAAGGCGGTGCAATTGATTTATGATAATGAAGCCTTGGACCTGCGCTTCCCCCTGGCTTCCTTGGCCAAAGGCAATAATGCCTAGGCGGGGCCTATCCCCTGGGCGCCTGCCAGCGAGGGGGCACGCATGCTGGTATTGACGCGCAAGGTTGATGAAGCCATTCACATTGGTAACGACGTAGTGGTGCGGGTTTTGGGAGTGGAGAAAAACGGCCAGGTAAAGCTGGGCATTAGCGCCCCGCGGCAACTACGCATTTTGCGCGAAGAACTGCTGGGGCAAATCAGCGCTGCCAACCGCGCTGCCCTGGCCAGTGGCCAAGGCGGCCTTGACCTGGATTTCCTGTCGACGATGGTACAGCGTGAAGCACCCCCAGCGGGTGATGACACCAAGCATTAAACAGGTTGCTGCTGCGCCTGGGGTGCTGAAGCTACGCCGGTAGAGCAACCAGTGATGATGCTGGAGAAGGACAGGGGCCATGACCGAAGTCGTTAAAGCCAGCTTCAGCGATATTGTGGGGCGGGTGAATAATGTCCCCTCGCTGCCCGAGGTGGTGACCCAGGTGGTGCGCCTGATTAACGACCCCCGTTCAAGCGCCGATCAAATCCATAAAATCATGACCAAAGATCAGGCCATGGCGGCGAAAATCCTGCGCATGGTCAATTCGGTCTACTATGGCCTGCCCGACCCGGTGCATAACCTTGAGCAGGCCATCGTCATCCTGGGTTTCAAGACCATCCGCTCCATCGCCTTATCCATTGCGGTGATCAATTTATTTCAACAGCAAGACGCCAATTTTAATATGAAGTCCTTTTGGACGCACTCGGCGGTAATGGCGCAAATCAGCCGACTGTTGGCCGCCAAGGCGCAATTGCCCGATCCCGAGGTGGCGTTTATCGCCGGCCTGCTTAAGGATTTGGGCATGCTGATTCTGGTGCAGCATGCCCCCGATGAGACCAAGAAAACCATCGCCGTGGCCCGGGAATTCCGCTACGATATTCAGCGCGCCACGCGCAAGGTATTGGCCACCGACCACGCCGAAATCGGCGCCTGGCTGTGCGAGCAATGGGAAATGCCCGAGGACTTGAGCGACGCCATCCGCAACCAAAGCAATCTCGAAGCGGCCAGCGATAAAAAGCTCACTTCGGTGCTGATGTTTGGGGAATATCTCTGCGGTTTAAAGAAAATTCGCTTCGCCGGGCAGTGCGGCGAACCCAAAATCGATGCCGAGGTGTGGACCCACCTGGGAATCGATAAAACCTCCTTGGTGGAAGTATTGTCGGTGATTAACGACGAAGTGGATAACGCCAAAACCCTCCTGCAAATTGTGATGTAATGGGCGCGTTCGACGAGCAAGCGCTCAGTGAAAAAGCGCTCAGTGAAAAAGCGCCCGACGACTCCCCGCCCCTGCGCCTGGATATTCGCGGCGTGAGCAAGCGCTTTGGCAGTTTATTGGCGGTGGATGATCTTCACCTTGCCATTCCCCCCGGCTGCATTCACGCCTTTCTTGGCCCCAATGGCGCCGGCAAAACTACCACCATCCGCATGTGCACCGGCTTATTACGCCCGGATAGCGGCAGTATTCTTATCGATGGCCTGGACATTGAGCACGAGGGGGTTGCCGCCCGTCGGCGCATTGCCTACGTGCCCGATGAGCCCTATCTCTATGAGCGCCTTACTGGCCGGGAATTCCTCTCCTTTACCGGGCGTATTTACGGCCTCGATAACGACACCTACCAGCAGCGCCTGGCCGAGGTCAGCCAGCGCTTTCATCTTCACGGCTTTCTCGATGCCCTGGCCGAAGGCTATTCCCACGGCATGCGCCAGCGCGTGGTATTGGCGGCGGCCCTGTTGCATCAGCCGCGCCTTTTGATAGTGGACGAGCCCCTGGTGGGCCTGGATCCCAAACATATTCGCGTGGTCCTGGACGTGCTGCGGGAAATCGCCGCCGCCGGCGGCTCGGTGCTCATGAGCACCCACACCCTGGCAGTGGTGGAAGAGTTGGCCCACAGCGTCACCCTCATCGACCACGGCCGACAACGTTTTCACGGCAGCGTCGCCGAACTCACCGACCAGGGCCGCCTCGAAGATGTCTTCTTGCGCATGACCCTCGACCACGACGAGGGCGCCGAAACGCCGTGATCTCGGGATCCATCGCCGCAACAGGCGATTGCCGCGATTGCCGCGATTGGCGACGAACGACCGACGACGGACGATTGGCTCCAGCCCCCGCTGCCGCTCGCTCGCGGTAGCTGCTTACGAATACCCTTTGCACGTGCATGCGCGAATTACGCTGCCCAAGCCCAAGCCCTGCCCGCCCTCGGCCTTGCTC
>REDX01000108.1 GCA_007695355.1 Planctomycetota bacterium
GGCCGAGGCTGGACATAGGTTTGGCCACCTTGCATGGCCAGGGGGAATCCTTATGAATAATTCCAAGACCATTGCTCAAAGCTTTTAATGCGAAAGGACGCTCTCCCATGTCTGGATCTGGAAAATGCCCCTTCGGCCACACTGCCGCCTCTGCCATTAATGCCGGTGCCACCACCAATCGCGATTGGTGGCCCAATCAACTGAACTTAAGCATTTTGCATCAGCATGCACCGGCATCGAATCCCATGGATGCGGATTTTGATTATGCTGCTGCCTTCCAGGGACTGGATTATGAGGGCCTGAAAAAAGATCTCTACGCCCTCATGACCGATTCCAAGGATTGGTGGCCAGCGGACTGGGGGCACTACGGTGGGCTTTTTATTCGTATGGCTTGGCACAGCGCTGGCACCTATCGCACCTCCGATGGCCGTGCCGGCGGCGGCACCGGCAATCAGCGCTTTGCGCCGATCAATTCCTGGCCCGATAATGGCAATCTCGATAAAGCGCGCCGCTTATTGTGGCCGATCAAGAAAAAGTATGGCAACGCCCTGTCGTGGGCCGATCTCTTCATTTTGGCTGGCAACTGCGCGCTGGAGTCCATGGGATTCCCCACCGTCGGCTTTGGCGGCGGGCGCGAAGATATCTGGCAGCCCGAAGAAGATATTTACTGGGGCAAAGAAAATACGTGGCTGGGTGACAACCGTTACACTGGCGACCGCGAATTGGAAAACCCCCTCGCCGCCGTGCAAATGGGTTTGATTTATGTCAATCCCGAAGGCCCCAATGGCGATCCCGATCCGGTGGCTTCGGGCCGCGATATTCGCGAGACCTTTGCCCGCATGGCGATGAATGATGAGGAAACTGTGGCCCTGGTGGCTGGCGGTCACACCTTTGGCAAATGCCACGGTGCCGGTGATCCTGCCCTGGTCGGCCCCGAACCGGAAGCCGCACCCTTAGAACAACAGGGCTTTGGCTGGATCAATACACTGGGCAGCGGTAAAGGTGCTGATACCACCACTTCAGGCATAGAGGGGGCTTGGAAGCCCAACCCGACTAAGTGGGATAACGGGTACCTAAATACTCTCTTCGGTTATGAATGGGAATTAGTGAAAAGCCCAGCCGGCGCTCACCAATGGCTGGCCAAGGATGTGAAAGACGAGGATATGATTCCCGATGCCCACACCCCGGGCAAAAAAAATCGGCCGATGATGACCACCGCCGACTTGGCCCTGCGCTATGATCCGATCTATGAGCCCATTGCCCGCCGTTTCCATAAGGATTTCCCAGCCTTTGCCGATGCCTTCGCCCGCGCCTGGTTTAAGTTGACCCACCGCGATATGGGCCCCAAGGTCCGTTATGTGGGACCCGAAGTTCCCGCCGAGGATTTCATTTGGCAGGACCCCACGCCGCCGGTGGATCATCCCCTGGTGGATGAGGCCGCCATTGCCGAACTCAAAGGCCAGGTGCTGCAATCGGGGCTGAGTATTAGCCAACTGGTGGCCACCGCCTGGGCATCGGCCTCAACCTTCCGTGGTTCCGATATGCGTGGTGGCGCCAATGGCGCGCGCATTCGCTTGGCCCCGCAGAAAGACTGGGCGGCCAATGACCCGGCGCAACTGGCCAAGGTGCTGAAGGTCTTGGCAGGAATCCAGTCGGCTTTTAACGCCGCCCGCAGCGATGGCATGCGCGTCTCCCTCGCTGACCTCATTGTCCTCGCCGGCTGCGCAGCGGTGGAAGCCGCGGCCAAGGCTGGCGGTCACCCAATAAGCGTACCTTTTAGTCCCGGACGCACGGACGCCAGCCAAGAACAGACCGATGCAGAGTCCTTTGAACCATTAGAACCCGAAGCCGATGGTTTCCGCAACTATTCCAAAACCGTGTACAGCGTCCCGGCCGAGGCGATGTTGGTGGACAAGGCGCAGTTGCTCACCCTGAGTGCCCCAGAGATGACGGTATTGGTGGGCGGCCTACGCGTCCTCGGCGCCAATACGGGTAGTGCTCCCCACGGGGTGCTGACCAAGCAGCTTGGCGTGCTCAGCAATGATTTCTTTGTCAATCTTACTGACATGGACACGGTGTGGAGTCCCGTTGACGAGGCCAAACAGGTCTTCGAGGGCTGTGATCGCGTCAGCGGCCAGCGTAAGTGGACAGCGACCCGCGTTGACCTGGTATTCGGCAGTAATTCCCAGCTGCGTGCCCTTGCCGAAGTCTACGCCCAAGACGATGGTGGGCCGAAGTTCATCCGCGACTTCGTCGCCGCCTGGACCAAGGTCATGAATCTGGATCGCTTCGATCTGCGCTAGCCCATGGATGGCCTCCGAAATGCTAACCAGCGCGCCCCCATCCTCCAACTGCCAGGAGATGGGGGTTCGGCAGGCTGACAGTTAAAACTATAGACTCAAAGAAGCCAGAGGATCCCAAAGATCGGTGCTGCCAATACGGCGACCCGGTTCTATCCCCATTATCACCAGGATCATTTTTCAAGTCCTAGACATTCACTGAATAAGGATAGAAAATCCGAGTTGCCTACGGCATTACAGCTAGGCTTCTCTCATTCACCTGGGGCAGAGGACGTAAAAGGCGTAAATATTTCTCTCTAGGGGGCAGGGGGCCTGCTAATGAGAGGCGGCTGTAGGGTGTAACAGGGTCGTTGCCCCTGTGCTCAAGGGTGGCTGATACGCCCCTTTGGCTACCCCTGACCTGATACGTTAGCCTCAATAAATCATCATGATAATACATATTCCCCTACACCAAGTAGGGCCCCCTGAACAACCCTTCGCATCAGACTCTCGCCGCAGATGGGTGATCTAGGCTAGCTGCCTTCTACTCATTGGCCACGATGATAGATGGAAGGCCAGTCTCCCAGTGCCGCAATGGGGAA
>REDX01000014.1 GCA_007695355.1 Planctomycetota bacterium
GCTGCTGAGCATTGGGCCGCTTGGTTCCTAAGTCGGCTGACATGGCGCGATTCTATGCGGCCGCAGGGGAGTATTGTTCTGACCGCAGTGTATCAGGTAGGAACCCACCACAACTTGTCACCGCTTTTGTCCCTTACCTACTTACTGGAGCAAATATTGCATGTTTCCATCTTTCAATCTTTCATAGGAGGAGGGCAGCCCAAACCCACACTGTTTGGGCTGCCAAAGCTTGGCTGGCGATCCTGCCCCTCGCTGCCCCTCGCCGCCTATTCGAGAGCTTAGAAATTCAGAAATACCGCGGCTCGACTAGAGCGGCCGATGGGGACGCGGACGCTTACATGGGGCCGATAATAAAAGCCTGGGTGCACGATTACCGTGCTGCAGGTGCTGCGCAGGTGACGGCGATCCCGGCGACCATCGCGATAGCCATGGTTGTAACCCTGCTGGTAGACCCGCTGGGTGTAGGTGGGCCGGGTATAGACCGGCTGATGAACCACCACCGGAGGCTGGTACACGGTGTAGGTTGGCACCGGGTGGTGGACATGGTGGTGGACATGATGCTGCGGTTGAGCGTGGACCACGGTTTGGGTGGTGGTCGTTGTCGAGGTGGTGGTGGTCGTGGTGGTGATCACCGGCTGTACCCGTGGTTGATGGGCATAGACGGTGCCGGCGTGAACCTTCTGGTACACGGTTTGGGCCTGGGCATTGGCGGCCAGGCCGCAGAGCAGGGCAACGGCAGCCAAGGGATAGATGCAACGGATGCTGAGCATGGCAATCTCCTTACAGGTTACCCTCTTATATGCCTGAAATGCTGATCTGCTGGCTCGAATTCGGATGAGTAATTTCGAGAATGGCCGGCCGCATTTTAGGGAAAACGCTCGAAATTCTCATAAGGCATTGTCTTAAAGATAGTTATTTGGATCCAGCAATGAGCCACGGATCCCTGAACCATTCACCACGGCTTTGCGCCCATGTCCTCGGGAACTTAGGGGGTGTTCTCGCTTTGCGTGACGGCATGGACGAAGTCGGCAATGGCCCCAATCCAGACATCGGCCTCGTAGATAAAGCCGGCATTATGATCACCTTCCAGGGCCTGAAAGAATTTCGGCTCGGCAGCGGCGGCGTAGAGGGCCTCGCCGTGGTGGAAGGGGATACTGCGATCACCCTTGCCATGGATGACGAGTAAGGGCATGTCGATTTGCGGTAGGCGTTTAACGGTGGGGAAATGATGGCGGGCGAGGAGGCGAACTGGCAAGAAGGGGTAGAGGCCAGCGGCCACATCGGGCAGGCTGGTAAAGGTGCTTTCAAGAATAAGGCCAGCCGCTTGATGCTGTTCGGCTAGGTAGGCGGCGACGCCACCGCCCAGGCTGCGGCCATGGAGGACAATGCGTTCGGCCGAAATGCCCATATCCTCGACCAGGAATTCCCAGACCCGCTGGGCGTCGAGGTAAAGCCCGTGTTCGCTCGGCCGTCCGCTGCTGGTGCCATAGCCCCGGTAGTCGAAGGACACCACCGACCATCCCTGCATGGAAAGAGCGCGAAAAGTGTCTATGCGATGGCCAAGATTGCCAGCATTGCCATGGCAGAAGAGGATAACTGGCCCTGTTTTATGGTGCGGCATCCACCAGACATCGATGGACTCGCCATCGCTGGTCTGCAGGCGGTGCCGTTCGAAGGGCAGACCCCAGCGATCTGGGGTGGTTTCGGCCTCACCGACGGTGGGAATAAAGATCATGCGCTCTTGCATGGCCCAAAGCAGGACAGCAATAATGAGATAGCCCAGCAGCAGGGTGGACAGGGCGCTGCGCAGGACGCGCCACCACCAGGCAGGGGCGATGCTTGGCGGCTGCGCAGGCAACTCAGTTTCCCTAGGCGGCCCTTCGCTCACGGTTGATCAGGCGCTGGCTGTTCATCGACGATGGGCCGTATCGATTGAATCGTTACCGCTTCGCGCGGGCGATCCCGGGCGTCCCGTTCTACCGCGGCAATGCGCTCAACCACCTCAAAGCCGGCGACCACTTGGCCAAAAACGGTATGCTTCCCGGTGAGGTGAGGGGTGTCGGTGAGATTGATAAAAAATTGGCCACTATTAGTTTCCGGCCCGCGATTGGCCATGGCGAGGGCGCCACGCAGGGGACGACGGGCGCTGAGGTGCTCGTCGTAGCGATAGCCCAAATCCTGATAAAAATCTTTGAGGGTGTAGGTGGGGATGAGTTCTTGGATGAGGGTCCGGTAGGCGGCATTGACGGTCTCTTCGGGGCTGTGCGGGCCCAGGCCCTGGGCTTCCAGCCGAGGAACGATGACCTGCTCCATGAGCTGTTGTTCCATATAGGCCATTTGGGGGTGTAGCCTGCCATCCTGAAAAACCTTTTCCTGATCCAGGCCGAGGCCTTTGGCGTTCATCTCATCGCTAAAGGTAAAACCGGCGCCACCGGCACCGGTGCCGAGAATATCACCGCCTTGGATCATAAATCCAGGGATGACGCGATGGAAAATCGTGCCGTCGTAATAAGGCCGCCGCACCATTTGCCCGCTTTCGGGATCGCGCCAGGCGCGTTCACCGGTGGCTAGACCTAGGAAGATCTGCACCGTCTGCGGGGCGGCATCGGGGAATAATTCCGCGATAATATCGCCATGGGAGGTGCTAATGAGGATGCGCGGATTGGGCTCATCGACGGCGGTATCGCCCTCGGCGGCGAAGAGCGGCGAAGAGCCGAGGCTCAGAAGCAGGCCAAGGCACACATAGGCGAGGAGGGAGGAATGGTGAGGCATCATGTTGAGGTAGTTTATAGAACTTGCGGAGACGACCAGGAGGAATCAAGGCGCTGGACATCCACTGCCACCTTCACTTCGTGTTCACCGCCGCC
>REDX01000153.1 GCA_007695355.1 Planctomycetota bacterium
GATCTCCTGGCTCAATCGGGGATAGAGCCGCCACAGACGCCCGATCAGCCCTTGGAAGTTGCCCGTCGTCTACACCGGCCAGACGATGGGGTGTATGGCATTGTTTGGAATGCGCAGCGTGGATCTGCCCTTGGCCAAACCGTGGCGCATATGTACGCCGCATTTGGTCTTCGCATGCTTGATGATCAGGGCCTTCCTCAATTGGATCAGGCTGACGCAGAAAAGGTGGCGCAATTTCTGAAAGACCTCGTGGCGGTTTCCCCTCCCGATATCTTATCAACGGCTTGGGATCAGCGCCGGCGGCGCTTCATTGCTGGGCAGGCAGCGCTAACCTACGAGTGGGGCGCGAGGATGGGCGAGGGCTTGCGGAGTCCAGATTCGCAAGTGGGGGGGAAAGTGCAGGCATACCCTCCGCCGGTCTTAGCCGGCATTCCCCCTGTGGCTTCATTTGGCACTTGGTGCTTGGGGATACCGAGCGGACTTTCAAGGGAGCGTCAGCAGCGCGCCTGGCGGGCAATTGCAGCCATTTGTGGTATGGAAGGGGCTCGGCGCATGGTACAAGCGGGTAATGCTGGTGTGTCCAAGCGGATTCTGCTGGATGACGATGAATTGGGAGAGAATTTTGCCGGCCTATTTAGGGTTATGCGGGATTTACATGATCTTCAGGCCTTTTCGCCACACGTTCGTCCATCCATACCTCAGTGGAATGATTTATGCATTATTTTGGGGGATGTTTTCCACGACGTCCTGCGAGGGGATCTAGAGCCAGGCAAAGCTCCTGCCCTTGCTCAAGAGCGGGCTTTGATACTTTGGGGGCAGGGTCATGACTAAAGGAAATTCTGCGTATTCTATAAGCCCGCGAGCTTTTTTTGTATTAGCGACGAGGCGGTGGAAGGCATGCATCATACCTGCTGGTACATCTACTTAACTCGTGTTGACATCACGTCGCCAGTCCTTTCTTTCGGGACTTATTTTACTCACGTCCTTGGCCATTTTATTGCCAATTATTGGCATGACGGTGTGGCTGGATTCCCATACACGTTCACAGGCTCTGCATCAAGCTCAGCTCATGGCAGAACAGCAGGCCATGGGGTTGGGCCGAGCGGTTGAAGGGTTATTGGCCGAGCCGATCCAACATCTTCTGTGGCTAACGCTGACCCCTGAAATCCGTGAGATCATGGATAATCCAGTTGGCAATCGCGACCGGGTTCAGCCTATTCTAGAAGCTTTTTTACGGCGCCAAATACCGAGTCTTCAGGCAGTGGCGCTCTTTGACGATAGTGGTCGCCGTTTAGGAACTTCAGCCCGTGGAGAATTACAAATACCCGCCCCTGCCCATCGTGAACCTTGGTTTGTCGGGGCGATGAGTGAAGTCGCGATTCCCGGTGGATTGGCACCGGTTCATATCCGGCACGACGATATGCATAGCCTTCGCTACAGCGTGGCCGTATTGCGTCCAGATAACACCATAACCGGCATTGCCTTAGTCGATACGAGTATACCTGCCTTAATGCAAGGGTTATTGCAGCATGGGCATGTCTTGTTAGATCGAAATCAAGACCCCATAGTCAATAATGGCTATGACAAGGAGAGAGACGTGGTGAGTGGCGCGGCCACCGTGCGTCTACGTGGTCATCCGGCAATCCATTGGCAAATACGGGTGGATATACCCCACGATCGGGTTCTAGCAGATGTTTCACGGGCACTGCAGTTTTTGTTTTTGGTTGGAGCTTTGGCGATCCTCATTGCTGCCATTCTTGTAACTTGGGCAGTATTGACGATTGGCCGCCCCCTAACCCGTTTGACGAATTGGGTGCAAGACCTCCAAAAACATGGTTTACGTGGTCACTGGCCACCTGATTCCGGGCCGCTTGAAATTCACTCGATTGCTACGGCTCTTGGCCAACTCCAGCGCACGGTTCGCGAGCGAGAGCAGGAGATTGCAGCCGGATCGGAAACCTTGCGAATCGTCGCCGAATTTGCCGCAGACTGGGAATTGTGGATTGATCCCGCGGGCGAATGCCTGCACTGTTCGCCCTCTTGTCTTGAGATTAGTGGTTATGATTCTCGGGAATTATGCGATAACCCGTCGTTATTGTGGACGCTTATGAGTCCGGAAGACCATAATCGCATACAAGATATTCTTGCGCAGATGGACTTCGAAGAAGTGCGACTTATAAATTGGCAACTGATTCGACGAGATGGGGGTGTACGCCGCATAGAACAAGTTACCCGCAGGATTCGCGGTCGAGAGGGACAAGATCGGGGCTGGCGATCTACCTTGCGTGACGTCACTCGGCGGCATGAATATGAAATGCGCCTCCGCCATACCCATCGAATCGAGGAAATTGGTCGTCTCTCTGGTGGCGTGGCCCATGATGTCAACAATTTCCTTGCCATTATTGGAGGGCAGGCCGAAATGCTAACCCTTGAACAGGGGCCAAGCCAGCGGCTAAAAATCATTCAGGAAACGGTAGAACGCGGGGCATCTTTGACACGACAACTGCTAGTGTTGAGCCGGCGCCAAGTCGGTGACAAAGAAGCCGTTGAATGTGGGAAAATGGTCGAAGATATCGCAGAATTGCTGCGGCACAGTTTAGGTGCGGGGATACAGTTAAAGGTAACACGACCACAGCATAAAATCTATACCAGGTGCGCAAAGACAGAGTTGGAGCAAGTCCTAGTAAACGTCATCAATAATGCGCGCGATGCGATGCCTGATGGGGGCACCTTAGAGCTCTTTTTGGGCAAAACTCTTAAGGGGGGGCCGTGCATTAAAATCACCGATTCTGGCCCTGGTATACCTCGAGAGGTATGCGAACGAATTTTTGAGCCCTATTTTACCACCAAGGCTGAAGGCAAGGGAACTGGACTGGGTCTGGCTATGGCCCAGGCGATTATTGAGGCCAGCGAGGGCGTCATACAGGTGGCTAGCGAACTGGGTAGAGGTACCACCTTTACCATAGAACTCCCACCGTCGTTGCCGCCAACGCCAACTCCACAAGTGGTGACAGCATCTTATCGCCGAGCAGACGCGACGTATCCCTTGTCGGGACGTAGGATTCTCGTTGCCGATGATAATTCAGACTTCCGCCAGGTTCTCAAAGAGGCCTTGGAGCGCATGGGTGCCGTTGTTCTCGATGTTGAGGATGGGAGTGCAGCCATTGCGGCCTTTGAAGAAGACTCTCAGATCACAGACGCCGTGCTCGATATTCGCATGCCAGGTCAGTCGGGGATTTCGGTTGGCCGGTTGATACGCAAGCAGAGGCCAACAGTGCGGGTTATATTGATGACCGGCGATGTTGGTGAAGAAGCGAATGAACTTATCGACGGGGAACAGCAAAGTCTCCTGCGCAAGCCCTTCCCCTCGAATCAGTTGATCAATCTGCTGCTGCAAGAGGAGCAAATTTAGAAGTCGTGCTGTGCCTTTTCCCCTTCAGTGGTGACAATCTATTAAGATCAAATGTTATCGAGGGCTTAGTTACACCGCCATCATTCAGATGGTAAATGATTCGCTATTGCGATGCTTGGCACAGTTCCCGGGCTATTCGGAGCAGATCTCCTGCTTGGCCTTCGGGAATATTTACCAGCGCTGCTTCCGCGTCCAGCATGGGCATGGCCATACGCTGGGGCGGGACAATGCCGCAGTAGGAGGCGATAACCGCGGCGGCGAGCAAACTCCCCGCCGGGGTGGGATGCAGGTGATCTTCCCGATGCAGGGGGATGTGGGGCAGGCGTTGCCGGGCCAGGGCAAAGGCATCGCCCACCGGCGCATGGGCGCAGCCGGATTGCCGGGCCGCCTCGGCGTAGCTGGTGCGCAGGGGCGTCAGGAGTTCCGGATCGTCGGCGGTGGCCCAGGTCGCATAGAAGAGCGGCTGTGCCCCGGCGGCCCGGGCGAGCTCGGCGAAATAGCAGCAATCGGCCACGCTCTCGGCCGGCGAGAGGGCCGGGCGTCGACTTTGGTCCTGAATCAGCACCCAGTGCCAAATCCCCTCGGCGATGGCCTGGGCGGCATGGCCCTGCTGGCGGTGCCAGCCGAGATCGGCGCCGCCGCGGGTGATCATACGCGTCCCCAGCCGCTGCGCTGGCGTCGCCGCCGCCGCGAGCAGGCTGACTAAGCGCGGCACCCGATGCTCAAAGGTCAGACTATTGCCAATGCAGAGCAAGCGCCGCTCGCTGCTGGCCATGGTGAGGATGCTCTCCACCCGCAGGGGACTATCATCGCAGAGCATCGGCAGCGGCGTCAGCGGACTGGAATTCAGGCGGTTTATCATCAGAGCACCCCAAATCCCTCCCTGAGCATTGAAGGATTAGACCACCCGATTCTGCTTAATGCATTCCCGATACCAGTGCGCTGACTGTTTGGGAATGCGGCGTTGGCTCTCGTAGACGGTATAGACAATGCCAAAGCGCTTAGCATAGCCCCAGGCCCATTCGAAATTATCCAAAAGGCTCCAGACGAAGTAGCCATTGACCGGGTAGCCCTCGGCGATGAGGCGCTGGGTTTGCCGCAGGTACTGCTTAATAAAAAGCAGGCGGTCGAGGTCCAGCACCTCGCCCTGGGCATTGATCTGGTCTTGGGCCGCACAGCCATTCTCGGCGATAAAGAAATTTCCCTTAAATCCGGTATCGGCGCTGAGGTGGCGCACCGCCCAATAGATGGCATCGGGGGCGATATTGAGCCAGGGCATATCCAAGCGCGGGTAGCCCTGGGGCAGGGGCAGGTCTTCATAGCCATCGGCATTGGCGGCGGCGCGCACATAGCCGCCGGAATAAATATTGAGGCCGTAGGCATCCAGCGGCTGGTGGATGGTTTCCAAATCCCCGGGGGCGATATCCGGCATTGCCCCTTCGGCCTCCTTGCGGCGGCGGAAAAGGGGGCTGTAGTCACCGGTAAGGGCGGGGTAGGACACGGCGCCATTGCACCAGGCATCCTGGAAGGCGATTTGGGCGGCCTGAATATGTTCAGGGCTTTCCATCACCGGCATCGGCACGCTGCAATTATCGACCAGGCTGACCTGGCAGGGCTGGGGGCTTATGGCGCGGATAACCTGCACCGCCTTGCCGTGGGCCAGCATGGCATGGTGCACGGTTTGCCACACCTCTTTTTGACTTCCGACGATGGTGCCCGGGGCGTGCACCCCCTGTTTACCGACGCCATAGCCGAGGGCGGTAAAGCAGGGCACTTCATTAATCGTCATCCAATGGCGCACTCGATCGCCGTAACGGCGCACCACCACCGCCACATAATCGGCGAAATCATCGGCAATCTGCCGCGAGCGCCACGAGCCGTAGCGGGTTTCTAAAGCCAGCGGGCTATCCCAGTGGAAGCAGGTAATATGCGGAGTAATGCCGGCGGCCAGCAGGCCATCGATAACCGCATCATAAAAGGCGAGGCCAGCTTCATTGGGCGTGCCGGTGCCTTCAGGAAAGATCCGCGGCCAGGCCAGGGAGAAGCGGAAGTGCTTGATTCCCAGCTCTTGCATGAGGGCGATATCCTCGCGCCAGCGGTGGTAGAAATCGCAGGCCACATCACCGCTCTCGCCGGTCATTACGCCATTGAGTTCCTTGCAGAAATGGTCCCACACCGAAGGCCCCCGTCCGCCCTCATCGGCGGCGCCTTCAATCTGATAACTGGCGGTGGCCGCACCCCACATGAAGTCGGCGGGAAATTCATAGGATTGGTTCATGGAGCCGACCATAGCCCTGGCGAAAAGTCAGCAAGCCGAGGCTGAAGCAGGCTACACGAAGCCCCGATCCGAGCTGCGCAAATGCCACCCCAGCGCCACAGGCTATCGGAGAACCTGGTTCTCCCCCAAATGGCGTTCTGTGATCGTATGTGTATTGTCGCCGATCTGCCTTATGGAATTTTCTCTCACGGAGCCGCTGAGTTCACGGAGAAGCCCAAAGAGAGAGACCCGGTTGGTCCGTGGCAACATGTTGTTCAAGACCCAGAGCCCTCCGTGCCTCCGCGTCTCCGTGAGAACCCTGTTTTTCCGCATTAAATAAACCGAAACGAGTTATTCGCGATCACGCAACGGCATTGCCCCCCAGCGAAAAGCGACCAACCAAGGACGAACAGCCAGCGACGGAATCATCGCATGCGGTCCCAAGCCCAGCACCAAGCATTCGCCCGCTCTTCCTCCCCGGACCCTGGATTGCACCCCGGGGGGGGCGGTTTAGCCTGCTGCTTTGCGTGGGAATGAGCGTGGAGGATGGTATGGGCTGGAAAATTCTTGGTTTTATTGTGGCTTTTAGCCTGTCGTTAAGCGTTTCCTTGGCGGAGGAGGGTGATCCGGTGTTCTCCCTGCTGGTGCGGGTGGCCGAACTTCCGGCGACGCCGGACCAGCAGGCCCCCGCCTGGTGGCGGGTGAATCCTCTGGCTGCCCTGGCCGAGGATGGCCAGGCGAAAGACGTCAGCCCCCTAGGTTTGGATGACTCCATTCACATCTATTCAGGGCTAGAGGCCCTGCCCGCCAGTACGGTGGGCGAGGTCTATTTTTTACGCCTTCGCCCCCTTGAAATGGAGCCGGGCCGGCCCATGCGCTTTGCCTTGAGTGCCCAGCCCATGGCCCTGGTCGCGGCCGAAGACCAGGCCGAGCCCAATTTCACGGCCAGCGATCGGCGCTTTGAGCAGCAGCTGGCCCAGCGCATGGCCGGCTTGGTGCTGGGTGTGCCGGCGGCCGCAGAGCTGACGGAAGAGCCGGCCACAGCTCCCAGCCCGGCGCCCTCTCCGAGCGCTGCCAGCGCCTTGGTGCTGGGCGGCAGCGATCGCCTGCTCATCGAATACCGCGGTCACTTGGCCCCCGGCCCGGTGCGGGTGAGCGCTGGCCCGGGTAGCGTAGATCAGCGCTGGTTTGCAGCCCAGGTGGTGGTCAGTGATGGCCGCTTTGCCCTGCTGCAGGGCATCCATGCCGCCCCCGGCCAAACCCTGCACATTTCGGTGCGGCCATGAGTTCGCATGGTGCGGCCGTCGATCCCTGGGCCGAGATGGCCGATGAATTGGCGGAACTGAAGGATCAAAAACGGCTGCGCCAGCGCAGCCTCATCGATGGTAAAGCCGGTCGCCAGGTGGTGTGGGTGGATGGCCAGGGTGGCGGGCGCCGCCATAAGCTGATCAATTGGGCAAGTAACGACTATGCCGGCCTAGCCCAGGATCGGCGGGTGATTAATGGCGCCGCGCGGGCCCTGCGCAGCTACGGCGCCGGCGCCACCGGTTCGCGCCTGCTCGGCGGCGGCCTGCGCTGTCACCGCCGGCTTGAACAGCGCCTAGCTCAGTGGCTGGGGGTGGATGATTGTCTGGTTACCACCACCGGCTATCAGGCCAATCTCGCCCTCTTGGTGGCCCTCGCCAATAGCAGCGAGGATGTGGTTATTGTCGATCGCCTGGCCCATGCTTCAACCTACGATGGCATACGTCTATCCGCCGCCAGTCTGCTGCGCTTTGCCCATAACGACCTGGAAGATCTCGAGCGCAAGCTGGCCTTAAGCGTCGCCTCGCGGCGCCGTTTGGTTTGTGTCGAAAGCGTCTATTCGATGGATGGCGACGAGGCCCCCCTGCGCGCCATCGCCGAAATCTGCGCCCGCCATCAGGCCCTCTTGGTGGTGGATGAAGACCACGCCCTTGGCGTCCTCGGCCCCGGTGGGCGCGGCCTCTGCGCCGAATTGGGGGTGCAGCCAGCGGCTTTGGTGGGCACCTGCTCTAAGGGCCTGGGCGCCCAGGGCGGCTTTATTGCCGCCTCACAAACGGTGGTCGATTTGGTGGTTAACCGCGGTCGCAGCTTTATTTTTTCCACCGCTCCAGTGCCGGCGGCAATGGGGGCGGCAGTGGCCGCCCTCGATGTGCTACGCCGGGAACCCGATATTCCGGAGCGGATTCAGGCTCAATCCGCCCAGCTGCGCGCCGCCCTTGCCGAACAGGGCTGGTCGGTGCCGGCCGGTCGCAGTGCGATTATCCCGGTGCTGGTGGGGGATGAGCAGCGCAGCCTTGACCTTGCCCTGGCCCTACGCCAGGCCGGTCATTACGCGCCGGCGATTCGCCCGCCGACGGTGCCCGCCGCCGGCTGTCGCCTGCGCCTTAATCCCAGCCTTGCCCATACCAAGGCCGATCTGCGGCGGCTGATTGCCGCCTTCGCCGAACTACAGACTTCTCGGAGCTGAGAGAACGCGCAGCAGCTGATCGAGTTTGCGCCGGTGCTGGGCAACGAAGGGATTGCGTTTATCGTCAACGTGGCCGGCTAAGACCGAGCAGAGCATGCGGCGGATCGCCGGATCGCTGTCCTCGGCAAAGATGAGCCGCTGAAAGCGCCCATCATACCAGGCCTGCACATAGCTGCGAAAGACGTCCACCGCCTGGCGGATGGGGCGCTCAAAGCTGGCATCCCAGTCCACCGTCTCGCCCTTAAGCTGGCGCTGCAGGCTTTCGCTGGCGAGGCGGGCGCTCTCCAGGGCCAGGGTGACGCCGCTGGAGAAGATGGGATCCAGGAACTCCGCCGCATTGCCCAAAAGGGTGTAGCCCGGTCCGTGTAAGCGGCTAACCGTGGCCGAATAATCGGCCAGGCTGCGCGGCGGGAATAGGGGCTGGCAGCCGGCCAGGCGCCGCCGCAGATTGGGCTCGGAGGCAACAATCGCCTGCCAGGCCTGGGCCGGATCGTCGGGGTAGGCCTGGAAGAAATCCGGTTCCGCGACCATGCCCACCGAGGTCCGCCCATCGGCAAAGGGGATCACCCAAATCCAGGCCTGATCGGGGTGGATACAGGCCCAAATGCGGCCGGCATTGCGGCCGCATTCGCGCTGGTCACCGCGGGTATGGGTAAAGAGGGCGCGGCGCGGCGGCGCCGCCACCGGCCGGCAGAGATCCAAGCTGCGGGCCAGCACCCGGCCATAGCCGCTGGCGTCCAATACCCAGCGCGGCCGCAGCAGCTGTATCCGATCGCCATGCCGGACGCTCAGCTCTGGTGCTTCCCCTGGCCCGCTGGCGGGGCGAAAGTGCTCAAGCTGATGCTCCCAGGCGATGGGCACACCCCGGGCCATCACCGCCTCGGCCAGGGTAAGATCGAAATCATCCCGCGGCACCTGCCAAGTATAATCATAACCGCCGCTGAACTGCTCGGCGAAATCAAAGCCGCTGCGCTCATCGCCGCGCAAAAACCAGGCACCATGTTTGCGCGCATAGCCCCGGGCCTCGAGGGCCGGCAGCAAATTGGCGGCTGCCAAATGGTCCATACAGCGGGGCAGCAAACTCTCACCAATCTGGAAACGGGGAAAGCGATCGCGCTCAATAATCCCCACCCGATGCCCGGCCTGGGCCAAGAGCGCCGCCGCCACCGTCCCCGCCGGGCCGGCGCCAACGATCAGCACCTCGCAATCCTCAAGCGCCTCCTGCATGGACATGCATGCTTAGGCTCAACGGACAATCACAAGGGGAAGCCAAGTATCAGGGCTTTACCTCCTGGAGGAGGGCAAGGAAGGCGGCGCGGAGGTCGGGGTGTTTGCTGGCTTGGGCGGCGCTGCGGAGGTTATCGTGAAGTTGACTGAGCTGCCCTTGGTCGATGGCTCGGCCGGCGTCGCGGGTGGCGCGGTAGCCGGCGACGCCCTGGGCGGCGCGGGCGTAGAGCGCGGCTTCATCGAACCAAGCCATGGCCTCGCTGCCGCGCCAAGTGCTGCTGCTTTCCCGCTGCACGGTGGCTAGTTCGCGGCGGTCGCCGGCGGCGACGGCGGCGAGGTAGCGCTTTTGGTCGGTGGCCAGTTCGCTGGCGATTTCGGCGGTGAGGGCCTGTACTCGCTCCTGGCGTCCATGATCCAGCTGCAGGCGCTGGGATCCGATGAGTAAGCTGATAAGGGCGCGCCGGCGGCGGGCCTGGTTGCGGGCGTCATCAGGGATCGCTTCGACTTCACGGATGAGGCGGTCGGCGGCGGCGAGTTCTGCCTCTGCTGGCACCGCCCAACTAAAGTGGACATTATTTTCGCCGGCGGGGATGATGACGGTGGTGGTAACCTCACCCACGGTGATCTGCACCGCGCCGGAGCTATTATTGGGCAGGCGCAGAACATAACCACCACTGGCCCAGGAGCGGGTTTCACTGCGGCCGTCAGAGCTGCGGATGAGCGCTCCCGCCCGCTCTTCGCCGGGGTCAAAAAAGCCATTGCCATTGCGATCGGAATAAATCACGCCGCCAATAAAGCGGCCATTGCTGCGGCCCAGTTTGTGGGTGACGGCAAAGCGCCCGCCGTGTTCAACGGCGCTGGCACCAATGACATTGAAGCGGGGGTTAATCATATTCATCCGATGGCCGCGCCCATTTTGCATGCCGCCGGGGCCACCGGGTCCGAAATCAATAATAAATGCGGCGTGGCTCTGCCAGGCATTGCCGGCATTGCGAAAAATATTCTCGCCGCCGGGGCTGCCGGAAAATCCTGCGGCCTTAAGGCGATCGGAAAAGCTGCGCCCGGTAAAGCCCGATCTTCCGGGGTCTTGTTGGTGGGATTGGTGATCATTAATAATCATATAATGCGAATGCAGACGAGCCGCCTTGAGAGCATCAAGATCAAAAACTAAGGGTGGCGCTGGATTGAGGGCTTGCACTTCTTCAAGGTACATTTGCTTGTCCACCACCAGATTGGATTGGCGCCAGAAATAGCTGGGTAAATCAGTGGCATCGAGAATCAGTTGGCCTTCGGTAACAGGATCGGCGCGGAAGCGATTCATCAGTTCTACGATGGCGACTTCTTCGGCCGTTGGCTCGGGGTGGGGTGCCTGGTAAACCTCGCTCGCGCTGAGATTGCTGATCCCATAGAAACTTAAGCAGAGCGCGATTGAGGGATATATGGCGCGAACGAGCATGTCTCTTCTCCTCCCCGTATCGGGCAAATTGAGGGGTAGAGCCTAACCGAACTGCGGCGAGGGGCCATGCGGAAAAGTCCCACGCTGATTCAGGGGTGCTGCGCCCCGTTCCCCCGCCTTGCCATGTGGCGGTATCGCCCATCATGACTGACATGACGCCCCTGGACACCTACTTTGATCATGCTCAGCGGCCCCGCAATATGGGCCGCATGCTTGATGCCCATGGCACTGGAAATGTGGGCTCCATTGTCAGTGGTCGCGCCCTGCGCTTTTTCATGAGCGTCGAGGGCGACCGCGTCGCTGCCGCCAAATTCCAAGTTTTTGCCTGCCAAGAGCAGGTGGCGGCGGCCTCGGTGCTCTCGGAATTGGTGGTCGGTAAAAGCCTCGAAGAGTGCCGGAATCTTGGCCATGCAGATATTGCCGCCGCCCTCGGCGGCCTTGAGCCTGATCAATTGCCCCCCCAACTCTGGGGTTTGGCCGGGCTCAAGGACGCCATCGCACATCTTGAGGGCAGCGATGGCCTCGTCGCCCGTCTGGATACGACGACGTCGGAATCTCCCTTGCTGTGTCGCTGCCACGGGGTTGACGAGGCCACGGTGAAAGAGTTGGTGCGCAGTGGTGCCGCCGACCTTCCGGCGGTGCAGGCGCAAAGTCCGGTTGGCAGCGGCTGCGGCACCTGCCGCCGGGATGTCGAGCGGGTGATTGCCGAGGTCCAGGATGCTCCGGCGCCGACGGTGGCCGCCAGCAGCACCGGCGCTAAGGGCCGGATTGCCCTGATGCGGGCGATTACCCAGCAACTGCAGGATGTACTTGCCGCCCATCCCGGCTGCGAAATTTGGGATCTGCAAGGGATGCAGGTAACCATTCGCTGCCCCGCCGAATCCCAGGACGAGCCGGTTTGGGAGCAGTTGCAGGACCGCTGTGAACGCCGGCTCAAGGACGAGGTAGACCCGCTCTTGCAGGTCTCCCTGGCCTTTGGCTGATTGCCACGAATAGCCAACGACCAAAGGCCAAGGACGATCAGCGCCCCTCGCCCCTCGCCCCCCGTCACCGATAAGCTGCGCTTACCCTAAAAACCGCAGTAGCACCCCATCTTCTTCGTTGCCTCCTCCTTATTTACACGAGTAAACATCGTCGTCGGCGCCTCGAATATGGGGGACTACTGCGATTTTTAAAGGTCACCTTTTGGGTGAATGTCTATTTTGATACACGTCGTTCCTCAAAACGCAGTTGGGGCGACTTCGTCACCCCAACTGCGTTTTCTAGGCTTACGCGAATTCTTCCGCCATTGAGAGAATCCACGACGGTCGCGAGTCCGCATCGCGATAGCAGAATAGGCGGTGGCTGCCGCCTTCGCGGATGCCGAGGCGGCGGTGGATGGTGGGCGGATCGTCGGGGAAGTGACGGCGGGAAATGCGCAGGCGTTCAATGCCGCGCTGGCGCAGTTCCCGGCGCAGGGCCTTTTCCTGATAGCGGCCGCAGGCGCTAATCGGATGCCAGCTGCCGGGGAAATTTGGGTGGCGCTGGGCACCGCAGGCCCAGGCCAGCTGGGGGTGCAGGGGGGCCAAGGCGTAGTCCCGCCATAGCCAGGCGAGGAGGCCGGCGCGTATGCAGGCGGGATCGGGGTCCGCTAAAATCATGCCCGCCGCCGCCGCCTGGGCGCTTACCACCGGCGCCTCGCCGCTGGCTGCCAGCTGGAAGCGGCTGCTGCCATCCTCGGCTAGGCCCAGGGCGTATTGCTGGCTGCTGCCGCGGTGGAGGAGGAGCTCTTTGAGTTCGCCATTGACCGAAATCGCCCACAGGCCCCAGCGCTCGGGCAGCTGCCGCTGCAACTGCGGCACATCCACCGCTGGCGCTAGCTTAATCAATGCATCCTGATCCGGGCTCAGGGCCGCCATGACCTGGGCCGGGTCCGGCGACCAATCATGCACCGCGAGGCTGCGTCGGCCACTGGCCCGGCGGTCGGGGTCGCAGAGGATGAGCTCCTGTTCTTGGCCGGCGCCGCGCAACCAGGCCACGGCCTCGTCCTGGCGGCTCTCCAGACTCAGGCCCAGGCTGCGGGCATTGGCGGCGAGTAGCTGCACCAGGGCGGGGTTGTGCTCCACCGCCGTTACCGCGGCTCCGGCTGCGGCGCGGGCCAAGCAATCCATGCCGAGGCCAGCGCAGAGGTCCGCCACCTGCTGCCGCTGGGGGCTGAGATGACGGGCTTTCCAGTGGGCGCAGGCCCAGGAGGCCGCCTGCTCGGCGGCCTGCTTGGTAAAGAGGAGGAGGCTGGCCCAGGGGCCAAACTTGCGCCGCTGCAGTTGGCGCAGGCGCAATTGCTCGCAGAGCCAGCGCCAGTGCTGGCCATCGGCCTCCGGGGGTCGCCGCAGGGCGAGCTCGGCGGGGTCATGGCCCTGATACTGGGCCAGCAACTGGCTGCCACTGGCGCTGGTGAGCCAGGCGACGGCAGCGGCATCCTGAGCAGCGGAATCAGCCATGGCTGCGGCGCGGCGGCGGCGCTTCCTGCTGAGTCGTTGAGAGGGGGCTGTAGGCCTCGGGACGATGGCCGCGGCGCCAAGCATAGATAGTAAAGCAGACGGCGGCGATAAAGAGGGGAATGGTGAGGGCCTGGCCCTTGGACATCCAGCCCAAGTAGAGTTCGTAGCCGGGATCGGGCTCGCGGAAAAATTCGCCAATAAAGCGGCCGATGGAGTAGGTGCCAATGGTGGCGCCAATGGTCAGCCCTGGCCGGCGGTGGAAATGGTGGACGGTGAGGGCGACCACCAACATAAGCAGGCCCTCAAGGCCAGCGGCGTAAAGCTGACTGGGATGCCGGGGCAGGCCACTGGGATCGGCGGGAAAGATAATCGCCCAGGAGACATCGCTGGGCCGCCCCCACAACTCACCATTAATGAAATTGGCGATGCGCCCAAAGAGTACCCCCAGGCCGGTGGTGGCGCCAACGCAGTCGCCCAGCACCAAGAAGGGGATGCGGCGGCGGCGGGCAAACCACCACGTCCCCAGGAAGAGTCCGGCCACTCCACCATGACTGGCCATGCCGCCCTCCCAAAGGCGGAAGAAGACCAGGGGATCGCGGAAAAACGCCAGCGGCGGCCCGTGTAGACCATCGTCGAGGTAGAAGAGGCAGTAGCCCAGGCGGCCGCCGAGGATCATGCAGATGCCAATGGTGAGTACCGCATCAGCGATCGCCTGATGATCCAACGGCAGGCGGCCCTGGCTGCTCCAGCGCCGCAACAGCCACCAGGCGATGCCGAAACCAGCTAGGTAAGCTAAGCCATACCAGCGAATGCCCACCGAGCCCCAAAAGCGAATGGCGAAAGGATCAATATTGTGTACCCAATGGCCGTCGTCCATACTGTTCCTCCTACCGTTGTTACGAGGGTAGCGTTAAACGTGGCCGGGTACAACCGTAGGGCCCTGAGGGGCATCAAGAACGGAAGCATTGGGATCGAGCGGTTGGAGTAGATCGAAAGATCAAAAGCGTTGTCTAGGGCAGCGCTGAATTATTGAACGTTCATGCAGCTAAGCGCCAAAAACTGTATTCATATTGTTGCAGCAAGGTGTATTCAAGCGAACCGATGGGCTCAGGGATCTTGCTGTAATGACAAAAAGAGTGGATCCTTTTGGGGCCGGGAATTGCAAAAATTGCATCGTAAAAATACAATAAACGGAATCTAGTAGGTTCATCATCTGCGTTATGTGTCAATAATTGCACGCCATAATCCATTAATAAATATTTGGGCGCATCATCTCAGGAATGCAAGTGGAACCAGACTGCCAGAAAAGAAGTGGGAACACTGTTGATTGGCACGATTGGAGCATTAGGCACGCAACATCGCAATCACCCGTGACCAGGATCATCCCCTGGCCCTTTCCATCTCAGGAGTAGACCATGCAGGGTCAAACCTTTCCTTCCTCAGGCACGAGTCGCTTTAAGCGCTTGCTGCGGCGACCAGTGGAAACATTGGCGCTTACCCTTGGCCTTTCGGTAGCGCTCTCTGCAACCGAGTGGGTCAACCCGGTGCTCGACCAGTTCCCCACCGAAAAGGTGAACACCACCAACTTGGCAGTTACAGACAATACGGTTACCGTGGGTATTCTTCATTCCCTCACCGGCACCATGGCCATCTCCGAAACCGGATCGGTAGAGGCAGAGCGCTTAGCCATTGCCCAGATTAATGAGGCCGGTGGCGTGCTTGGCCGCCAGATTCGCATCATTACTGAAGACGGCGCCTCCGACTGGCCCACTTTTGCCGAGCGCAGCCGTAAGCTGCTGATTAACGATCGCGTGGCGGCTGTCTTCGGCTGCTGGACCTCAGCTTCCCGTAAAGCAGTGCTGCCGATTTTCGAGCGGCACAATGGTATGCTCTATTACCCTACCTTCTACGAGGGATTAGAAGCCTCCAAGAATGTTATCTACACCGGGCAGGAAGCCACCCAGCAGGTGATCTTCGGCCTTGATTGGGCCTATAATGAGAAAGGTGCGCGCACCTTTTACTTGATCGGTTCGGACTACATTTGGCCGCGGACCGTCAATAAAATTGCTCGCATTCATATTGAGCGACATCTCGAGGATGCGCGAGTGGTAGGCGAGGATTACTTCCCCCTCGGCCACACCAACTTTAACTCGCTCATTAACCGTGTACGCCTGCGCCGTCCCGATGTCATCTACTCGGTGGTCGTCGGTGGTTCAAACGTTGCCTGGTATCGCCAGCTCAATGCTGCTGGTATCACCGGCGAATCGTTGGCCCGCAATAACCAGATTTTACTCACCATCTCCACCACCGAAGACGAACTCAAGGGCATCGGTGGCGAAAACGCTGCCGGCTTTTACGCCTGCATGAAGTACTTCCAAAGCCTGGACAACGAAAACAATAAGGCTTTCGTTGCCGCATTTAAGGCCATGCACGGGGAAGACTCGGTGATCGGTGACGTGACCCAAGCCGCCTACCTTGGCCCCTGGCTGTGGAAGAAAGCGGTAGAGGCCGGTGGCTCTTTTGATGTCGCCAGTCTGCAAAAGCATAGTCCTGGCATCGAGTTCCATGAGGCTCCGGAAGGCTATGTGAAGATTCATGAGAATCATCACTTGTGGTCTCGGGCCCGCATTGGGCGGATCCTGCCCAATGGCCAATTCGAGCTGGTCACCGAATCGCCAGAACTGATTGAACCCGATCCCTTCCCTGAGGGATACCAGTAAAGCATCGCGTCTCGGGAAACCCGCCGCCTAACCGGCGGCGGGTAAGTCCCGCGGTCTGAACCGCGCGTACCCCGCCGATATGTGGATCGACGGAGTTCCCGCTGCTCAAGCCAAGAATGGGCCTGGATGCTGATGGCAGCAAAGGTCTGAAGATAGCGGACGAATCCTCTTCTCTTCAATCTCATCACTATGTCTGTGCGCCGCCCCACAGGATTGGGGCTGGTATGCCTGGAGATGACTATGGGCGATTATACCTGGGGCGAATTACAGTCGATCCTGATTATGCAGGGATTTGCTGGGTTTAGTCTTTTTGCCGTGTTCCTGCTGATGGCGCTTGGCCTCTCGATTATTTTTGGCCAGATGAAAGTCATCAATATGGCGCACGGCGAATTCCTTACCGCCGGGGCCTATACCACCGTATTTTTATCGACGATCGTGTCGAATCATGCGCCTGGGTTTATGCCTTATTATTTTCTTTTCGCCATTGTTGCCGCATTTATCGTTACGTTCATCCTTGGCTGGATCGTTGAATGGGGCTTGATTCGCTTCCTCTATAATCGACCGTTAGATACCCTGCTTGCCACCTGGGGTCTATCGATGATTTTCCAGGAAATCTTCCGCCAAACCTTTGGCGCCCGTGAAGCTTCAGCACGCATGCCGGAATGGCTCCAAGGGGCCTGGATGCCAACTGATGACATCTTCATTCCCATCGCCGGACTATTTCTTCTCACTACTGCACTAGTCATGACGGGACTCGTCTATTTGATGATGTTCAAGAGTCGCTGGGGTCTGCGCGTGCGGGCAACGGTGCTCAATCGTGATATGGCCGGAGCTGTGGGCATCAACACCAAACGAACAGACCGTATGACCTTTGCCATTGGCTGCGGTTTAGCTGGGGTTGCTGGAGCAGCATTCACCACCATAGGTTCGGTATCTCCTTCGGCTGGTCAGCTCTACATTGTCGACACTTTTATGGTGGTGGTCCTGGGTGGCGCAGGCTCCTTACTTGGCACCTTGGTTTCAGCCTTCGGCATCGCGCAAGCCCAGTCGATAATGGAATTCTTCTTGTCTGGCGTCTTCGCTAAGGTCTTGGTGCTACTGTTTGTGGTCATTGTCCTCATTATTAAACCATCGGGCCTGTTCGTCAGCAAGGTTCGCAAATGAGATATTTCACCGGGCCCCTTTCCCCCACACCTTCCATTACCGAACCTATCATTGTAACGGTTATGCTGCGAGGAGAAGCGCGTGAATAAGTATGTGGAAATCTTTGGCGGTCGTGAATGGATCATATCATTCCTTATCCTGGCAGTGGTGCTATTGCTGGCCCTGCCAATATTCTTAGGGGAGTTTCACCTCAATCTTGCAGGGCGCTTTTTGAGTTTCGCCTTTGTCGCCATCGGCCTAGTGCTTTGCTGGGGACACGGGGGCATTTTGAGCCTTGGCCAAGGTCTCTTCTGGGGCCTTGGTGGCTATTGCATGGCGGCCTTTTTAAAGCTTGAGGCGGCTGCCAATATTGCCAAGGAAGAGGGAAGCGATCAGGTGAGAGCCCTCACCACCGTTGGCATTCCAGATTTTATGGATTGGAATCAAATAACTTCCTTGCCGTGGTTTTGGTATCCATTTAAAAGTTTTCCGGTTACCGTATTGCTGATTTTCTTACTGCCCACGCTGCTGGCTTTCATTATTGGCTGGGTAATGTTCAAGCGACGGGTAGTGGGGGTGTACTTCGCGATTATTACTCAGGCTACCATTCTTTTTGTCACCAGCCAGGGTTACACCGGCGGAATTAATGGCATTACTGACCTGCGGACCCTCTTGGGTTGGGATATCCGAGATCCATCTGCCCAGAATATCATTTATTTTATGACCGCGGTCAGTGTTTTGGCCTGCGTTCTTGTTGGCCGGCTCATCACCGGCAGCAAGCTTGGCCGCCTACTGGTCGCGGTGCGAGACAGTGAAGACCGGGTTCGCTTTAGCGGGTACGATGTGGCCAATCTCAAAGCGTTTGTCTTTTGCGTGGCGGCTGCCATGTGTGGCTTAGGTGGTGCCTTGTTTGTAATGAATGTGGGCTTCATTTCGCCGACAACGATGGGCATTGAGCCATCGATTTTAATGGTGATCTACTGTGCGGTGGGTGGGCGGATGAGCCTCATCGGCGCTGTTTATGGCACCTTGCTGGTGCTATTTGGGCGCATGATTTTCGCCGAGCAATTCCCCACCATTTGGCTTTTCTTTATGGGGTCTCTCTTCATTCTCGTGACCTTGGTTTTCCCTGAAGGCCTTGCTGGGATCTGGCAGCGTCAAGTTAAACCAGTATTTGCCAAGTTAACGAGTCGACTCCGATCACCCCCGCCAGCGCCGCCGACTGGAGGCGCTGAGGTTGTTGTCGAAGCATCCAGTGCCGAACCTGTCACCGCGAACGATACCGCCAAGGAGGGCCAGCCATGAGCCCAGTGTATCCTCACTATGCCCTTGAGGTGGAGGACCTCACCGTGTCCTTTGATGGATTTAAGGCCGTCGACAACTTCACCATGTATGTGGAGAAGGATGAACTGCGGACCGTTATTGGCCCGAATGGGGCTGGGAAAACCACCTTATTGGACCTGATCTGCGGCCGCACCCGGCCAAGCGCTGGGAAAATTACCTTTATGGAACACGATCTTACCTACATGGCCGAGCAGGCGCGGGTGGCGGTAGGTGTCGGGCGTAAATTCCAGACTCCGTCGGTGTATCCAAAGTTGACTGTCTTTGAAAATCTTGAGGTGTCATATCCTAGCGGGCGAGGTGTCTGGGGTGCCCTATTCTTTAAGCGTTCCTCGGAAGTGGTTGATCGTATTCACGAAGTGGCCAAGCGTATTTTCCTAATTGATCAACTAAAAACGCCGGCGGACTTACTCAGTCACGGGCAAAAGCAGTGGCTAGAAATTGGTATGCTTTTGATTTCCGATCCAGCTCTGCTGCTTCTTGATGAGCCTGTGGCTGGAATGACGGTGCGAGAGCGCGAGCAAACCGCCGACTTACTCCGTGATATCTGCCATGGGCGCTCGACCATTATTATTGAGCACGACATGAAATTCGTTCGCAAATTGGCCAGCAAGGTAACCGTTATGCACCAAGGTAAATTGCTGGCGGAAGGAAACATTGATGAAATTGAAGAAAACCCCAAGGTGATCGAGGTCTATCTCGGCCATTGATGCCCCTGCCATCCATGAGGAGTCCTGTTCATGTTGGAAGTTAAGGATCTGCACGTTGCCTATGGCAAAGTTAATGTCATCGAGGGGGTAAGCTTTACGGCGGAAAAGGGCCAGACGGTGGCAATTATGGGCCGCAATGGCATGGTAAAAACCACCTTGATGAAAAGCATGGTGGGGGTTATTCGATCCCGCCAGGGCACCATCAGTCTTGATGGCGTGGAATTCCAAAACTGGGATTCGTTTAAACGGGTGCGTGAAGGCATGGCCTTTGTCCCCCAAGGTCGACAAATATTCCCTACCTTAACCGTTGAACAGAATATTCGTACTGGTTTAGAGGCCAATAAGACAACCAAAAAGATACCGGAATTTATTTACGAATTATTCCCCGTGTTGAAAGAAATGCGCAAACGAAAGGGCGGTAATCTCTCCGGTGGCCAGCAACAGCAGTTAGCTATTGCTCGGGCCCTGGCCTCTGACCCGAAGGTGCTTTTTCTTGATGAACCAACCGAAGGCATACAGCCATCGATTATTAAGGATCTGGCCCGTTCTATTAACACCATTAAGGAGCGTTTTGGACTCACGGTGGTCGTTTCAGAGCAGGTGTTGAGTTTCACCTTAGAAATCGCCGACCGGATTATTGTCATTGAGACCGGAGAATTCGTTCGCGACGAGGCTCGCGCCGACGTCGACGAAAAAACGGTCGCTAAGTACCTTTCGGTGTAATGCCCCGGTGCGACGCAGTCGATTTCATGCGGATTTGATTGCCGCGACTCTCAAGCGTATTGAATTGGGGGAGCGGGCAGAAGACCTGGCCGATGAATTAGGGGTGAGCGTTCGCACCATTTATCGCTGGCGCGAACGCGGCGCGCCCTTGGCGGCTCACTCAAGCGCTCGGGTAGCCGAGCTTGAGGGCGAAATTCTGCGATTGCAGAAGATCAATGCCCAGCAGGTCGAGGATATTGCTGCTCTCTCGGCAGCGCTTGTTGGGCGCTATGACTCAATCGCTGACCGTCGCCGCATTATCGAAGGCTTTATTCGGGAGCACCAGATGAGCGAGCGGCACGCCTGCGATCTGGTTGATCTTTCCCGTAGCACCAAGCGCTATCGCTCTACTCAGCGCTAAAATTCCGGCTGCTGCCTCGATTGCGCAATGGCTTTTATTAGCGACTGCGCTCATCCCATAAGGCCGCTGACTCTTCGTCCCCCAGTCGGATGAAAAGGTCTGCAAGGGCACGGGCGGTACGCGGTGCTGGGCGCAATTCCCATGACCGTAAATAGCCCCGGCGGGCACTGGAAAATAATTCGCTGGCCTCATCGAGTTGTGCCAGGCGAAAGTGTACTCCGGGGTCGAGGGGGCGCAGGCTGCGGTAGCGATTGAGGAAATCTCGCTCCCGGCTTGGTTGATCGGATAAACGGGCGAGGACGGCTTGGCCATGGACGGCGGGCGCAAATGAGGGATCGCGGGTGAGGGCCTCGACAAAGGCTGGCCCGGCCTCGGCATGGCGCCCACGCATAAGGCTGATCATGCCGCGGCCATAGGGCCCGGCGGGATGATGAGGGAATTGTTGTTCAAGCCCGGCATAGAGCCGTTGGGCGGCGGCAGGGCGATTGAGCTCAATGTAGATATCGGCTAAACGCAAGCGTGGCTCTGGCCAGCCTGGGGCTAATTGTATGGCTTCTTCAAGCCAGGGCGCGGCGGCTTGGAAGTTGCCCCGCTGCTGTTCGATGTGTGCCCGCATATAGGCGGCCCGGGGATGGCGCAGGCCTTCGGCCATGGCCTGGTCAAGGGCGCTGGCAGCATCATCGAAGAGCCCATCGGCAAGTAGGGCCTCGATGCGATCCATACTGCGCGCCTGGGTTAAACTGCGTTTATCGACACTGCTCTCGCCGGCAACGCGATAAAGGGGGTTTACCAGGGGCGGGGCATGATCCCGCGTACAGCCTGCTAGCAACAGGCTGCAACCGATGGCCAACAACCAAGGCAAAGGGGGGGCAATGTGGACCATGCGGGCTGTGTCTAGCCCTAGGCGCCGACCTCGGTGGTCGGGGCCGTGGGGGCGGTGGGGCTGCGGCTGACGCCGATGGGGAAGACTTGCAGGCCGTATTCGGCGGCGCGCTGGTCGTCGTATTGATTGCGCCCATCGAAAATGCAGCGATGGCGCAGATTTTCGGCGAGGCGCTTAAAGTCGGGACGGCGGAAGGGGCGCCATTCGGTGACGAGGAAGAGGATATCGGCGCCAGCGCAAGCATCGTACTGGTCTTCATGCCAGCTGACTCCGGCGGGATCATTGAGGGCTTGGCGTCCGGCCACCATCGCCTTGGGATCGTGGGCCTGGACGCGGGCGCCCGCCGCCAGCAAAGCCTGGATGAGTTCCAGACTGGGGGCTTCGCGTACGTCATCGGTATTGGGTTTAAAGGCGATGCCCCACATCGCCACGATAAGGCCGGCGAGGGGCAGTTCTTTGAGCTCGCACCACTGCTGCAGCTTGCGCATCAAAAGCGTTTTCTGTACCCGATTCACTTTATCGACGGCCTTGAGAATAGCCGGATTACAGCCATGGGCCTCGGCGACATGGATGAGGGCGCGCACGTCCTTGGGAAAGCAGGAGCCGCCATAGCCCAGGCCGGGATGTAGAAACTGCAATCCAATGCGTGAATCCGCACCCACCCCCTGGCGGACTTGGCGCACATCCGCGCCCACTTCTTCGCAAATGCTGGCGATCTCATTGATGAAGCTGATTTTGGTGGCGAGCATACAGTTGGCAGCGTATTTGGTCATTTCCGCCGAGCGAATGTCCATGCTATAAAAGCGCAGGCCATTGCGGATAAAGGGGCTGTAGATATCGCGCAGAATGCCCTCTGCACGGGGATCATCGGTTCCGATGACTACCCGGTCCGGCTTCATAAAGTCTTCGAGCGCCGATCCTTCTTTGAGGAATTCAGGGTTGCTGCCAACGGCGAAGGGAATGTCGAGGCCGCGTTGATCTAGGCTTTCTTGAATCCAGCCACGCACCTTTTCAGCGGTGCCCACGGGAACCGTGCTCTTGGTTACCACCACCGTGTAAGCGCGCAGGTGTTGACCGATGGCGCGGGCCACCGCTTCGACATAGCGCAGGTCGGCTTCGCCGTTCTCCGCCATCGGGGTGCCAACGCAAATAAAGCAGGCGCAGGCAGTTTGTACGGCGGCGGCGGCATCGGTGGTAAAGGTGAGGCGGCCAGCGTGCACATTCTCTTCCACCAATTCCTGCAATCCCACCTCGTAAATAGGGATCTCTCCAGCCTGCAGCATGCGCACTTTGGCGGCGTCGACATCGACGCAGGTGACGTGGTTGCCCATTTCGGCAAAGCCGGTTCCGGTGACTAAGCCGACATAGCCGGTGCCAAAGATGGTAATGTCCATAGGGATACTCTGCCTGTGTGTATGGTTACTGGGCGAAAGCCTGCGTGGCCTCTTGCCGGTGCAACCGGGGAGTGGGAATGCGGACGCCAAATCTGCCCCTCCCTTAAAACCGCCACCGGGTTGACCCGCTGGCCAGCCAGCCATGGTTGAGACGCTTTTCGTATTCCCTTTCCCGGAGTTCTCCATGCCCGCAGCATTTGCCTTTGGTCTCGCCAGCGTTGGCCTTGACCTCTCCCAGCCAGACCGCATCAATCCCGAGGCCCCGGTGCTCGACACCTACTATCCGGTGCCGCGCTTGGGCAAGGTGGATGCGGTGCTTGAACGCCTCTGCCAGGTCTTGGGCAGCAGCGTGCGCAGTGCCACCTGGCGCTTGGATCAGGAGCAATTGCAGGCCTTGCAAGATGCGATTGATGGCCTGGATCCAGAGGCCACCCACGGTCGCGCCCTGCGCACCGGCTTGCGCGCCATCGCTGCCGGGGCTAGCCAGCACCGCTTACGCTCGCCCCAACTGCCGGTATTGACGGTGATTTCCGATATCGCGCAGCCTGCCCAGGACGCCCACGATGCCTATCTTCGCTTGCATCTCCTATCCCATCGCCTGCTACCGCCCCATGGCTGTAATCTCGGCGGCATCTTTGGCCTTTTAAACAATGTTGCGTGGACCAACCAGGGTCCGTATTTGGCCAGCGAGGTCGACTGTCTGCGCGGCCAATGGCGGCGCGAGGGCATTTTGCTAGAGGTGCGTAGCGTCGATAAATTCCCCCGGATGACGGACTATGTGGTACCGAGCGGGGTGCGCATAGCCGATGCCGATCGGGTGCGTTTGGGCGCTCATCTCGCTGCCGGCACTACGGTGATGCACGAGGGATTTGTCAATTTCAATGCTGGCACCCTCGGCGCCAGCATGGTAGAGGGCCGGATTAGCGCCGGGGTAGTGGTGGATGATGGCTCTGATATTGGCGGCGGCGCCTCGATTATGGGCACCCTATCTGGTGGTGGCCAGGAGGTCATCCGGGTTGGCAAGGGCTGTCTCATTGGCGCTAATGCCGGCATTGGCATTAGCCTAGGGGATCGTTGTACGGTCGAAGCGGGCACCTATATCACCGCCGGCGCCAAGCTACGCCTGCCCGATGGCGGGGTGGTCAAGGCGCAAGAGCTTTCCGGGCGCGATGACTGTCTCTATCGCCGTCATAGCGTGGATGGCTGTTTAGAGGTGGTGTTTAAGGCCAATGCGGTTGCCTTAAATGAGTCCCTGCATAAAAATTAAAAACGAAGGTGAATGAAGATGAAACTCTACGGATATGGCCAGTGTGGAACCTGTCGTAAGGCCCTCAAATGGCTTGCCGAGCAGGGCTTAGAGGTGGAGATGCTGCCAATTCGCGAGACTCCCCCCAGTGCTATTGAGCTGCGGCAGGTGCTGAAGGCCATGGGAGGGCAGCGCAAGCGCCTGCTCAATACCTCCTCCGCCGATTACCGCAGTTGGCCCCACAAGGGCAGAGTTGAGGACATGGACGAGGCGGCCTTCATTGCTGCCCTGCAGGCCCAGGGAAATTTGATTAAGCGGCCCTTTCTGATTGTCGGCAACGGTGGCACCACCGGCTTTAAAGAGGCTGAGTGGGAACAATTGCTGCCTTAAGGGTTACAACAAGAGCTGGGGAATCTCGTAGGGTGAATTGGAGGAATCTCTATGCGTCAACTTTTCGCCGTTTGGGATTGGTGCTTTGACGAGCGCCGCGAGCAGCTGTACCGCGACTGCTCGACCTTTCTCCTGCGCCTATGGTTTGGTGGCGCCATGCTGGTCAGCCATGGCTGGGGTAAAATCGCTCGCTTCCAAGAGGATCCCAGCGCCTTCCGCGATCCGATTGGACTTGGGTCAGAGCTGAGCCTGCTGCTAGTAATTTTCGCCGAGGTCATCTGCGCTGCCTTGGTGGTGCTTGGCCTTGCCACCCGCCTGGCCCTGCTGCCCTTGATTTTCACCATGATTATTGCCGGTTTTGTCGTCAACTGGTTTCACCTGAGTGCCACCAGTTACCTCGTCGCTTACCTAGTTCTGCTGATGCTTGGCCCCGGACGCTGGTCGCTGGACTTCTTTATTGCCCGCAAGCGCGGCTCGCTGCCTTTCGACTAAAGCCATCTGCATCAATGGCCGGTTGTGGACAGGCCGGGGGCGGGGATAGGCTGCCGCCCTTCGCGATACAGGAGGTGCGGTGATGGGTGCAGGCCAGACAGGAACGGGAAGCGATCAATATCGGGCGGCGCGGGACGCCAAGCGGCAGGCCATTGCCGACAGCGGACGCGATCCCCATGGTCAGCGATTCTCGCCCAGCCACACGGTGCTCGCAGCCCGGACGCTGGCGCCGGCTGCCGGGGTTGAGGGTGAGGCCTCACCGCGCAGCGAAGAAGTAGTGCGCCTAGCCGGCCGCCTGGGAAATATCCGTAAGGCCGGCAGTAAGCTGCGCTTCGCCACCCTTTATGATCGCTCCCGAGCTGATGCTTTCATGGAGCAGCGCCGGGCGAGCGTCGATGTGGATGCCGAGGTTGAATTGGAAGCGGCGGAATACAAAAAGCAGCGCGGGGTCCAGCTCTATCTCGAGCGGGAAGCCCTTGGCGATGATTTCGCCCTGGTTACCCAGCTTGACCTCGCTGACTGGGTGGGGGTGGTGGGGCGCATGGGCCGCACCAAGACCGGAGAGATTACCTGCTTCGTGGAGTCGCTGGTCATCCTCGGCAAGTGCATGCTGCCGCCGCCGCACCAGGCCGGGGCCTCGACGAGTGAATTATCCCCGGAGATTCGCCAGCGTCAGCGCTATCTGGATTTGATGATGAGCGACCAGTCCCTGGCCACCTTTCTCATGCGTTCGCGCCTGATTGATGGCATCCGTCGCTTTTTCGCCGACCGCGATTTCGTTGAGGTGGAGACGCCGATGATGCACAGCATCCTCGGCGGGGCCTCGGCGCGGCCTTTTGTTACCCACCACAATGCCCTGGATATGGATCTCTACCTGCGCATCGCCCCTGAATTGCACCTCAAGCGGCTGCTGGTGGGTGGTTTAGAGCGGGTTTTCGAGATCAACCGCAATTTCCGCAATGAGGGCCTATCGCCCCGGCATAATCCCGAATTTACCATGATCGAGTGGTACCAAGCCTACACCGATCACGAGGAATTGATGGACCTCACCGAGGCCCTGCTGCGCCATCTCGCCGACCACGTCTTAGGCAGCCGCAAGCTGCAGTGGGGCGAATACAGTATTGATCTCGATGCGCCCTTCCGCCGCATCGCCTATGACGATGCCCTGCGCGAATTCGCTGGCCTCGAATACAGCGATCACGCAGCGGTCACCGCCAAAGCGAAATCCTTGGGCTTGGATCCCAAGGACTTCGCCACCTATGATCGACTGGCCAATGAAGTCTGGGAGCTCACCGTCGAGCCCCATCTCATTTCGCCCACCTTTATTACCGACCAGCCCACCTGGCTGACTCCGCTTTGCCGCACCCAACCCGCAAATCCTGAGCGCACCCGCCGCTTTGAGCTTTTCATCGCCCGTATGGAATTGGGCAATGCCTATTCCGAGCTCAATGACCCGGATTTGCAGCGTCAGCGCTTTCACCAGCAGCTGAGCGAAGCCGAGGCCGCCGATGACGATGAGGCCGGCATTGCCGATGGTCGCATCGACGAGGATTACTGCACCGCCCTGGATTACGGCCTGCCCTACTGCGGTGGCGAAGGCATGGGTATCGATCGGCTGGTGATGCTTTTCACCGGCAGCACCAGCATACGGGATGTCATTCTCTTTCCGACGATGCGGCCCGAGCAGGTGGCCGAGGGCTAAAGCAAAGGCGGTGAACCGAACTCCTTTCCCCGCGTTGGTCCCTGGGCAGGGGCCTTAGGCCCCCATCTTCGGTGCCAGCAATGGCCTCAATGCTCATGGAGGCTTGAGTTCTCAGGGGGATTCTGAGTAACACAGCATGCCGTCGGTGGGCGTTGCCGCCTCTCCCGCTGTCTGCTTCCCCTCTATAGTCACCGCCCCGTACGACACAACAAGGCTTAGGCCTTGGCATCACTCTCTAAGGATGGAAACCCATGGCATCCCTCGCTCGCGCCTCGCTCACGGCCCTGGCACTGCTCGTCTGCACCTCGGCTGGCCTAGCCGCCCAAGAAGGTGGTGGCGGTATCAGCCTGCCGGTCCTCATTTTCACCTCGTGGACCATGTGGCCGCTGATCGTCCTCTCGATTGTTGGTGTTAGTATGGCCATTCAGCGCATGATCACCATTACGCCTGATATTATGGTGCCCCCTGGGCTGGCCGATGATATGCACAATATCTTTGCCGAAGGCGTCAATGACGAGGCCTGCGAAGATGCCATCAATGCCGTTGCTGGCGACACCAGCATGCTTGGTGAAATCCTCGTCGCCGGCCTCGACAAGAAGGACTTTGGCTACGATAGCATGGTGGAGGCGGCGGAGAACACCGCCACTGCTGAGCTCAATAAGTACATGACCCAGATCAACTGGCTGAGCCTCTTCGCCGCCATCGGCCCGATGCTTGGTCTTTTGGGTACGGTGGTTGGTATGATCGGCGCCTTCTTTAAGATGGCTGCCGCCGGTGGCCAGGTTGACGCGGCCCTGCTGGCCGACCAGATCGGCTCGGCCATGTTGACCACCGCCACCGGTCTGCTTATCGCCATTCCCATGCTCTTCGTCTTCTTTTTCCTGCGCTCGCGCATCAATCGCAGCGCTCTCGAGGCTGGGGTGCTCGCTGCCGAAATCCTCGATTACTTCCGTCCTGCCAAGTAACCATCTGGGGTTCATGGGCTTCGGTCGATAGAGCGAGGTCGTAAGCCCACTTGAACCTTAGCGTGCTTGCATCGTTCACCCTTGGCAGGCTGCTGCCAAGGGTGAACTCCCGCAGGGGATCCTGGATCTGCGCGATCCATCCCCGCCCTCGCTTCGCGAGGTGCACTGCCCGGGCTTGAAGCGTCCTTGCGGTGGAAGCCGCCCGGGCGCTTGATCCACAGCGGCTATCCCATGGTGGGCCACGCCCGCCTTCCCATTGGCCACATGCAGAGAGGCCCATCCCATGCGTCGTCGTAAAAAGCTTAGCCAAGCAGATTCCGAAATCGATCTCACCCCGATGATCGACGTTATTTTTCTGCTCATCATCTTCTTCATTCTTGCTGGTCGCATTACGTCCGAAATGCGCTCGAACCAGATTACCGTTCCTCCGGCGCGCACCGCCGAGGAAATGCAGACGCCCCCCGATTGGCGGCATGCGGTGATTGAGGTCTTTGGTAGCACCACCCGCGGCGGCGGCGGTGAGCCACGCAATACCATCCGCCTCGGCTGGACCGGGCAAACCCGTACCGTCAGCGGTGTTGATGACTTTAGTTCCTACATTTGGCTGCGTGAAGAACTTGACCGTCTCTACGAGGTGGCCCAAAAATACCAAGACCCTCTGGGCACCGGCATGATGCTGCCGCAGGTTGAATTGGAAATCCGCGCCGATGGCGAGGCCGAATATCGCTTGGTCCAAGAAATCATGCAGGTTGCCTCGGACTCCATTGACCCCAGGAACGACATGAAGCCCAAGGACCTCGGCAATCCTCCTAATTTTGCCCTGGCCCGTCCCTTCGTGAATATTCAGTTTACCAGCTTCCGCCCTGGCGACCGAGAAACTCCCACTAACTAAATGGGCAGCAAGTCCGTCGCTTGAGCCGGATGGAAGGAGCCAATATGGCACGTCAACGTAAAAAGTTCGATCCCTCAGAGCAGGATGACATTAAGGGCGATATGACGCCCATGATCGACATTATTTTCCTGCTGCTGATCTTCTTCCTGCTGACCACCAAGTTCATCGTCCCCGAAAAGATGATCTCGCAGTTGTTGCCCACCAATAAGGGTCAGGCCTCGTCCAGCCCACCGGTGGTCGAGCCGCCCCAGGATCTCAATATCCTGATCTATCCCGAGGGCTTCGCCCGCGGCATGGGTGTGCAACAAATGCACAATATGTGGATGGATAACCAGAACGCTTCGGTGGCCATGCTGCAGGTCTCCAACAATCCGCCCATCCGCATTGAAGGCGCCTCCATTAGTGGAAGCACCCGCGCCGAGCATCTCAACCCGGTACTGGCCGAGGTCTACGCCTATATAGCTGGCCTCATGGAAGCCGCTGAGGTACCTGGTCAGCCGCGCTCAGAACAGCGGCCGGTGGTGATCCACTGCTTCTCAGCCATGCACTGGAAGTATGCTTTAATGGCATACGACGCGGTGCGACAGTTTGAGCGAGATAAGGCGGGTGGCCGCATTACCAGCTCCCAAGACCTACGCGAGGCCCGCGAAGTATCCTTTGCTCCACCCCGCATCCGGAATTATCACACCTGGGAGCTTGGCAACGAACTCTGGGAAATCCTGCACATGCGCTAAGCAGCGCGGCACAGCAGGCCTATGAAAGGCCTATGAAAGGTGCATGGCAACGGCCCGGGAGTGAAAACCCCGGGCCGTCGCTATTTGGTGGGCAAAGATGATTTTCAGGACGATGTACGAGCCTTCCTGGCATAGGCCCAGCAGTCTTCCGGGCTAGCTTGGCCAAGGCTGTGGGACTGGATGAGGGCATTGCCCAGGGCGGTGGCTTCGCTGCTGCCGATCTCCACCCGAATACCGCAGGCTTCGCGGGTGAGCTGGCGCAGCAATTCATTGCGGCCACCGCCGCCGAGGAGAACCAGGCATTCAATACGGCGGCCGCTCAAGTGCTGCAGCTGGGTGAGGGCCTGGGCATAGGCCTGGGCCAAACCAGCGAGGATGGCCCGGGTCGTCTCCGCTGGGCTGGTCGGTGGGGCGATGCCTTGTTCTTGGTACCAGGCGCTGACGCGATCGCTCATCCGCTGCTCAGCGCTGCTCGGGGCGAGAAAGCGGGGGTCGTCAACGTCCAGGGGAGGGGCCACATCGGCGACCTGGGCCGCCGCCTGGGCGAGTTGGGCGTAGTCAAGTTGGGCATGGTCGAGCTGCTGCCCATCGCCGCCGGCGGCCAGCCAGTCCTGGCGGCACTGCTGGAGAATCCAGAGACCCATAATATTGCGATTGAGGCGTATGCGCCCATCCCAGTGTGCCTCGTTGCTGAAACCGGCAGCGGCCACTTCGGGGGCCAGGGCCGGGGCATCGATAACCGTGCCGAGCAGGCTCCAGGTGCCGCAGGAGAGGTAGGCGGTGGATTCGGCTGGGCCGGGCAGGGCGGCGATAGCGGCGGCGGTATCGTGGCCGGCGGCAGCAATGACTTGGCAGTGGGGATAGCCCAAGAGGGGGCCAAGGATGCGCCCGCTGGGACTTATCGGGGCGAAGAGCTGGCTATCGATGCCGATGGTGGCCAAGAGTTCGTGGTGCCATGCCTCGGCGCCGGGCAGAGTGCAGCTGCTGGTGGCGGCAATGCTGCGCTCGCAGCCCCAAATCCCGCTGAGCATGCCGCTCAGGTAATCGGGGAGGAAGACCAAATGGGCGCAGTTGGCCAAAAGCTCCGGCTCTTCCA
Organism: Planctomycetota bacterium; assembly: GCA_007695355.1. GTDB lineage: Bacteria > Planctomycetota > UBA11346 > UBA11346 > UBA11346 > REDP01. Next base: position 30,155 of record REDX01000153.1, read on the forward strand.
GCGCCAGGGCGCTGAGCTGATCCAGGGTATTGATCGGTAATTGGGCGCAGCCGGTTTGCCTAAAGCGCTGCGGGCGTGGGCACAGGCCATCGAGGCGGGCCTGCCCGCGTGCGCCCCGGGGATCGCGATAACAGCGGGGATCGGCTAAGGGCTGGTAAGACTGATTGCAGAGCACCACATCGACGCCCCAGGTATCGACGGCGACGCTTTGGGCCTGGGGAAAGCGCTGGAGGGCAGCCTCTACCCCTGCGCGCACCGCCTGGCAGTGCTCTTGCCAGCACCAAAACCAGCCCTCACCGCGCTGCTGTGAGCGGGTGGGAAAGCGGGTAATGGGGTGCAGCACGGCGCTGCGGCGCTGCCGATCCAGCTGCACCACCATAACCCGACTGCTTTCGGCGCCGCAGTCGACGGCAATATGGGCAGACTCAGTGCTCAAGGAGGCCTCCCTATGAGTTGCCAGCCAGCTGGCGCTGCCGGTACTTTTCATCGGGCCGGGCCAGCAAGTGGGCGGTGGTGGCCTCATCGAGGGTGGTTAGGCCGCCGCTGGCCAGGGCGCCGGCGCGAATGCGCGCGGCCTTGACCGCCATCGCCGTAATCCGCTCGCATTCGGCGGCATCGGCGCCGCAGACGATGAGCCCGTGGTTGCGCATCACCAGCATTTTCGGTGCCTGGCCATGGCGCTGCACATAGGCCTCGGCGGCGCCGACGACGGCCCGGGCCAGGGCCACGCCGGGGTCGAGGTAGTCCACCAGCACCGTCTCCGGGCCGCAGACCACCGCTTCATCGGGGAAGCAGCGGCCCTGGAAGGCTGCCGGCCATTGCTGGCAGCAGCTTAAGGCATTGATCGCGGTGGGATGGGTATGGGCCACGGCCTGCACCCCTGGGAGTTGCAGTAGGCCAGCGTGGAAGACCGTTTCCACCGAGGGCCGGCGGCTGTCCTCGGGATCGTCCTTGGCGCTGCCGTAGGTGGCCATGAGCCGGGCCTCATCGACATCTTCATCGCTATCCAGCAGGGCGAGGATGGGGGCAAAGCGCATACAGACAAAGCCTTCCCCGGTAATTCCCTGGAAGCCATGGCCGCTGGCCTTGACCAGGAAGCGTTCCTCATCAACGCGCATGCTGGTATTGCCCTCACCAAGGATCACCAAATCGCGATGGGGTTCGCCGAGGGCGGCGGTCATCCGGGCCAGGGCCTGGCGGGTCTGACCCTCGGGCAGGGGCTGCGGGGAAGGGCTCATTGGTAACCTCCACCGGATGCGGCGCGGCCGTGGCGGGCCAGGCGCTCGGCGGCCACCCGCTGCTCATAGCCAGAGCGGCGGAAGGCGGCGAGGGGATCGGGGTCTAAGCCCTTGGCGCTGCGCCAATCCCGCAGCAGCGGCCGGACATCGCTGTGCCAGGCATCCTTGAGGACCTCTTCGGCGCCGACGATATCCATTGCCGCGCGCGCCGCGCGCAGGGCCACGCGATCCACCAGCAGCGCCTTGGCGTAGGATTCCTGGACCGTGATCGCGCTTTGAATGGTGGCCTCAATCTTACCCTTGAGATTATGGCTTTGGTCGAACATATAGGCCACTTGCCGGGCATGGGCGCTGAGGGCGGCATCGTCGCTGAGTTCAGCGTCCACCAATTCATTGTAGATGAGGAAAAGTTCGTAGGGATTAATCGATCCCACCGTCAAATCGTCATCGGCGTACTTGCGACCATTGAAGTGGAAGCCGCCCAGTAAGCCTTCGTCAAGCAGAGTGGCGACAATGTGTTCAAGATTGGTGCCCTGGGCGTGGTGCCCAGTGTCCACCAAGACCGTGGCCTGGGGCCCCAAATGGCGGCAGAGCAGGGCGACTTGACCCCAGTCGCAGAGATCGGTGTGATAGAAGGCGGGCTCAAAGAATTTATATTCGATGAGCAGGCGCATCTGCGGTTGCAGGGCAGCGTAGACGGTTTCAAAGCATTGGCGGAAGCGCTGGCGGCGGCTGCGGAAGCAGTCCTGGCCGGGGTAATTGGTGCCATCGGCAAACCACAGCGAGAGATCGCGACTGCCGGTGGCCGCCGCTACCTCAATGCAGCGCAGGTGGTTATCGATGGCGCGCTGGCGCACCGCCGGATCGGGGTGGCCGAAGCTGCCGAATTTGTAGCACTGATCCTGAAAGACATTGGGGTTGATGGCGCCAATGCGGATGCCGCGATCCCCGGCATAGCGGGCCACCGCCGGCCAGTCATCGCTATCATCCCAGGGGATGTGCAGGGCAATGGCTGGGGTGATCCCGGTAAAGGCCTGGACCTGGGCGGCGTCATCGATCTTTTCTTCGAGGCTGCGCGCCGCCGCGTCTTGGACAAAGGTGCCAAAGCGGGTGCCCGAGTTGGCATAGCCCCAGGAGGGAGTTTCGACGACTTGGCGGTCGAGGTATTGGGAAAGGGTTTTGGTATCCATCCCCCCATTATAGTCATTGGAGCCCTGCCTGGCTATCGTCGCTTGTCGGACTCAGACTAGCATGATATCGTCCTCTCATGACCCGGGTCCAAGAACACCTCTCAACCCGTGATCTCTTCGCCGCTGGCGGCACAAGGGTGCATGTCAATAGGCCCCTGCACCTTGGCGATACGCCCCTGCATGATCACGACTTTATTGAAATTGCGGTGGTTCGCGCCGGCCACGCTTTGCATCGCCAGCTTGACGCCCTGGTGCCGGCGCCGGTGGGTAGCATCTGGTTACTGCTACCGGGGCAGTGGCACGCCTGGGAGCGCTGCCAAAATCTGCGCCTGGCCAATATCTGCTTTCAGCGGGAATTGCTGGCCAGCGAGCTTTGCAGCTGCCGAGATGACCCGCTAATGGCCCGCTGGTGGCAGCAGCCGGCGCCCCTGCATTGGCAGGTGGCCCCACCGCAGTTGGAGACTTTGGGCCGGCGCATTGATGATCTGGCGGCGCACTGCGGCGAAGCCGGCCCCCTGGCCTACGGTCTACTGGCCGCGGTCCTCGGTGAGCTGCGCCGTTCGGCCCCTCCCCTGGCCCAGTGCCAAGGCATGGACCCGGTAGTTCGGCAGATCTTGGAGGCCTTCACCGCCGATCCGGCCCGCCCCTGGACCCTGGCCGAGCTGGCCCGCCGCCATGGTCTTGAGCGCTCCTACCTTGGACGCCGCTTCCGCCGTGCCACCGGGCTGAGCCCCATGGCCTGGCTGGCCCGCCGCCGCTGCGAATTGGCCGCCATCCGTCTCCTCTGCAGCGATCAGGCGGTGGCCGCCATTGGCGCCGCCGTGGGCTGGAGCGATGCCAATTACTTTGCCCGGCGTTTTCATCAGGAAATGGGGGTAAGCCCCAGCCGCTACCGCCAGCAATTACCGCTGCCTCCGCGCCTGCCGCGTAGCGCCGATTGGATTCAGTGGTAGGCGGCGGCGCTGGTCATGGGATCTCGCGACAGCCATTACGGCAAGCGCCGCAGTGAATTATATCACCTCGTCGAGGGGGATGCGATAGACGCTGCGGCAGAATTCGCAGGTGGTTTCCAAGACCCCGTCCTCGGCCAGTTCCCGCAGTTCATGCTGGGGAATGCCGCGTAGGGTGGTGATAAAGCGCTCGGCCGAACAGGGGCAGTGAAAACCCACCGGGTAATCGTGGAGGCGCTGCAGGGGCGATCCGGGGATGAGCCGCTGGATCAGTCCATCGTCATCCTGGTCTCCGGCCAGGCCCATGGGCCGCCCTTCGGTAAGGGCGAGTTGGTGGCGGCGCAGGTGCGCAATGCCCGCGCCATCGTCATCGGCCCCCGGCAGGCGCTGGAGATAGACTCCCGTGGCTTCTACCAAGGCGCCATCGCGCTCGCGCACATCAATCAGCAGACAGGCGTCCACCTGCTCGGAAACGGCAAGATAGCGATTGGCTGCCCACACCACTTCGCCGCGATCCAATTGAATGGTCGAGCGGTAGGGCTGGCTTTCCTGGGCCAGTTGTTTGACCACCTCCACTTCGCCGGGGCCGAGTAGAGCGTCCACCCCATTCCAGGCCTGCAGGCCGGCGCGCACCGTATCGGTGACCATGGCGCGGACGCTGCCCAGGCCAATGGCATCAACCCGCAGATGGGCAAAGCAGCTGCTGGTGCGCAGGGAGAAGCTTAAGACCCCTGGCCCCTTGAGGCGGGTGGCCATGAGCAGGGAGGCGGTAATCGCCTCGCCGAGGATGCGCCGGGGTTCACCCTGCACATCATGCTGGGCGGCAATGGTAGCGACGGTGTCGGTGGCGCGCACCACCGCCACCGCAAGGTGGTCGCTGGTGGCATAGCGGGTCATGTGATCTGGCATGGGGCGGGCAGTGTGCGGGCGATGGGCCCGTGGCCAGCGGGGATTTCCCCAGCCCGGGCAGTCGTCGCCATTCCTAGGGAGAAGCCTTCGGCATTGTCTTGGCCCATGGCCGCCACAATGCATCGGCATGAGCGATCTGGTGCGGCGTAGCCTTGAGGTATTCTTCCACCCCTGTGCGCAGATGCAGGATATGCACGATCTACCGCCCTTGGAGGTGGTGGCGGCCCAAGGGGTGTGGCTGGAATTGGCCGATGGTCGGCGGCTTATCGATGGCATTGCCTCCTGGTGGTGCAAGAGCCTGGGCCATGGCCATCCGCGGCTGCTTGCTGCCCTGCAGCAGCAGGCCCAGGATTTCGAGCACGTTATTGCCGCCAATACCACCCATCAGGGCCTGGTGCGCCTCTGCGAGCGACTGCTGGCCCTGGCCAATGGCCAGCCGCCGACGGCCTGGGCGGCGGCGGCGCCGGCGGGTAAATTGCCCGGGCGGCTGAGCCGGGTCTTTCTCGCCGATAATGGTTCCACCGCCGTGGAAATCGCCCTTAAGATGGCGATTCAGGCTCAGGCCCAGTGGGGCGCGCCGCAGCGCCGCGCCTTTGCCTGCCTCGCCGGTGGTTATCACGGCGAAAGTATTGCCACCTTAAGCGTTGGCAATTGCGATCTCTATAGCGCCCCCTTCCGTTCGCTGATGTTTCCGGCCCTGCGCCTCGAAGGTCTGCCCCTGCGCACTGGCCCCGATGATCCCCGCTGGCTGGATGCGAGCTCGGAATGGCCGGCACTTGAAGCCCAGCTAAAGCCCCAGGCGGATCACTTGGCGGCCCTGGTCTATGAGCCGGTGCTCCAGGGCGCTGGCGGCATGCGGCTGATCTCGCCGGACTTGCTGCCGCGGCTGCGCTCCTGGGCCGATGCCCATGGGGTGCTGCTGATTGCTGACGAAATCGCCTCGGGCTTTGGTCGCTGCGGTCCGGTGCTGGCCGGGCAATTGGCGCCGCGGCCGGTGCTGCCGGATTTGCTCTGCTGTTCGAAGGGCCTGAGCGGCGGGGTGAGTCCGCTCTCGGCGGTGTGCCTTAGCGAGGAGATCTACCAGGCCTTCTGGGATCGCTACGAAAGCGGCAAGAGTTTCCTCCACTCCAATACCTGGACTGCCCACGCCCTCGGCATTAGCGTTGCCAATGCGGTCCTCGATGTCATCGCCGAGCCGGCATTTGAAGAACATTGCCAGGGCATGGCGGCGCTGCTCCAGGCGGCCTGGCGGGATCTTTGCCGCTCCTGGCCCTGTCTGCAAGGGGTCCGAGGGGTGGGCATGGTGGCCGCCTGCGATATGTGCGGACTCGCAGATGGCCGGCGCTGGGGGCGGGAAGTCTTTCGCGCCGGATTGGCCGAGGGCGTATTTATGCGGCCCCTCGGCAATACCCTCTACGTTTTTCCGCCCTTGGTGATCAATGCCGAAGAAATTGAGCAGCTCATGCGGGCCTATGGCCGCGCCCTTAGCCGGGTGATCGGGCCGCCGCCCGGCCGCTAAGGATTTCGCTGGCCCATTCCCGGCGCTCAATCAAAGCGTTAGCCTGCGTATCCCCCAGTAGGGGCGCCATCAGGGCTGCCTCCTGGGGCAGGCTGGTGGCGAAGAGGGCCGGATCGTCGCTGCCGATGAGGCAGTTTATGTGACTGTCGAGAAACTGCAGGAGGGGGTGCTCATCGAGGGCCGCAAGGCCGAGGATGGCACGGTTGGAACTGGGGCAGACCTCAATAATCGCTCCCGCCTTGGCCAATTCCTGGCGCAACCAGGCGGCCAGCCTGGCCACATCCTCTAAGCGCTGCTGGTCGTAGTCATGGCAGACGCTGCCGGAAGGCAGGGGGCTGGCGGGGGCATTGAGGAGGCGGCGGGCGCTCTCAGCGGCGAAGCCCTGCTCCGCGGCGCTGGCAATCCAATCGCGACTGCGTTGCCATTCCGCCCCCGCCTCCCGGCGTTGGCGCGGCTGGCGCCTCAGGTAGCCCAGGGGCAGGCCGGCGGCGCAGGCATGACCGAGGCGATGGGGCTGCAACTGAAATTGGACCTGGTGGATGCGCCGTAGGGCGCTTTCGAAGCCGAGGCGTTCAAAACTTTCCCCGACGTGCACCAAGAGGGCCAGGGCGAGCCGGGGGTGCTCGGCATTAAAGCGATGGAGCTCGGCGGCGAAGGCGAGGAGATCCCGGGGATCTTGGCCCTCCTCGCGGTGACAAAAGTCGACGGCGACAATGCCGTCGGCTTCGCCGGCCAGCAGGCAGTCGCGCAGGATGGGCCAGTGGGCGGATGCCCGCGAGCGCGGCAAACTCGCCACCGCGCGGACCTGGGGTCGCCCGGCGGGCTGACTCTCCTTGAGGCAGGCATCGCTAATCAGCCGCCAAAGCCAGGATTCCACCGCCGGGCGCAGGAGGGCCGGCAGCATGACGCGCAGTTCCATGAGGGCCAAAGCTTCCCCGCGACCACGCTCGGCAACATGGGCAACCAGGGCGGGAATCTCTGCCGCGGCGCGGGCGCTGGGCCGGCGCAGCAATTGCGGATCGGCCAAGGCGCTGGACCAAGTAATGAGATCGTGCCGGGCCTGGAAAGCTTCAAAGCCCGATGCCCCATGCGCATCGGCCAGGATGCGGGCGAAGTCTGACCCCGCCTGGGCATCGCCGCGCCGCTGCCGGGCGCGCAATTCCGAAAGACCGGCATGACGCTGGTAGCGCAGGAAGTAGGTTTGCTCGGCGGCGCTGAGATCCACCGTTTGTCCCGCAATATGCGCCAGCCACCAGGCCGGGTCGACGCTGCCGTAGAGATGGCGATGAAGATCGCAGCGCTGCATAGATGCAATGTGCTAATGACTCGCGGGGCTGCAAGTGAGCTCCATGGAGAAACGAACGATGGGAGGCTTGTCCAAGAAAAAGGAATACCGGCTACGCCGGGGTATGCCTGGAGGCAAAACCGCCTTTTGCGTCGCGTTTCTTACAGGCCGATCTAGAGACCGATGCGCGCGAGGACAGGCTCTGCATGGTTCCGTCATAGGCTGGGACGGGGAACAACGTGAATGGAACTGGTTCGTATAATGCTTCCTTAAGTAGCCTCATCTCTAAGCAGAGAACTATCCTGCCGCAGGTATGTGGTGGCAACTTTTCGCTCTTTTTGGTGTCAGTAAGTGGCCAAGACCCGGGCCAATTGCGGCGGCCTCCAGTCCTCTGTTCAACCCCATGCAAGGTGGACGAGGGTTTGTCGATCGCAGGGCCCAGCTTTTAGGGCGACTTTGTACTCGCCAGAGCTTGCGCGGTGGTGCACCACAAACTGCTCAGCGAAGAGCTTAACGCATCTCAGAGAGGAGCGAATTCATGAGTATCCAGCAGCAGCCTGGGCGTTTAGTGGTACTAGGTTTCCTTTTGGGGATTATGCAGGCCGTCACCGGTCTGACGGTAGCTGCTGCGGACTCATGGCAGGTGACGCTCTCATCCCTCTGGGGGGATGGATCAAAGCAGGAATTCAAGGCCGTCGCCATGGATAACCATGGGCGGGCGTACGTTGCGGTTTCACCTTACAGATCGTTTCCTCATCTCGAGGAATGGACGGTGGGTAATGGTTCCGCGATGATTGTGGTGATAGATAGTCGCCTGGGGTCAGCGGTGTCTACGATTCGCCTGTCATCCATGCCGGAATCCATGGCTTGGTCAGCTCATGATCGCCTTCTGGTTAGCGGAGGCCAATCTATGGCGCTGGATCTGGAGCAGCAGCAGGTTGTGTGGACTTCGTCCTCATCTGGGCGTCGAATTCTTTGTGATGCGGAGGGAGGAGCATGGGTGTTTACCGGTTCTTCGGCTATCCACCTTGACGACAAAGGGGCGCAATTGCGCAGTCTGTCCATCAGCGGGCGCGATTTTGCGGTAGATCCAAGGGGTAAACGCGTTTTCACCTGTGGCCATAATTCTGGTCGTAGTACAATCAAGCAGCGAAACCCAGTGCATGTTCCCTGGGTGAGGGCCTTTGATTACGATGGTAACCGTATATGGCAGATGTGGGGCTTTACCCCAACCCAGGTGGACGAAGTCGGTGATATGGCCGATTCCCATCCTCAACGACTCTTCTTTAGTCCCAATGGACATTTGTACATGTTTGGCGACAGTGATGGTGGGAATACCCCTTACCGCCATAGCCCTCACACCCCCGGTGGCAAATTCACGAATGGCGAATTGAGCGGGACTGCGTTTACCCAGATGTGGCGGGCATTTCGCAGTGTACGGATGTTGTTTGTGGCGCGGATCGATCCCGCCAATGGCGATGTTTTGCGCGGAAGTTTTTTTTATGGCATGTGGTATAATGAAGAGGCGAATCGTCAAGAAATCGGTGATGCCCAGGCCCTGGGCTTGTCAGTCGATAAAGATGATCGGGTGTACCTGACTGGCATCATGCGTTGCAATATTCCTTTCACCGAGAATGCCGTACATAAACAGTCTGCGCCCATCGATCGCCGTGGCTATTGGAACAATCATGTTGCTACGGATGAGGCCTATCTCGCGATTCTTGATCGGAATTTCACCCGCCTTGCCTTCGCCAGTGGTTTCAATCAGCAGGGCAGTCCTGATGCCTGGTCCCGGGGGCTTGCGGTGGCGGCAGGGGGCAATGGTGCGGTTATGGTGGGAACGGTGCGATCTCGGCCAGAGCACCCGGTTTCGCATCGGGTTTTCCTGCGTGGCGCACTGCAGGATAGTTGGGGCGGCGATCAGGATGGATTACTGGTGACCCTACATCGTGGCCTGATTGACCATGACATTATGAAGCACACGCGAGAAGTTTTTGCCTTACAGCTTCCTGGGGAGAGCGAGGGCCGTAAAGCGTTGCTAGAGGCGCGGGCGCTACCTGCGGCCTTGGCCCAGTTACAGGAACAGTCAGAGCCGCAACTTGCCCGCTATCAAGCAGCAGTAGAGCATAGTGGAAAAATCAGTCTGTCGCGAGCGATGAGTTATCTCGCCCACAACCCCTTTATAACGCAGCAGTCCCTTCAGGGAATCGTTCGTCTTTGGGATGGATCGGTGATTGCGGAGCAAGCCAAGAAAGCCTTAGATGAAATAAACAAAGACCCCGAAATTCGCGAAACCCTGGCGGTAGGCAGGGCTCGTTCGGCTGCCATGGAGATCCTCTCGGGACTTGTTGAGGTGCCCCAGGCAGAGCAGGCCTCACTGCTTGATAGAAACTACGCCCGCCGCAATGGTAGGATCTTGCAGCGATTCCAGCAGGCAGTGATGGCGGTCTATAAAACGTGGCCAGAGCACGCCTTTACCAAAGAACTTTTGTCCGTGGCTAGTTCATTTGCGGTGCCGATCACCGATCAAGATCATCATATGCTCAAATACTATGGTCAACTCATGCAGCTCCAGGATCGTTTGCGAGCCCCAGGAGGCGTGCCCGCTGATGCCGAGAACGATCATTTCCGCCGGCTTAACGATAATGTTTTGAAAGAGATGCGGCAACTCATCCGCACCATGCAGCGAGAAGACCGGCGACATCCCTTCACTCTCGGAGGTGAAAATCTCGCTGCCCGATTGAATCTCTCCCTCAATTAATGCTTTATTTACTCCGTAGAGGTTTGACGATTTGAAGCCGCCTTCCGCCAATAAGAGCAGGGCCCCCAGGGGCTGCCATTGCCCATCATTCATGATCCCTCGTCGTTTGCATAGAGCGATTAGCGAGCGATCCTAGCCGGGCGGGGACGCTTTTCGCAAATAATTAGCGGGTATAGAGGATGTCCGATTTCCGTTGGCCGATTGCCCTAGTCGTTCAATCGACGTGGAGGACTATCGCCAGCGCCCGCTATGGCGTTCGGCGGCAGGTGGATGGCCGGCGAGGGCGGCCTTGGTCTGCGCCAAATCGTCATCGCTCATGCCGCCACCGTGAAGCTCGCCATTAAGGTATTTGCGGTAGCCCACCAGATCCATCATGCCGTGGCCGGAATAGCAGAAGAGAATATTGCGCTCAACGCCTTCCTCGCGGGCCCGTTCTGCTTCGACGATGACTTGGGCGATGGCGTGGCTGGTTTCTGGCGCCGGCACTGTGCCTTCGCTGCGCGCCCAGCGCAGAGCGGCTTCGTAGCATTGGAGTTGGTCGTGGGCGGCCGGTTCTAAAAGGCCTTCTACCAGGGCCTGGGATACCAGCGGCGACATGCCGTGATAGCGCAGGCCTCCAGCGTGAATAGAGCTGGGAATATAGTTGCTGCCCAGGCTGTGCATTGGCATGAGCGGTGTCATTCGCGCCTGGTCGCCGTGGTCGTAGACAAAGGGGGCGCGGGTAAGGGTTGGGCAGCTCAAGGGTTCCACCGGCACAATGCGGATATTCGCGCCACCGATTTTCTCGCGCAGGAAGGGGAAGGCGATGCCGGCGAAATTACTGCCACCGCCGGCGCAGCCGATAACTACATCCGGCTGGGCGACGCCGGCCTGGCCCAATTGGCGTTGGGCTTCGAGGCCAATAATGCTTTGATGCAGCATGACGTGGTTAAGCACCGAGCCGAGGCAGTAGCGGGTTTTGCCGCTGCGGTCTGCCAGGGCGGCTTCCACCGCCTCGCTAATGGCAATGCCGAGGCTCCCCGGGCAGTCGGGGTCATGCGCCAGTATGGCGCGACCACTGGCGGTTTCCATGGAGGGGCTGGCAATGCAGCTGCCGCCCCAGAGTTCCATAAGGGTTTTGCGGAAGGGTTTTTGCTCAAAGCTGACCTTGACCATAAACACCCGGCAATCGAGGCCCAGCAGGGCGCAGGCGTAGGCTAAACTGGAACCCCACTGTCCGGCACCGGTCTCGGTGGTGAGGTGGGTAATGCCGGCCTGGCGATTATACCAGACCTGGGGCACGGCGGTATTGGGCTTATGCGAGCCAGCTGGCGAGACCGACTCATCCTTGTAGTAGATTTTCGCTGGGGTTTTCAGCAGGCGTTCTAGGGCCCGCGCTCGGCGCAGGGGGGTTGGCCGCCAGCGGGTGAGGATATCCAAAACCTCTTCGGGAATATCGATCCAGCGCTCTTGGGACATTTCCTGGGCAATAATATTATCCGGGAAAATGGCTGCCAAATGATGGGCCTCCACCGGCTGCCCATCGGGGCCGAGGGGCGGCAGCATGGGCGTGGGGAGGTCGGCCGCGAGATTATACCATTGGCGGGGAATGGCGTCTTGGGGCAGGGCGTAGAGGGTGGTTTCACCGGGCATAGGGGTCTCCGCGTCAGCCTGCCCACCCTCTGCGTCGAGGGCCAGGGTGCAAGGCAGCTGGCGGCATCCTTGCACCGCCCTTGTCTGAATCCCGCCAAAGGCAGGATCTTTCCATGCGCATTGATCACCAATCCCTCTCCCCGCGCCATGATCTGCGGGTATTGTTTGTCCGTCATGACCAAACCAGTGATGGCCATACGGCCTGGGCTGGGGATTTGCCAGAGGTGCTTTACCGCCATGTCAGCGATCGCCCCTGGCGGCTGCAGCTGATTCCCAGCCACGGATTGATTCCTCAGCCCTGGCTGGCTCTGGTCCCCCTTAGCGCCGATGCGGTGGAACTGCGTCGCCGCGGCGGCCAATTGGCGCGGCTTTTAGCAGAGTTCAAGCTTGAGCGCATCCATTTGGGCAGCCTGCCAGACTTCGGTGCCGAATGGCCGGCGTCGCGGATGCTTGGCCTGTTGCTGCCGGGCTTTGCCCAGGGGGCCTACGCCTTTACCCGCTACCAAGCCAGCAAGCGACCACCTTCCTATCGCCTGAGTGTCAGCGATGCGGTGCGTGCTTCCGATAGCCGTGCCTGGACCGCCTTGGCCGAGCTTACCCAGGCCGCCCGGGATCTCATCAATACCCCGGCGATGGATGCCGGCCCGGCCCAGGTGGTGACGGTGGCCCGCCGGCTCTGCCGCAATCAGGGGGTGAAGGTGACGGTCTATGATCGTCGTCGTCTGCAGCAGCTGGGCTGCGGCTGCATTCTGGCGGTGGGGGCGGCGGCGGCTCGGGATCGCGCTGCGCGCATGCTGGTGCTCGATTATCCGGGTAAGGGGGCAGGGGCAAAGCAGAAGCCCATCGTCATCTGCGGCAAGGGCGTCTGCTTCGATAGCGGGGGTTTGCAGATTAAGCCCGGCGCGGCGATGCAACTCATGCGCAAGGATATGGGCGGTGCGGCGACGGTTTTGGCTGCCGTCCTGGCCCACGCCCGCCAGGGCGGCAGGCGCCGGCTGCGCGCTTACCTGCCCCTGGTCGAGAACGCCATTAGCGGCGAAGCCTTCCGCCCCGGCGATGTCCTCACTGCCGCCGATGGCACCACCATTGAGGTGGGCCATACCGATGCCGAAGGCCGCTTGGTTCTAGCTGATGCCCTGGCCCTCGGCCGTCGCGATAAACCGGCGGCCCTGCTCACCGTCGCCACCCTCACCGGTGCGGCCCTGGTTGCCCTTGGTCGCATCCATGTGCCATTGATGGCCACCGATCATGCCCTGGCCGATGCCCTACTGGCGGCTTCGGCGGCCCGCGGCGAAAAAATGTGGCGCCTGCCCCTGGATGATGAGCACCGTGCCATGGTGCGCTCGAGTCTGGCGGTGCTCACCAATAGCGCCGGGCCTGAGGCCGCTTGCATAACCGCCGGCGCTTTTCTTGCGCATTTCGCCGGCGATATTCCCTTTGCTCATCTCGATATTTCCCCCGCCTCTTGGCGCGATAAAGGCCACGATCTCGGCCCCGCCGGCGCCACCGGGGTGATGATCGACAGCCTCTGCCAGTTCTTCGATAGCTATTAATTCGAAGTTCGGCAACTAGCGATCGGATCCGCGATTGCCGCGATCAGCGAGGGGTGAAAGCCGATCAACCAGTCTTGCTTGCTTCGTGCCCTTCGTGATCTTCGTGGTTTATTCAAAGGCGGATGGTTCACCACGAAGGACACGAAGAGCACGAAGGCTCAGAATGAATCCCGTGCATGGTGTCCTATCCGCGAAATAGCCATCATTAAAATCCCGCACCCCTGGCATTAGGCCTCGGCATTTCCCTTGTCTCCAAAGCTATGGTAATTAAATTGAGCGAGGGCGGCCATAATCACGGTGGCATCGCTTTTGCTGGGGTGCCAGCGCTGCAGGAGTTGGCGAAATTCCCGCTGATAGCGTTCGCGTTGGGCTTCTGGCTCCGCCGATCGGAAGTAATTAAAGCGGCCGAGACTATTGACCCAGTGCTGTTCCAGTCGGCGCAGGGTGGCGATATCGCAGGGGCCTTTTAAGGCTTGGGGGGCAGTGGCGGCGGCGGCGTTCAGGCCAACCAGGTGGTAGCCAATAATCGCCACCGCCTGGGCGAGATTATAGGAAGGATAGCTGCCGGGGGTGGCCAAATGCAGGCGGCGCTGGCAGCAGGCCAATTCCTGCCGCGTGAGACCATCGGCCTCGTTGCCAAAGACGATGGCGACGCGCCGGTAGCCCTGGTCTTGGACAAAGCTAGGGATGGCTGCTAAATCAAGGCTGGGGGCGGCCTCGGGATCCCGATCCCGGGCACTGGTGGCAATGGCGAGATCGCAGTCGCAGAGGGCTTCATCCAAGGTCTGGTGCACCGGTAGGCTGCTGAGGTGATCGCGCACATGATTGGCGAAGCGGCGGGCATCGGGATCATTGGGATCGCAGAGGGGTGCAACCAGATGCAGGTCATCCAGGCCGAGATTGGCGCAGCTGCGCATAATCATACCGAGATTGATCGGCCCTTGGGTGCGTACCAGAATTATGCGATAGCTCATGGCGGCATGCTCTACAGGGACTTTGCGAGTCCATGCGCAAGCTGGCGGGGCGAGATTTGTCCGGAAAATGCCGGCTGCATGTCTGTGGTCATTCGCTGGTCGCTGGGACAGATCGCCTATAGCGGAAGTTGGTGGTTCTCAGGGGGTATCTGCTTCCTCACCGCATCCTGTGCATTGACCATGGCTCTCAGCGGGGAACATGCAGCCATGAGTGATGAAGATAAAGTGATCAAATTCCCCGGTAAGTCCGCGGCCCCGAAGTCCACAAACGGTCCAGCGGCTCCGGCATCAGGCCGGGTGAGCCCCCCGGGCAGCGGGATGCTGGGCATTCCCGGCTTGAGTGAGGATCAGGAAAAAGCGATTCAGCACATCGCCAGCGGTGCCACCTTTGTCATGGTGGCGATTCAGCCCACCGACACCGGCGCCGATTTTTTCACCGCCCTTGATGGCGAAGCTGAAGATCTGCGCAATGCCTATCCTCACCTCGATGGCGTCATCGCCCGCCTTTTCGATCGCCGCGGTCTCTCCTAGGCCCTCCTGCAATCATCGAAAAGATTGCCGTGAACAGCGAGCAACGATCAACCAAGGTCGGCCAGTCGAGCAGTCGTTATCCAGAACTGAAGGCAGTCTTTAGTCCATCGTCTTTCGTCCATCGACAGTCGCCATGCGACCTTCCCTGATGCGGGGCTACTCCTCGCCTTCGCGTTCGATGGCGATGCGGATGAGTTGGCGGTGGGCTTGATCATCGGGGGTGACCACCACCAATTCGATAAAGCGCTGGCTCGGCAGGCGCTCAAGCATGCCAATGGCAATTTGCAGCGGAATCTCGATGGATTCCCCGGGATCTAGGCGGCGAGGGATATTATCGGTAATGCGACAGGAGCGGCAGTGGGGATGCAATTGGGCGATGGCCCAGGGCTGCTGGCTGCTATTGCGGAGGGTGAAATGGGTGCTGCCCCGCCGCTCCCCACGGGCCAGCATGACCTGCGGCGGCAGTGGCGTAATGGTAAAAATCTGGGGATGGAGATTTTCTGAAGCGGCTTTATCCGCCGCCCCATGCTTAGCCAAAAAGGCGCTGGCGACGGGATCCTCGTCGCCGACGTCCGCGCCCTGGGGGTCTTCAGCGGCGCGTGGACAACTGCAGCCGAGGAGAAAATAGAGAAGTATTGCGCAGGCGATGGCGCGCATCATGAAGGATGTCATTTGAGTGGTAGAATCGTCGGCAGTTCAGAGGTTCCGGGAACGGGTTTATTGGGGGGCAGATCTGGGCCTGGGTCATCCACCGGCGGCGGCGCCACTTCTCGGCGTCGGCGCAGCAGGCGGGTGAGAAGGTCTCCCTTTTCTGCTACTGGCAGCACCCCGGCACTAACAAAGCGCACATCTTGAAGATTGTAGAAGGCTTGGGGATTATAGGCCTGGATGACGGCGATGATTTTCGGCAGGTCGCGGCGGTGGACAATCAGGTAACAGACGCTTACCGGGCCACTGCTGCCGTGGGCGGGTACAATCGTAACCCCATAACCAAGTTGACGCAGGCCGATGGCCAGGGGGCTGGCGTCCTTGGCAGTGATCACCTGTACCCCAATTTGGCCTAAAGCCATCCAGCCTTGAATGGATACTCCCAGCCAATTACCCACCGTGTAGCCGGCGGCATAGGCGAGAAAATTCCACCACTGATCCAACTGCGCCATTACCGCGCCGATGGCGGCCAGCCAGATGAGTACCTCAAAGAAGCCAAGAAGAGTGGCCGCGGTGCGCCGCTCGCGCGAGATCATTATAATGCGTACGGTGCCCAGCGAGACATCGCAGACGCGGGCAAAAAAGATCCCGATAGGGATCAGTAGCCACCATACATCCATAAATTATCCAAACTTTTTAGAGGGACCAAGTAAAGCCAACAAGGGCTTCCTGGCGCAGGGAAAGGCTGTCGTAACCAAAGCCGCTCTCAGCTTTACGGGGCTCGGTTTCGTAATATGCGCGGGCGCTGAGACTGGCCACCAGCCAGGGGCTAATCTGCAAATCGATGCCGATCTCGGCCCAGGTGGTCATGTGGCCCAGATCATCGAAGGGGGCAAAGCTCTCGATTTCGAAGCGCCAGTCCACACCTTCGCGGAGATTGTTGGTGTAGGCTATGCGGGCCTCCAGGCCGACGTCGATATCTTTTTCGTCGCTGCTGAGGTCGCGCCCCCAGCGATGCTGGGCGCGTAGGCCGGCGCGGACCTCGAAAGTATCGGTAATCGGCAGGAAGATGTCTTTGTGGCGCTGGCCGTAGCCGGCTGAGATAAAGGTCAATCCGGGAGTGAGATGAGAGGACCCGTTGGGTTCTTCAAAGCTGGTTTGCACCCGACCGCTCAGATAGAGAAAATGAGGCCGCTCAAGGAAATGCAGGCCGCTAATATCGTAGCGGATCTCGTCGCTATTGGTGCGCCACCTGCTATCTTCTTCCTTCACCCGGCCATAGCGCAGACGTAGGCGCTGTTCCACCTCGTTGGCGCCTTCGGCCCAGGTCAGCGAGCCGTCTAGGCTGAGGCGGTAACTGATGGCGTCTTCGGTAGAGCGAATGCTGCCATCGCGACTGCTGTCGGCATTGCGCGCGGCGCTTTGATTAAGGAAGAGTCCGAGGCGCAGACTGCGACGCCAAGGATTTACGACCTCGTCGGCCTCTTCGCCATGGGCGGGGAGGGCCTCGGCAGCTAGGCCACTACCGGCCTCTTCGGCCTGGATGGCCTGGATGGCGGGCGATGCCATGAGCAGGGCAAGGGCGCAGGGAAGGGGGGCTTGAAGCCAAATCCGGGCATATCGGCGGTGTCGCATAGCCGAAGAATCTGGGCCCTGACAGCCCAGTACAAGCCCGGTCTCCCCCTGAGCGCCAGGGTGGCGCAAAGCTTGTCTGGAAAAGGAATGCCAGCTTCGCATGGCATGCTTTCAGCCCAAAAAAGCCCCCTTTCGGTTTTTTTTGCTGGCCGATCTGGAGATCGGCGCTCACGGGGACAAGCTTTGAGCTGCCCCGCCCTGCGCGCCCCTTCACAGAGGAGGCGGTGTTCGCTGCTGGGTTAGGACTCCGGGTCGATGCGGATTTGGCGGATGACCACCGATGAAACATTATTGGTGTTTAGGGCCTGGATTACTAATTCGACAGGCGCTTCATTGGGGAGGGTGAAATCTTGCCGCGGCGCCTGATAGCCCACGCCGTTGACGGTAAAGGACACTGCCCTCCTGGCATCCATTTGGATGACAAGATTCATCGGCCGACTGACGCGGGTATCCGGGCGAGGCAGGGGACTTGAGCGCAGTTGACCACCGGCATCAGTGATAACTCCGCCCATTCGCTGATTACGGGTATCAAGCCCCAGTCGCACCGCCTGGCCGGCCTGTCGCAGCCCAATCATGACTAAGCTGCCGGCCTCTACCTGGAGATTCATCTCAACCTTGAAGGGGGGGGCTAAGGGCTGCTTGAGGGCCAGGGTAGGCATGAGAACTTCGCGCAAATCTTGTAAATTGTTCACCCTCGTATTGCAGTGCCAACGCAGGCCGTGCTCATGGGCGCTAAGGCCCTCGCCTTCAAACCACTGCAGGGCTTCCTGGCCACGCTCTGCAAGATTAATGGTTTGCGATAGGGGCAGGGTTGGCGAGCC
>REDX01000013.1 GCA_007695355.1 Planctomycetota bacterium
TGAAGAAGATATTTAATGAAAACGGTGAGTGCTCATTTGACCTCTCTCTTGGTGAGTTTGTAGCGCGCCGATAGCATGTCAGCGATACTCTCCATGGTGTGATCGCCAAACTGTTGCACGACATAGGTTCCAATTTCATCAAGTTCTACTTCGACCTGCGTGGGCAGACGAAGCAGCCAAGCAAACCAACGATTGAGGGCGGCGCGGCGCAGCACTGGACCGCGAAGGTTTAGGGTGCCGCCCTGATTCGGCAGTACTTCGACGCCATCGGCCAAGCGGGGAATAGCCTTGGCGATGCGATCGGCCTCGACGGAGATATCCATAATCAGCGATCTCCTTTCCCTAATGGAAGGTAGACGGTGAAGGTGGCAGCGCGGCTGTCGGGGAGAGGGGTCATGGTGGTCGGATGGGCGATTTAAGGTTTGAGGTGGTGCATGGTGGGTTCGATATCATCAACGCAAGCACGGTAAAGGATTCCCTCGACCGCGCCATTCCTGGACTACCAGACGATCGAGTTCCGGTTCGTGCCAGGCGTGGAAGATGCGGGGGTCTTTTTCCCCGCGCAGGCGGCGAATCCAACTGTTAGGGGTAACTTCGGTGACCACCTTGGTGATACCGTCCTCACTGACCTCGCGTTCAGCAATATGGTCCCGCGGGTTAAGGTGACCCATAAGCCACTCCGCCATACTCTGTTCTTTCAAGAGATGGCTGGCCATGGCAAAACGGCGCAGGGTCAATACATCAGCTGCCTTATGGCCCCCATCCGGGTAATGCATCCATACCGCCCGCGTCAGGCCAACCAGGTTCTGTAAGCCCTCCAGGCGCCACCATGGGGGCAACTCGACATCAATGCCGTGCAAGGTCCAACGGGTGGGCAGGGCATCGTCCTGGGCTTGGCAGCTGAGAGCCATGCGCTTGAGGGCCAGGCCATCAGAAGGTTCGACATCCCGCAGGACAAAGATCACCGGCGCTTCGACGGCCCGCAGAATGGCGCCAAAGACATCGCCATCCCGACCCACCCAGCGCATATACTTACCGCGTTGGGGGATATCATCAATGGTGGTCAAGGTAAAGCGGCCGCGGCCGGCATCACGGCTAATGCGCTGATCTAGGCGGCGTAGGGTTTTATCCAAATCCGGGGTTCGACGCAGGCGCTGCCAGGTGAGATTGATCTTGCCGTGTCGACCATCAGCGAGAACGATAAAGCCTTCGCTCCACTGCCCCTTATTGACCACCACGTCCCAGTGGGCGGGGTGTTCACAGCTCCAGCCATGCATGGAAAGGGTGGTCCACGGCGTGCTCATCCTGGCAAAAACCTGAAATCTGGCACCTGGCCGCCGGCCATATACGCCATGATTTTAATCAGCATGAAGGTGCCGCCGGCCAAGGCTTCGCCGGCAATCATGCCAATCGCCACTGGTTTGAGCTGTTTATAGAGGCCGCTGCCGCCATAGCGCATAACAATAGCCTTAAACAGCCAACCCAGAAAGAATGAAAACCAGATATTCCAAGTGGCATAGGTGGCACTGGCAAGATAACCGATGGGATGGAAGGGCCACCAAGCCAACATCATTCTGGCCGCCCCAAGCAAAAGGACGAAAACGCCGCCTATGCCATAACTGAGGAGGGTTTGGTTGCGCCGGCTTTCAGCGATGGCCTGGGATGATTCGGTATTCATGGCCTCGGCATAGGAGGCGATGCCGCTCAATTCGCTATTGAGAACATGCCGCCCGTAGCCATCAGGATGACCGCTGCCGGTGTAGCTGAGATAGACCATGGTGGCGAGAGAAATCACAATGCCGATCAGTGCCGCAGTAAGAAAGACTCCGGTTAAGCGCTTACGTGGAGCCTTAGCTTGTTCGGCGATATAGTCAGCATTGACGGCGTAGGGGAGGATCGCCTCACGGCTATCGGCCAGCAAGGTCATGCCAATCACTGTAAGGGGCATGAGCATGGCGATGGGAATGCCAAAGCCAACCACAGAGAAAAACACTGAGTTCAAAAAGGCGCCAGTCGGCACCCCGATATAAGGCACTCCGGCCTCGGCGACAATGCGAGCCAAAACCAAGAAGAATCCCAAAAAGAGTAAGACAATGAGGATGGAGAGGCCAATCGGCGAACCGAGGGCGACAAAGAACGCAACCATGCAGAAACAACCACCGAGCAGGGCCCAAAGATAGGGCACGGCAGCGGCAGCTTCGGGATTTTTACGGATGCCGAGGGCTGCCATCACGACGCGCCCATAATATTGGCGTCCAATCCAGATAATCAGTAAGCATTCTGCAAAAAAACCACCGACTCCGGCCTGGGCAATGTGGTTGCCGGTGATCGGCACTCCAGAAGTGCGCAAGAGCAAAAATATCACATTGGTAACAAGGAAGAAAAACCACAGGCTAAACGAAAGATCAAGGGCCAAGAAGAAGGTTAGAGCAACAATCGAGAAGAAAATCTGCGGATTAAACAGCCAACGCGGTTGATACATCTGATCCCAGGGCTTGCCAGCAAAGGGAGCATCGGCGGTGGTGTAGAGATCCAAGGAGAGTTGAATGTCCACCGGCACAAAGCCATAGGTGTATAGACCGCGCCAGGCGATAATCGCACCAACCACGCTTAACCCAATCCAGAAGCCTCGATTGCGGAAAATGGCGGCAAAGCGTTGACTGCCATTGGGCTGTTCAAGCAACTGATAGGTGACATTGGCAATTGGATAAGGCAGGCGTTCATTATGAATCCACTGCCGTCTCACCACTCCGGCGATGCCAATGCAGGCTAATAAAGCGCCAATAACCTTTGCTTACCAGGACTGTACTGAGGCCAGCGAGGCAGAACTCCAGAATTTGG
>REDX01000092.1 GCA_007695355.1 Planctomycetota bacterium
GGAGGGAACCGCGACCTGCATGATCACTGTACATGGAGCAGTCGGGCTTCTCTTCTGTCATACATCCTCCGTGTCTGGTGCCACCGTGAGAAAGAAATCCTCATGAAAGCCCCTGCAACAACATGTGTGCTATCACAGAGCGGCATTGGCCGGGCGGGGTAGGGTGAGGTTTAAGGAGATGGGAACCCGGCTGTTACAAAAAAAACTGTCAACATGCGATGGGCATCACCGTGGGGGTACAGAGTGGGGGCTTTCCGGTCCACAAGTACATCCCCTGCGTAAGCGGCCGCTTGAATACCTATCGCCCAGCTGACTACCCTGACATCGGCAACGGGTTACACCTCAGATGTCTGGCCTGCGATACGTCGGCGTAAGGCGCGGGTATCGCCCTGGGCGGCCCAAGAAAAAGCGGCGGTGGCGCGGCGGCTGAGCGCAACGGCGCTGATGGATCCACTGTGGTAAGCCGCCTCTAATGCCGCCACGCGCTGTTCCAGGCGACGGCGAGAGCGGCGATTGAGACGGCGGCGGCCGGGGTACACCCGCCAACCCAGAAAATCCAACCCCAGGGCACTGCGATTGAGAAAGGGCTGGGGTTTCCAGGACAGCCCTAACTGCGCAATGACAGCGCTGAGATCCACCAGGGCGGCGCGCAGGCGCGCCGGGCTGTCATCCCACAAAACGATGTCGTCCATATAGCGGCAATACCCACCGATACGCAGGCCCTCGGTGGCCTGGCGATCGACGGCATTGAGGTAGAGGTTGGCTAGGTGCTGGCTGGTCAGGGCGCCGATGGGCAGGCCCACGCCGGGCTGCTCGCCCGATTGGTAGGCCGCCAGAATGCGCTGCACCAGGGCCAGCACCCCCTGCCCGGCCACCCGACGCTCCACCTGGCCCAGTAGCGGCGCGTGCGGAATGGAATCGAAATAGCGGCGGATATCGAGCTTCAGGAAATAACGATGGCGCCGGGCGCAGGCCTGGGCGTGGTCCAGGGCCTTGAACTGGCCCCGTCCCACGCGGCAGGCGTAGGTGTGGGCGATCAGGCCGCGTTCAATGACCGGGCCCAGGTGCAGCATCAGGGCATGGTGCAACACCCGTTCGGCAAAGCAGGGAGCATGGATCACCCGTTGCTTGGGGTCGAAGACGACAAATCGGGTGGCCCGGCCCAGGGCCAAACTGCCATCGAGAATCCCACGGCGCAGACCGTCGATCTGCTGATCAAGGTCGGCGGCAAAGGCCCGGCAGTCGCCGCGGTCGCGCTTGCCCCGCGCAGCCTGCAAAAAAGCGGCACGCAGACTGTGCCGATCTGCCACCGCCGCCAAAGACACATATATCCGTTTCACGGTACCTCGTCTACTGCGTTAACACAGGCAAGAATACCTGCGCCATAACTGGTGGCCTTGGCTTCACCAATGCCATCGATGGCCCGCAGATCAGCCAGGGACTGTGGACGAGTTCGGGCAATGGCAGCGAGCTGTTCGTTACTCAGCAGGGCGTAGACCGGAACCCCTTGGGCCTCTGCCGTCGCTTTACGCTGGGCCCGCAGACGGGCGTACACTGCAAAATCTTCGGAAGACAGAACCTCGCGATAGTCCACCTTGCCTGGTCGCTCGCGTTGGGCGGCGTGGCGAACTCCCGCGTCCTGATCGGCGTAGTCAATGCAAAAAGTCCAGGCGCTGCCATCTGGCAGCAAGGCCTTCTGCACGCTCAACACCCGCACCCGGCGCAGAAAAGCGTTCAGGTCTTCGGCGGCCCGGCCGTCGTCGCCAATCGGAATGGTATAGATGCGAAATGCCATGGCGCCTGGCCCTGGGTGATGCTGGTGGTTGATGCTGATGGATGATGAAAAGGGCGCCCCCCGCCCAACCGTCGCCATCGACTGCTGTCGATCCTACCAGCGGGGCGGGAGGCTTGGTGACCGCCACCCAGGTGGGCGGACGGGGAGATGACGGCCGGGCCAGCCTGCTCGCGGCAGGGTGGGCTGGGGAGACAGGCCGGAAACCAAGATTGTCGTTGGCGTTGCCTGGCGAGTTCCTGTTGCGGTTCGCCGTGCGGCTTTTACTCGGAAGGGGCTCACGCCTCCAGCCCGGGGCAGCAGGCTGCCATTATCCCGGGCTTGCGGCTCCGCCCCCTCCGTGCCTCCCCAGGGTCTGCGCATTGTTGTTCCAGCTGCCGCCGCGCTTCACACGGTTGGATCCAGAAGCGGGGCGGCCGTCATCAAAATCGGCAAAGAGCGTTGAGAAGTGCACCAATCAGCAGGTCTCACAATGCTCCGGGCTGCGCCAGGGGGCAAGCCCCCTGGACCCCCAGGGAAAGCGGCTGCCGCCGCTGCGCTGCGCCCATCATACCGGCCTGGCATCCGCCTCCGGCGGAACGCGGCTCCGCCGCTTGCCTGGCCGATATGACGGCTTGCGCTTACCCATCCCCCTCCGGGGGACTGGCTGGCTGGCCTGGGGAGACAGGCCGGAAACCAAGACTGCCGTAGGCGCTGCCTGGCGAGCTCCAGTCGCGGACCGCCGTGCGGCAGTCCTGCGCAACGTTGTTCCAGCTGCCGCCGCGCTCCACACGGTTGGATCCAGAAGCGGGGCCAACTGGATCAGTTACGGCACTGGTGCCAAGACTCCCCGTATACCAGTCCAAACACCACTCCCAGACATTACCGTGCATGTCGTACAGGCCCCAACTGTTGGGCGTGTAACTGCCGACTACCGCGTGTTCGCCAGAAGAACCACCGTTATTCCAGTATCGGCCAAGCTCGTTGAGGTTCGGACAACTGCCTGAGGTGCTGGTCAGATTCTGCCCGCTGTTGAGGGCCGTCGTTGTGCCCGCACGGGCGGCGTATT
>REDX01000031.1 GCA_007695355.1 Planctomycetota bacterium
AGACGGCGTTCCGCGGCAAGGATAGGTTGCAGGATTTCTGGCGCAGACCACTAGGCAGGACAGCACAAATCTTGCCCTCGCGTTCGTTGGAGTCCGGACTAGTAGTCAACATCGTCTTAGATGGGGAGTGTTTCCAATATTTGCAGGTAAAGACCCTTAGAGAGATCGATGAACTGCGCCTTGTACAGCATGTTCTTTTTCATACACTTAATTTCAATCCTCCAATCATGCACTCCTTTAAAAAGCAAAGGACATCAAAATGCTCTATCAGTTGTGTTATCGTTCTCGACAGGCTCAGGAAATGGATTGGCCGACGCTCTCGTCGATTATTGGAGTCGCCCAGGATCGTAACCTTCAAGATGACATTAGCGGCCTGCTCTTGTGGTCTGAGCCTCAATTTTTGCAGGTATTAGAGGGGCCAAGGGACTCCGTAAGCAATTGTTTTATGCGTATTGCTCGCGATGCCCGACATTCTCGCATTGAGCTCTTGTGCATGCGCGCAGTTGCGAGCCGGCTTTTCCCCGATTGGCGCATGCGTGCGGTTCGGCACATGAATCTTCACGCGGCAGACCGGGCACACTTGCTCCGTAAATATGGAAGTCTTGATGGATCTGAAGATGGTCCGGTGGCCATACCAGAGGACGAAAACCTGGCCCTGGCATTGCTGCTCGACTTTATGCATTTGGCCCGTGGTTTGCCAGGGGGTGATGAGGTATCGACGCCTCCTTAGCTTTGCCGTGGGCCCTGTAGGGGAGAGGAGCTGCAATAATGGACTAAAAGCGGTCGAAATGCGATCTGATCGCAGCTAGCACAGGTATATTGCACGCCCTCGAAGAGGCCTTCAACCTTGGCCGCGCCGAGTTGGCTGCCGTGCAGGTGGCCATAGATGCAATAGCTTGCTCCGGCCTGTTGAATCGGGCCGGTAAAACGACTTGTGTTGGCACCGGGGGGAATGGGGGGGTAATGGAAGCAGGCAATGCGTAGCTGACAGGGCTGGCCAAGCTCTTTTTCAAGGATCGAGAGGTGGGTAATGGAAGCGGCGAGTTCGACATCCTCTTTGGCCAGGGCTTTTTCAATATCGGCATCGCTGCGTTGATCGCCATAGCGCTTGAGGGGGGCAAAGTCCCCACCCCGCGCGCCGAAAAAACCAACGCCTTGAATAATGCAGGCGGTTTTTTTCAGGGCGTGACAGCGTGGCGGCAGGGTTTCCGCTAGCTTGCGCTTGGTGCCCGGCCACCAGTGATCGTGATTGCCCTTGACCAAAACTTTGTGCCCCGGACGAGCCGCCAGCCAGGCAAAATCAGCGGCCGCCTCGGCGGTATTGCGAGCCCAGCTCAAATCCCCGGGGGTGATCATAATATCTTCATCGTCCACCAACTCATCCCAGGCGGAAGCCATGCGCTGGTGGTGATCGCGCCAGTGCTCGCCAAAGACATCCATGGGCTTATCCGAAGCAAGGGAGAGGTGGAGGTCTGAGAGAGCCCAAATGCGCATGCTGCCATGGTGGGCGATCAACTGGGGCTGCAAGGCCGTATGGCTTACTGGGCCCGACTGCTGGGACGTACCAGCTTTGGCTGAACGATCTTGAGGGCAGCGATAAACTGGCAGAATCTTCACTCATGACATTGGCTGCGCCGGGAACACTGCAGGGACACGTGCCCGATGGCCTGATTTATGGGCCGGTGGCCAGCCGGCGCTTTGGCCGCAGCCTTGGCATTTCCTTTTCCCTGCCCGGTGCCGTTGGCTGCCGCTGGAGCTGCCCTTATTGCCAGCTAGGTGGCGGCAGTCCGACCATTGATCAGAGCCTGATGGCGCAGAGCGAGCATATCCTTGATGGCTTAGAGCAGGCATTGGCGCGTAATCCAGGGGTGGATGTGGTCACCATTGCCGGAGCCGGTGAGCCCCTGGATCATCCCCAGGCGGCGGAGCTCTTGCGCTCTTGCCACGCCCTTACCCAAAAGCATGGGTTGCCGCTGGTGCTCTTAACCAATGGCGATGGCCTTTTAGATAACCAAGCCATACATGGTGCCGCTCAAGCCTTAGAGCGCGTCTATATGAAATGGGATCCCGGTGCCGCGAGCGGAAGCTGGCGGGCAATGGGACCGGCCGAAGCCGAGGCGCGTTTCAGGGTGTTGGGTGAATGGCCAGGATTGCGCGTGCAAAGCCTGCTTTTTACCCTCGGTGGCAGCGGGCGCGGAAACATTGGTTTAACTGGTCGCGATCGCTATGTCCAAGATATGCTCCGCCTCCAGCCGCAAGAGATTCAACTGACCGCAGCTGATCGATCTGATCCTCGGGGCAGGGCTCAGGCGGTGAGTCGAAGCTGTCTCCAAGAGTGGGCCGGGGTCCTCAGTCAGCATCTGCCTGAAACCGTCATTAACGTCTTTTAGGATGCGCTTTCGGCATCCCTGGTGAGCGTGTAATGAGGGAAGCGCTGAGGCCTAAAAACAGGCCATGTCTTGTCGGCGGAATGATTTGCTTAGATTATAATGATCTCACAGGCTCTGAAATCTCCTCAATCCCTCGTCCCCAGCTGCCTGGGACGCTTCTTTGCAGGACACCCTACTTATGAATCAAGCTCAGCCTGCTCCTGCGATTTGGTATGTCACTATCGGTGACCGCGAACAGGGGCCCTTTACGGCTGCTCAAATGCGCACACTTGTCCAGCAGGGCAAGATCGGTGTAGCTACCCCGGTGCGCAAGGCCGGCATGGCTAAACCGGTGGCCGCAGGAGCCGTTGATGGCCTCCTGTCGGCGGCTCCTCCGCCCGCCCCTGCCACCCCACCTCCAGCCTCCCCAGGTACGGGCAGCGCTACGGCGCGCCGCCGCGCGGCG
>REDX01000036.1 GCA_007695355.1 Planctomycetota bacterium
GGGCCCTATCCGGGGGATCTGGATGCAGCAGTGGCAGCGGATAAGCTGGCGGCCTTATTTGCCGCCGGGATTCGCACTATCATCTGTTTGCAGCCTGAGGACGAGCGCGGTCAGGGAGGCCATGCCTTTGCCAGCTACCATGAGTCATGGCGGGCCTTGGCGGCGGCGGGCGAGGTCAGCGTTCAGTGGCAGCGCCACCCCATCCCCGATATGGGGGTGACTTCGGTAGTGCAGATGGCGGCCATCCTTGATGCCATTGATCACAGCGCAGGCCCAGTGTATGTGCATTGCTGGGGCGGCCATGGCCGTACCGGAACGGTGGCTGGCTGCTATTTGGTTCGTCACGGATCTTCGCCAGATGCGGCCCTCAAGCGCCTCGCCGCTGCCCGCGCTGCAGACAGCCATCTGCGCCGCTTCCCTTGCCCGCAAACCGACGAGCAGCGCTTGATGGTGCGCCAATGGGGAGACTTGGATCCCAGCCTAGCCCGGCGCCTGGATGGGCCAGACCCTGAAGCCATTTATACGTGGTGGAAGTCATCCGATCCGGCTCAGGATCGCCCCCTGGGGGCCCTGCTGGGCTTGGCCTGCGGCGATGCCCTGGGCACCACCTTAGAATTTACCCGTCCTGGGCCCCAGCCCTGGTCACCCCTGCTGGAGGGCCCCCACCAAAGCATCAGCGGCGGCGGACCATTTCGCTTGCTGCCGGGACAAGTCACCGATGACACCCACATGGCCTGCTGCTTAGCGGCTAGTCTGCGTGCCCATGACGGCGTCTTTCACGCCAGCGATGTAGCCCAGCGTTATGCCGCATGGAGCCGTGCCGCCTTTGACATTGGCGGGCAGACCCGGGGCGCCCTGAGCACCTTTGTATCCCATGGTAATCCAGCAACCAGTGGCCTAGAGATCTGGCGGGCCCGGGGCCGAGATGTGGCGGGCAATGGCGCCCTGATGCGCTGTGCGCCCATTGCTGTGCTGGTGGGTAGCGCCGCTGATCCCGGCCATGCACGAGCCCAAGCCCAGCGGCAGGCCACCATTGCCGATGCCCTCATCACCCACGCCGACCCTCGCTGCTGCCTGGCCTCGGCCTGCTTTATTGCCGCCCTAGCGGCCGGCATCGCCGGCGCCGATGCCGCCGCCATGCATGCCGCCGCCCTGGCCGAGATCGCCCCCGCGGCCGCTGCCTTGCGCCCATTCATGGAGGAAGACGAACAAGCCCCCATCAGCGCCGCTGAAGCAGCCCTAGCCGAAGACCTCACCTTGGCCACTCATGACGATCCCGATCTCTATGGGGCAATAGACCTTGCCGGTGGCGCTCAGGGCTTTGTCCGCGTCGCCTTCCGCCTGGCCTTCTGGGAGCTCCTGCATGCCCCTAGTTGGCGAGCGGGAGTAATAGACGCCGTCAACCGCGGCGGTGATGCCGACACCAACGGTGCCATCGTCGGCGCCCTACTGGGCGCCCACCACGGCCTATCAGCCATCCCCGACCAATGGCTCAAACAGGTCCTGGATTGCCAGCCCCCAGCACCGTGGAATGCGCAGTGGCATCCGCGGGAGTTGCTTCCAAGGCTACGCTCCAATGATTGCGGGCAGTGACATGATGGCCGCATCTACGGTGTGATATCACAATGATCGCCAAGAAGTGTCCCTCAACATAGTATCACATTTGCCCCTCTGGGTTCACCATCATAGCTGTTTGCGAAAGAATCATGCCATGGCCACTATTGACCCAAGTCTTCTTGCTCTCATTTCCGAGATAAAAAACATCTCTATTATCGACCCCGAGAAGACCATTTTTAGCATTGGCGGGAGAGGGTACTATGAGAATACCTGCAGCGATGTTCTTTGCTTCTTCATGGATCCCAATGAGTGCCACGGGCTGGATGACTTAGTTCTCAGATCCTTCCTACGACTGCTCCCATGCATCACCGAAGATAGTGAACCAGCAATGCTCACTAGAGCACCTGTGCGGGAGGACATTACAACGGACAACAAACGCTTAGATATCGTCCTGTGGCTCAATCACTGTGTCATCGCCATTGAGAACAAAATTCGACACTCAGCCAATAATCCGTTTTCCCAATACGAAAACTACATCAAGAGCACCGCAAAGCAAGGGGAAAAGGCCTTCTTTGTTCTTTTGACTCCCCATCGATCGGCCGGTCCTGACAATTGGATCAACATCACCTATGAAGATCTGATATGCTCAATTGAATGCGAAATGGGCCAGGGCTTCTCCAGCACTCCCATAACCAAATGGATTATTTTCCTCCGCGACTTCTTGTTAAACCTCCGTAACCACACCGTGAGATCCGCCATGCATACCGAACATCGAGCCTTTATTGAGTCCAACTTCTCTGCCCTTTCCAAGATGATTCAACTCGAAAAAGAGTATACTGAAGAGGTCCTCAGAGAGGTTCAAGCCCATCTCAGCAATTGGCCCATTAAGTCCATAAAGCGAGAAGACTGGAATGGCTACGGAACAGCTCTGCGTATTAATGTTAATAATTGGTCCAAGTGTAATATGGTGCTATTGCATAAATACAACGATCCCCCAGAGGGCCCCCGCCCTCCCCAGCCGTCGCGCCCCACCCAGGCGATTGCTCTGGGAGCAGGAACAGTGGCGGGATCCCTGGGCTGACTAGCATCAGTATTGGCGGGGGAGAAGGCTTCCCCATCAAGCGCTGTTGGTTGTCTCAGACATTCGCCGCTTACCCTTTGCCACCATGCGCCGTCTGTTTAATACCACTGGCCCCTGTCATCCCAACGATCATTACCGGCTCTCCTGCTCGTCGGCAGACAGGTTTGAGGCCTTTGCACGTCTAGAATGCC
>REDX01000104.1 GCA_007695355.1 Planctomycetota bacterium
GACCGCTATCGGGCCCTAGCCCTGGCGCAAACCCTGCGCGACCGGCTGATGGTGCATTGGAAAAACACCCATGCCGCTTATTATCAGGCCGATTGTCGCCGCGCCTATTACCTCTCCCTGGAATTCCTCATGGGCCGGGCGATGGGCAATGCGATTATCAATCTTGACTGCCTGCAGGTGATTAAGGAGGCGGTGTCGGCCGTCGGCGTCAAGCTCGAAGATCTCATCGAGCAAGAACAAGACGCCGGCCTTGGCAATGGTGGCCTGGGCCGCCTGGCCGCCTGCTTCCTTGATAGCTGCGCCACCCTTCAGCTGCCGGTGATGGGCTATGGCATCCGCTATGAATATGGCATGTTCCGCCAGCTCATCGAAAATGGCTATCAGGTCGAAGAGCCGGACCACTGGCTGGTTCACGGCAGCCCCTGGGAAATGATTCGCCCCGAATATGCGCAATTGGTGCCCTTTAAAGGCCACAGTGAATTCTTCCATGATACCCAAGGCCGCCTCCGCGTGCGCTGGGCAAATACCGAAGATGTGGTGGCCATGCCCTATGATGTGCCCATCCCCGGCTACAATAACGGAACCGTTAATACCCTGCGTCTATGGAAGGCCCAAGCCACCGAGGTCTTTGGCCTTCACGATTTCAATAAGGGCGACTACACCACTGCCGTACGCACCAAAAATGAAGCCGAAAATATCTCCATGGTCCTCTATCCCAATGACCAATCGGAGAACGGCAAAGAACTACGCCTGCGGCAACAGTATTTCTTGGCCTCAGCCAGCCTGCAGGACATCCTGCGCCGCTGGACCAGTGTCCACGGCGAAGACTTTAGCAATTTTGCCGACAAAAATGCCTTCCAGCTTAACGACACGCACCCAACCGTAGCGGTGGCCGAATTGATGCGCCTATTAATGGACGAACACGCCCTAACCTGGGACGCAGCCTGGGCAATCACTACTAAAACCATGGCCTACACCAATCACACGCTGCTGCCCGAAGCCTTGGAAAAGTGGCCCTTGGCCTTGTTTAAGCAGCTATTGCCCAGGCCCTTAGAAATCATTATGGAAATCAATGCCCGCTTTATGCGCACTGTCGCCAATAAGTGGCCAGCCGATGGAGCCCGGCAAGCCCGCATGTCGATTATCGAAGATGGCCCACAACCGCAAATTCGCATGGCCTACCTGGGCATTGTCGGATCGTTCTCCGTCAACGGGGTGGCCGAATTGCATTCCCGATTGATTCAAGAAGGACTCTTCAATGATTTCTTCCAACTCTGGCCAGAAAAGTTCAATAATAAAACCAATGGTGTTACCCAGCGCCGCTGGCTGGCCTGGTGTAACCCCGGCCTTACCGAACTCTTGAATAAGGAAATTGGCAAGGAGTGGGTCACCGATCTTTCGCAGATGCGCAAGCTGGAGGCGAAAGTCGATAACGCCGCCTTCCGCAAGCGCTGGATTGCGGTGAAACTGGCAAATAAGCAGCGCCTGGCAGAGTTGGTTGAACAGGATTGCGGAGTCCATTTCGATACCGCAGCAATGTTTGACGTCCAGGTAAAACGGATCCATGAATATAAGCGGCAGTTACTCAATATCCTACACGTCATCCACCTCTATCATCGCATTAAGAACGGCGACACCGCCAATTGGACCAAGCGCTGCGTCCTTATTGGTGGCAAAGCAGCGCCAGGCTATGCCATGGCCAAGAGCATTATCAAGCTTTGCACCGGCGTCGCCGATGTGGTGAATAACGATCCCGATGTCGGTGATCTTTTAAAGGTTGCCTTCCTCCCCAATTATCGGGTCTCCACCATGGAAATCATTGCCCCCGGAACGGATCTCTCAGAACAGATTTCCACCGCCGGCAAAGAGGCATCAGGCACCGGCAATATGAAGTTTATGATGAACGGGGCGCTCACCATCGGAACCCTGGATGGCGCAAACATAGAGATGCGTGAAGAAGTAGGTGAAGACCACTTCTTCCTCTTTGGCCTTACCTCTGATGAGGTGGTGGCGCTGCGCGCCAATTATAATCCTCAAAAAGCGACTCAAGACTCTCCAGAACTGGCCCAGGTATTGGATCTCCTGCGTTCCGGCCACTTCAACCAGTGCGAACCCGGCATTTTCGATAATATCATCAATGCCCTCACCGAGTGGGGCGATTACTGGATGGTCTGCGCCGATTTCGCCAGTTACGTCAAGGCCCAAGAGGCCGCTGCCGCCCTCTACCGCAACCAAGAAGCCTGGGTGCGCTCAGCCATCCTCAATAGCGCCGCCTGCGGCAAATTCTCCACCGACCGTACGATGCAAGACTACAACCGCGATATCTGGAAGCTCAGCCCCATCGCCCCCAAATAAGGCAGCGAATCAGCCCGGCACCTGCAAAATGCCACCGGTGTCGGCGCTGGTGGCCATTGCCTGGTAACGTTTGAGCCAGGAGCCGGGCACCCGTTTAAGCGGGGGCACCAGGGCGATGCGGCGCTGTTCGAGGGTGGCCTCGTCCACCAGTAACTCGATGCTGCGCTCGGCAATACTATAACGGATACGGTCGCCGTCTTGAACCAGGGCGATGGTGCCACCGGCGGCGGCCTCGGGCGAGACGTGGCCAATGGAGGCGCCAGAAGTGCCCCCAGAAAAACGACCGTCGGTCACCAAAGCCACCTTGCCGGAAAGCCCGGCGCCCTTGATATAGCTGGTGGGGGCAAGCATTTCCTGCATACCAGGTCCGCCCTTCGGGCCCTCATAGCGGATTACCACCACATCGCCTTCCTTGACTTTGCCAGAGAGGATGCCCTCGCAGGCGGCAGTCTGCGAATCAAAGCACACCGCAGTGCCCTCAAAGGCCAGCATCTCCGGCAGTACCCCGGCGCTCTTCACCACGCATCCCTTAGGGGCTAAATTCCCTGAGAGAATCGCTAGCCCGCCGTCAACGGTGTGCGGGTTGTCGATGGCGCGGATGACAATCGGATCTTGAGTGCGCACACCCTTAAGCAGTTCGGCAAAAGTTTTGCCGAGGACGGTGGGCCGCGAGGTGTCGAAAAGGCCGCCGGCGGCCAATTCACCCAAGATCGCATAGATACCACCAGCGCGGTGACAGTCCTGGATATGATGCGGCCCATTGGGACTGAGCTTGCACAGGGTGGGCACCCTGCGCGAAATATCGTTAATGCGCATCTGATCATAGGGAATACCGGCCTCGCGGGCGATGGCCAAGAGATGCAGCACCGTATTAGTGGAACCAGCCATGGCGATATCGAGGGCCACCGCATTATCGAAGGTTTCGAGGGATACGATATCCGAGGGCTTAAGGTCCCACTCCACCAATTTCAGAATGTGGGCACCGGCGCGACGAAAAAGATCGATGCGCTCAGGATTGAGTTTTTCCGGGGAATCGCCGGCCAAAATGGTGCCATTACCCGGCAGGGCGAGACCCAAGGCCTCGCTGAGGCAGTTCATGCTATTCGCAGTGAACATGCCCGAACAGGAGCCGCAGGTGGGACAGGCGTTCTTCTCAATATGGAGCAGCCGCGCGTCATCGATCTTACCGGCGTTGTGCTCGGCCACCGCGGCGAAGGCGGTGACGAGGTCGATGGCCTCGCCCTCATCGGTAACACCAGCTTTCATCGGCCCACCGGAGACAAAGATGGTTGGCACATTACAGCGCATGGCGCCCATCAACATGCCGGGCACAATCTTATCGCAGTTGGGAATGCAGATCAGACCATCAAAGCAGTGGGCATTGACCACCGTCTCCACGCTATCGGCGATGAGTTCGCGCGAAGGTAGAGAATAGAGCATGCCGTCGTGGCCCATGGCGATGCCATCGTCAACGCCAATGGTATTGAAGATGAAAGGCACGCCGCCGGCGGCACGCACAGCGTCAGCAATAATGCGCGCCACCTTATCCAGGTGAACGTGACCGGGAATCACCTCGATGTGGGAAGAACAAACGCCAATGAAGGGCTTGGCAAAATCCTCATCCGTCAAGCCAGTAGCCCGCAGCAGGGCACGATGAGGGGCACGTTCCGAGCCCTTTTTGACGGTATCCGAACGCATGCGCCGACTCCTTAAACTGCCGTCCAGGGAAGGCTGAACGGGGGGGTGGATGCTAAGCGGACAGCCACCGGCACAAGGCTTGCGCCAGCGCCGATCGCAGCCGACACTCTCACCCATGAGTGACGAGCTGGTAATCCGCGCCCGCAACCTCAGTAAGACCTTTCGCGTCTTTGACCGTCGCCCCGGCTTTTGGGGCTCGCTGCGCGACTGCGTCGACCGTCGCTATCGCGAGCTTACCGCCGTCGATCATATCGACCTCGATATCCACGCCGGCGAGTGCGTCGGCTATATTGGGCCCAATGGTGCCGGAAAAAGCACGACGATCAAAATGCTTACCGGCATTCTTGCCCCCTCCTCGGGCGAACTGCAGGTCAATGGCTTTCACCCCCAGGCCGAGCGCACCGCTTATGTACGCACCGTGGGTGCGGTCTTTGGCCAGCGTACCCAGTTGTGGTGGGATCTGGCGGTGGCCGAAAGCTTAGAACTTTTGCGCCGCCTTTACCGCGTGAGCCCTGAGGACTTCGCTAAACGCATGGCGCGCTTTGATCAGGTGCTGGGCTTGGGCGAGTTCCTTGCCACCCCGGTGCGCAAGCTCTCCCTCGGCCAGCGCATGAAGGCGGATCTCGCCGCCAGCCTATTACACCAGCCGCGAATGGTCTTTCTCGATGAGCCAACGGTAGGGGTAGATGTGGTGACCAAGGCCCACCTGCGGGATTTTTTACGCGAACTCAACCGAGAACTTGGAACCACCTTTCTGCTGACCACCCACGATATGCAGGACATCGAAGCCATCTGCACCCGAGTGATTGTCATCGACCATGGCCGGATTATGCACGACGGATCCTGTGAATCCCTTAAGCATCGTTATGGCGGGCGCAAACGTTTACTACTGCGATGCTCGCGCCCGGTGCGTCTCGACGAGGTGCCCGACTTACCCTGGCCAGATTTAGAGTGGCAGCAGGAAAGCGAAGTGGAACTGCTCCTCATTTTCCCGGCCCAGGACATTACCACTGGCGCCCTTTTAGAACATTTGGTTGGGGTCTTGCCGATCGCCGATATCGCCATCGAAGAACCATCCATTGAGCGGGTGGTGCAAGCGCTTGAGGGTTTCTCCTCAGGCACGGCCCAGTAATCGGCTAACCACCTGGATAAGATTTTCTCGGCGCAAAGGTTTGGATAGATAGTCATCCATCCCCGCGCTGAGACAGCGACCGCGATCGCCCTCCATGGCATTGGCCGTTAGGGCAATAATCGGAAGGCGCGGACGTAACTGTTCAGCTTCCCGTTGGCGAATCGCAGCGGTGGCGGCAAAACCATCCATATGGGGCATCTGTACATCCATGAGAACTAAATCCAGGCCCTCCGCGGAACTCAAGCGCAGCGCTTCATGGCCATCACTGGCAAGCGTTACCTCTGCCCCCAAACGCTTCAAAAGATGTGCCGCCATCCGCTGATTAATCTGGTTATCCTCAACCAAGAGCACGCTCAGACCAACCAGGGGACCCACCAGTTCATCTTCATCATTGGGCCTTGCTTCGCGCAGGCTGTGTCGGGTAATCATACCAGTGTCGCCATTCCCGGCGGCAGCAGCGGCCAAAACTTGAGCTAGCAACTGTGCTGTGCACGGAGTTACGACATAGCCGCGACAACCGATAGACGACATGGCCGCCCCTTCGCCGGGTTGACCGAGGGCCGAATAGACAACCAGCGGACGGCGATCGGCGCTTTGCAATAGGGCCCGCAACCTCTCCACCCCCAACGCATGGTCGGCGAGAAGCATGGTGGTGGCAGGCCAAGCGGCATCGGTGACCGCCTCGTCCAAACGGTCCGAGGTATAATGGCGCACCCCAAGCTGTCCGAGCTGTTCAACGATTATCTCCCGAGAGGAGGTAGCCGGCCCCAGCAAGAGCAGCTGAACTTCTTGCAGCCGCTCAAGCTGAGGCGCATCAGGGGCGCTCTGATCAATATCCGGCTCTAGGCCCAGGGTCACGGTGAAGGTGGTGCCCTTACCCTCTTCGCTATGTGGTTCGATTTCTCCCCCCAACAAGGCGGCGAGACGGACGCAAATCGCCAATCCTAATCCGGTGCCACCATAGGTGCGGGATGTCGAATTATCGGCCTGTTCAAAGGGCTCTAAAATAGCCCGCAAGCGATGCGCCGGGATACCTATGCCCGTGTCGCTGATTTGCAGTTGAAGCCCACGAGGATGTCTCGCCGCACTCAGGCGGATTTCTCCTTGATGGGTGAATTTAACCGCATTTCCCAAGAGATTGAAAAGAATCTGCCGCAAACGTGAGGGATCACCACACCACCAACGCGGAAAATCTGAGGCCAAACGTACCACCATATCTACCTTGCCATCGCGCAATTGTGAGCGGAAAGGTTCCACCACGCCATGCATCAATGCGTGCATATCAAACCGCAAATTTTCTACCGACATCCGGCCCATATCAAGACGGGAGAAATCAAGGATGTCATTGAGGATGCTCAATAGATGTTCGGATGAGGTGTAGACGGTACGTGCCCAGTCTTCCTGCTGTGGATCCAGATCCGTTTCCAATAGGAATTCAGTCATGCCCATAATGCCATTCATCGGCGTGCGAATTTCGTGGCTGACATTGGCTAAGAATTCGGCTTTTGCCTGGGCTGCTGCCTCGGCGCGCTCGGTTGCCTCGCGCAGAGCCGCTTCGTCGTCGCGGCGAGCAAAGACCGCCGCCAGCATATGCGCAAAAACCGCCAGCAATTGTTGCTCATCCATGGAAAAGTCATGGTGCCGACGCACCGCATCAAAACCAACAAAGCCTAGACACTGCTCGCCATGCAAAATCGGCACAGCAATCAAACTACATATACCCTGACGTAAAAGTAATTGGCGCAGACTATCATGGGTCAACTCCTCAACGCGTGGCACATGCACTCGCTCACCGCGGCTGTGTTGCTCAAACCAACCAGGGATATCTGTGAAGGATACCTGCTGGAGTTCGTCCTGCTGGGGCGCAATGTCTGGAGCACACCATTCATAGGTGTTCGTACAGGTGCGCGCAATGGAATCATAGGAGAAAACGTAGGCCCGATCCGCCTCGAATGCTTGGGCCAATTGACTCAGGGATGTCATAATCCGCTGATCAAGCTCGTTGATTGGGGCATTAATATGCCCTAGCGCAATGTCCGTCAGTAAAGATTGCAAATGATGGGCGTGCTGAAGAGCCAAGGTGGCCTGATGCGCTTCCGTAATATCCTCTGCCGAGCATACCACGTATTGCACCTCACCCTCCTCATTGAGTCGAGGAACCTTGGCCACTGCCAATAATCGCCGCTCGCCCTTGGCGTTGAGTGCCCACTCCTCGGTGCGTACGGTGCGGCCAGTGGCAAAGACCTCAGCGTTGGATTTACGGCAGACTTCTGCCACCCAATCCGGCAAAAGTTCGTATAATGTGCGATGCGATAGATCTCCTACTGGGCACCCAAGAAATAGTGCATGGGCCTCGTTCATCGCGCCGTAGGTAAGGGGATCAGTAAGATACCAGATTTGGGTTTGGATGTGATCGAGAAGTAATCGCCGCTCTTCCACTTCCGCCCGTCGTTCCTCCTCGGCAAGCATCCGATCACTCACATCGGTATCGCTGCCTCGATAGCCCAGCAGGGTGCCATCGGCGGCAAGAATGGGCATGCAATGCGAGGCCACCCAGACTTGACCATGGCATTTCGTGCGCAGACGGTTGAGTAAATGATGCACCGGACGAGGGTCATTAATCATCGCCTCAACGCTTGAACGAAAGGCGTCTCGGCCTTCTTCAGGGTGAAGGTCCCAAACCGGACGGCCAATAAACTCCTTAGGAGAGAATCCCGTAATCGCCTGCAGGGTTGGAGCAAGGTAAACAAAACGAGCCTTGGCGTCGGTTTCCCAAGCGATGGTGCGCCCGTGTTCAGCCAGCATTTCGTAACGCTCTTCATCGCGGCGGCGGCGCTCGGCCATCTGGGCAACCAAACCGGAAAGCAAGGCAATGATCAAGCCACCCACGAGCACAGAAGCACCCTGCCAACTCAGGCCCGACGGCGGAGTCCAACCACCATTCGGCATTCCGGCCATCTCCCACTCGCCACCAGGCAGCACGATCGGCATGGTGACGGCATCCTGCTTGCTGGCGAAAAGGCGCTCTGAACCGAAAAAAACCGCGCCAGCGCTTGCCTCTTCATCACGCCCACGAATCGCAAGGTTCACGGCCAGATCACCATTGCTGAGTCCTGCGGCCTGGTAAAGAAGATCGACATCAATAACCGCTGCAATCAGGCCCCAAAAATGTTCTTGTTCATCGTCCAGAAACACCGGCTGTCGGCCAATCAAACCAGTGCCACCTTGAACCAGCGGCAAGGGGCCAGCAAGGACGAGCCGCCTTTCATCACGGGCGGTAATAGCGGCTTGGGCCTGCTGTGGATGTTGCGCTAAATTGAGGCCTATCGAAGCCTCATTACCTGCCAGGGGATAGGTATAGCGGATGACCAGGTCCGGAGCGACGCCAATATTGCGCAACTGTAAACCACTGCGAAACAGCGGGGCAGCAAGGCGCTCATAGCGTTCATGGTCAAGCTGGGGATCATAGGCGAGGGCCGATACCATGCCCTGTATGGCCATAATATTCGCGTGGATCAGCCCTTCCAATTTGGCGCGGTGCGTCGCCATCTGGTGTGCCACCTGATTGCGTTCATTGAGGTGGGCCCGGGAATTTTCTGCCTGCTGGACCACCCCAGCGGCAAGCAGAGAGGCCGCGGTAATAACCGCCATCGGAACCCATAGCAGGATGCGGCGCGGTGCGTGCTCGGAATAGCGAGGGTGCATAAAAATACCGCAAATGTCCTTAAAGCCATTGTGCTTGACCTGGCGCGTCAAACTTTGAATAAAGGGCCCACTTGCCGGGCCAGAAAACGGTCGAGCCTGAAAATATCAGTTCTCTTTTCGGCGATGGAGTCTCGTTGTCTGGGGACCACCGTTATCCAAGCGCTCAAGCAATCCCCACTCCACCAAGCGCCGCAT
Source organism: Planctomycetota bacterium (assembly GCA_007695355.1). Classification (GTDB taxonomy): domain Bacteria; phylum Planctomycetota; class UBA11346; order UBA11346; family UBA11346; genus REDP01. The sequence continues at coordinate 9,086 of REDX01000104.1, forward strand.
TAATAAACGGCGATCGAGGGGTTTCACAAAATAGGCATCAACCAGGCCGCCTGCATGCTGCTGGATCAGCATCGGCGAACGCGCCACTGAGGAAATAATCAGACGCAGGCTGAGGCCGGATCCACGTGCTTGTTCCATGCTGCGAATTGCCCGTACTGCCGCCAAACCATCAACGCCGGGCATATAGATATCCGTGATCACAACATCAAAGGGCCGGCCCCGGGCATAGGCCTGATCAACAGCGAAGATCGCCTGCTTCCCATCTTCTGCTTGCGATACCTCCGCAACCGAACGCAGAATAGTGAGGCCTCGCTTGCGGAATATGGGATCGTCATCGGCGACTAAAATCCGCAATCGCCGGCCCTCCACAGTCTCGCCGTCTGCAGCCTCAAGCAGCTGGTTTGCAGCACCGACAATAGCGCGATAGTGGGAGGACATTCCGCCAATATGCCAAGCGACCACCCGCCATGCAAGAGCGAGGTAAAGCAGCTATGCTAGGCAAGAATCGAGCACGGCCGGACAGCACCGGCTTCCTGCCTTTAACTAATCGATAGGGGATCCACATCGATACTGATCCGCACCGGATCCCGGGCCAGAGGGTGGGCCAGCGGCAGAATACGGTTGAGCGTTGCCTGAGCTGCAGCACGACTGGTGGCTTTTAGTAAGGCGTGATAGCGCACTTGGTCCTTAATCACCGCAATGCCAGCTGGACCCGGGCCGAGGAGCAGGCTATCCCCAAGGGCGGGGGTAACGGCGGCGCGAAACGCCTCGGCCTGGGCCTGCACCTGCTCCTCTCTCGGGCCGGACCAAAGGAAGCGCACCAAACCACCATGGGGCGGATAACGCAGTTCTTGACGATGCCGCAACTCTTCGGTGTAAAAGGATTTAATGCGCAAAGACAGGGCGCAGCGCAGGGCCGGGGCATCCGTATCCAGGGCCTGGACAATCACCTCCCCCGGTTGCTCGCCGCGGCCGGCCCGGCCGGCCACCTGGGCCACCAACTGAAAGGTGCGCTCGGCGGCCCGGAAATCCGGGATCCCCAGGCCCCGATCGGCCTGAATCACGCCAACGGTGGTTACCCGAGGAAAATCCAAACCCTTGGCCACCATCTGGGTGCCCACTAGGCAGTCGGCTTCGCCGGCGGCAAAGCGCGCTAACAATTGAGCATGCCCGTGCTTGCGCGCCACCGTATCGGCATCGACGCGCAGGGTGCGCATGCCGGGTACCGCTGTATTCAGGAGGGATTCCAGCTGCTCGGTACCTAGACCCTTGGCGCTCAATTGGGCTTTGCCGCAGGCCGGACAGCGTTCTGGAATACCCGCCTCGTGGCCGCAGTAATGACAGCGCAGGCGCGACTCACCTCGGTGTAGGGTAAGACCAATATCGCAGTGCGGGCACATGAGGGTATGGCCGCAGGCGGTGCAGGAGACAATGGGGGACCAGCCCCGGCGATTGAGTAAAATAATGGACTGCTCACCCCGCTCCCGGCCCTGGCGCAGGCGGGTCACCAAATCAAGCGACAAAAGGGCAAAGCGACCCTGGGCCTGGGATTCTTCGCGCATATTAATTAGCCGCGCCGTAGGTAGCTGGCCACCGAGGGGCCGCTTTACCATGGTCAGCGGGGTATAGCGCTGCTGCAAGGCGTTGTGGTAACTCTCCAATGACGGGGTGGCCGAGCCGAGCAGCACCGGGATGCCCAATTGCATGCCATAGACCACCGCCAAATCCCGAGCGTGATAACGGGGATCGGAGTCCTGCTTGTAAGAGCCGTCATGCTCCTCATCGACAATAATCAGCCCAAGGTCGGCAAGCGGCGCGAAGAGGGCAGAGCGGGTGCCAATCACCAGCTCCACTTCGCCTGCCGCCACCCGCTGCCACTGTTCGCTGCGCTCGCCGGCGCTAAAGCCGGAGTGCCATACCGCCAGCCGAGGAAAGCGCTGACGAAAGCGCGCCGCCAACTGCGGGGTGAGGCTAATCTCCGGTAAGAGCACCAACACCCGACCGCCCTGTTGAATGACCCGCTGCGCCAAATCCATATAGACCAGGGTTTTGCCCGATCCAGTCACCCCGTAGAGCAAGAAAACCTCGTGCCGTGACGGAGCCAAGGCCGCCGCCACCCGCTGCACCGCAATCGTCTGCTCATCCGAGAGGGCAAAACGCTCATTTTTTACCGGTAAATGGATTTCGTGGATCTGCCGCTCCGCCTCCTCAAGCAAGGCCCCCGCGGCCACCAATTTGTTGATCACGCCGCGACCCACCCCGGCCAGGGCCATCGCTTCCAGATAGGTAAAGTGCCCCGCCGGCTGCTCGGCAAGGGCACCGAGGGCCTGGGCCTGACGCGGAGTTAAGGACCGGGAATCCGGCGGCGGCGCAGCCACACTCAGCCGGCGCTCCGCGCGCATCTGTACCCCCCGCCGCACCGCCGCCGGCACCGCCGCCGCCAAGAATTCGCCAAGATGGCAGCGGTAGTAGCGCGCCGCCCAGGCCACCAAGGTCAATAATTGCGGTGGCAGATGGATATCGGGCCGGTGCTTGGCCACTGCCTTAAGCCGAATCTTTGCCGGCGGCTGATCGTGGCGACGCAGAACGAATCCCCGCAGCAGCCGTCCCTGGCGGCCATAGGGCACCTCCACCCCATCTCCGGGCTGCAACGCCGCCGCCATCGTTTGCGGTATGGCGTAGGAATAGCTATCCCGCCCCGGTGCATCCACCGCCACCTCGGCCACCCAAAGTCCGCTGCGCTCGACTGCGTGTACCGCCGGGTCTGGTGGCGGGCTGAGGCCCAGCTCCAGCTGTGTCTGATCCGTTGGCGGCTCAGATTCAGGCTTAGCCGCAGGATCGGGAGAGGGCCCATTCATGGGATTAGGCGCCGAGGGCTTTGCCCACCAATTCCTTGACCGCCGGATGCAGATCAAGGCGCAGCGCCGCTTCCTGACCCGCGGGGGAAATTTTGCCCCAGGTCTTGCGTAAAATATCGACCACCTTGTCGCTGGGCTGGGTGCCGGCGAAATCCACCGCATGGTGCTCCAGGAAGACCAGGCAGGCGGCATCTTCCATCGCCTGGGCGAGGGCATCGTCCTTGGGCGCGCGCTTGGCGGCTAGGCGCTCAAGGCGCTCGGCCTGGGCCTCATCGAGGCCCTGGGCGAGGGCCAATTCCCGGGCCCGTTGCCCCTGGCGCGCTCCCAGATCGCGACGCCAGCGCAGGTAGCTTGGCCGATCGCGGGGATAATCATCGCGGGGAATGGCCCAGCGCTCAAGGTGCTGACAGCGGGCAGGCAGGCGCTCAAATGGGCCGGCATCGGGCAGCAGGGCGCAGACCCAGGCTTCTACCCGATCGGCATAGCGCAGTTCGGCGGGAACCCCGTCTTCAAGCTGAGGGTCGGCGGCGTGGGCGGCGTCGATGGCCGCACGAATGGCGGCCCAGGGGGTATCGGAGGTGCTCATGGGCGGATATGGTCCCCTCTCTCCGGGGGGTGCAACAGGGAGACCTAACCCCCGGACAGGGCGCCTCAAAACTTACCCCCGGGATCGCCGATCCTCTGATCGGCCAGCAAAAATGCCATGAATAGGGGGCTTTTTGCCCTAAAAACATCCACCGCGAAGCGGGGATTCCTCATCCAAGGTGAGCATTGAGCCGCCCTGAACCCCCCGGATTTACCCCGCTTCGCGAAACGCAACGACTTGCCGTTGCCGCCATCCGGCTAACCTCCTGCCATGACATCACACTATGGTTTCGGTTTAGTGGGCTGGGGCACCGTCGGCAATGGCGTTCTGCAGCTTTTACACGACGATGCTTCCCTCCTCCAAGAGCGCTGCGGCTTGGCCTTCGACTGTCGCGCCATTGTTACCCGCAATCTCAATCGCAGCCGCGATCAGCGTTTGCGCGGCCAGGCCAAACTCTCCACCGATCTGTCTGCCATCCTCGAAGATGACGCCATTAAGAGCGTCATCCACCTGGTTGGCGGCACCGATGATGCGTTTGATATTGCCGCCGCCTGCCTGCGCGCCGGCAAGCATGTGGTTACCGCCAATAAGGCTTTACTCGCCGAGCGCGGCCGCGAACTCTTTCCCCTCGCCCGTCAGCACCAGGTTGCTATTGCCTTCGAAGCCGCGGTTGCCGGCGGCATTCCGGTAATCGCCTCATTGCGCGATGGCCTGGTGGCCAACCACATCCATAGCCTGCACGCCATTCTCAACGGCACCTGCAATTACGTGCTCACGCAAATGGAGGAAAACGGCCTTGATTTAAACGAAGCGGTGGGCCAAGCCCAAGAACTCGGCTACGCCGAATCCGATCCTGCCCTTGATCTCAACGGCACCGATACCGCCCATAAACTGGCCATCCTCACCCGCATTGCTTTCTCCACCGTAGTCGAATTCGGCAGCTTTAGCGTTGAGGGCATCCAAAATATTACCGCGGATGATATCGCCTCGGCCAAGCGCATGGACTGCCGGATTAAGTTGCTGGCGGTGGCGGCGCGCCGTGAATCTGGTCTGGAACTGCGGGTAGCGCCAACCCTCGTCCCCCTCGACCACCCCCTGGCCTCGGTGCCCGGTAACTATAATGGCGTCCTCATCGATGGCCACGCCGCCGGCCCTAATCTGCTGGTTGGCCAAGGTGCCGGTGCCCTGCCCACCGCCAGCGCCGTACTTTCTGACCTGGTTGGTATTGCCACCGGCGCGTATCAGGAAACCGCCGGCGTCTTCTCTTTCTTCGAACCCTCCGAACACGTCCCAGTGCTGGCCGAGCGCGATGAACTCACCGCCTCCTACGCCCGCTTTACGGTGGC
>REDX01000012.1 GCA_007695355.1 Planctomycetota bacterium
CAGGCACAGCCTGCAGCGCCGGTGCCCATTTCCGGCAGCTAGCCCCTTCGGCGATTCCCAGGCACCACCCCCTTAGACCTGAGCCATCCATACCCCTGAACATAGCTTGCGCCGCAGACATCTGCTGCGCCAGCAATGCGTCAGAGGCCGTATGGGCCAGGATGCTCACCTTCAGGCGGTGATTCCCTTGGGCTGTTCGCCGTTGCTACTTGGCCATGCCACTCGCGAGCGAGTGCGGAGCCGCGGCGGGGCCGCCCATGGATCACCCATTCCCCCATCATTCACCTCATCACCACACCGGTGCCAGCCCCGACGAGGACTGCTGCGCACCGCTGGAGTTTTCATGTCTATCCCACGATTTCCCGCATCTCCCCATCCCACCATGCCGCGCGCCAGGGTGCTGGCGCGCAGGGTCTGCAGCCTCACCCTCATCGTGATAAGCGCTGGCCTGCCTCTGGCGGCGGCCGAATCAGCAGCTGAGACCCTGATTATCACCCCTGAACACCGTCCACCCACCATCACCGCGCCGGGCAGCGATGCCCATGACAGTGGTGATCTCCTCCGCCGCTTACCCGGTATCAGCGGCTCGCGGCTAGGCGGCATGGGCATTGACCCCATTATCCGCGGCCAAGGCGAAGGCGGCGTCGGCGTACAAGCTAATGGCGCCACCATTATTGCCGGCTGTCCCAACCGCATGGATCCCCCCAGCTCCTACTTCAACCCCAGCCTTTTCGATGAACTCAGCGTCGAGCGCGGACTGCAAAGCCTGGCCCACGGCTTGCCCACTCCCGCTGGCAGCCTGCGCCTGCACCGTCGCGCCATGGTTCAGGCCGGCGAAGAACCGCACCTCGCAGGCGAGATCGGCAGCCAATGGCGCAGCATCGATGACCAGCGAACCATCAGCGCCGATGTGAATACTGGCCGTGGCCCCTGGGCCCTGCGCTCCCTACTCAGCGCCCAAGAGGCCAGCGATTACCGCGATGGCAATAATCAGACGGTAAGTGCCGGCAATCGCTCGGCCCAGGCCAGCGTCCTGGGCGCCTGGCAGGCGGCGCCCGACTGGCGCCTTGATGGCGAAGCCTCGATCAGCACTCATCGCGAGGTGCGCTATCCCGGGGCGGGCATGGATTCGCCCTTGTCCACAGCCCGCTATGGCACCCTTGGTTGGACATGGTCAGCGGATGAAGAAACGGTGCGCCGCAGTCGCGTTGCCCTGCATTGGAGCGAAGTCGAGCACCTCATGGATAATTTCTCCCTGCGCGAGCAGGCCAATCCAGCCATGCACAGGGAAGCACCTTCACAAACGCACAGTTTTGGCGGACGCTGGTCAGTAGATCTGGGCCCTGAAAAGGTGACAACTGCGGGTGCTTGGAATCTGCAAATCGGCCTTGATGGAGCCAACAATCGACAAGACGCCGGACTCATTAATAAAAGTACCAATATGGTCATTTCACCAATGTGGAACAATGTAGACACGCGACAGTTGGGTGCCTATGCCGAAGGTCTCTATGGCATAAGTAATACTCTGCGTTTGGAAGCTTCCCTGCGCCTGGACTGGTGGCGCATGCAGCGTGCCGATCATACCGCCGCAGATATCACCGCCCTCGAAGATGCCTACGGTAGCGCTGCGCGCAGCATGGAAGCGGTTCTGCCCGCCGCCATCCTTGGCCTACAAACGGATCTGGACCAGACCTGGAACCTGCGCCTCGCCGCATCCCTGGCCCATCGCCCGGCCACCGCCACTGAAGGATTTTTCATGCGCCGCCCGGGGCCCATGGCAGGTATGTGGCACCTAGGAAATCCGGAACTCAAAGCCGAACGCCACCACATGCTGGATGTGCGTGTCCGCGGCCAAGGCGAGTGGCTGGGACTCAACTGGAGTACCCTGGTTGAAGCCTTTTACGATCGCGTTGATGACGCTATCCGCCAAGTCAAAGTCGCAGCCGATCAACCCCTCCTCTACGACAATACTGACATCGATATTATGGGAGCGGTATGGGAAGGGAGCCTACACTATGACTTGCAGACTGGTCATCGTCTGCTGCTGAGTGCTGATGCCAGTTATACCCGCGCCCGTAATCGCAGCGACGGCGGCGCCGTGGCCCGCATCGCCCCAGCCAGCGCCAGCCTTAGCCTGGACTGGGAAGGCTCAAGCTATGGCCTGGGCGTGGGCAGCGAGGGTCATTACCGCCAGCATCGCTTTGATCCCCTGCGCGATGTCGGCCCCAGTTCGACCTGGGCCACGGTAAGCCTGCGTGGTCACTGGGATCCCGCCCCTGCCTTTCGCCTGCGCGTCGGCATCGACAACCTCTTCGACCGCGCCTACGCCCACCACCTCAGCCAAGAAAATATTTTCGATGAGAGCGACAGCGAGCGCGTCAACGAACCTGGTCGCTCTTTCTGGATCGCGGGTTCTTGGTTTTTTTAGCCTAGAAAACGCAGTTGGGGTGACGAAGTCGCCCCAACTGCGTTTTGAGGAACGACTTGTATCAAAATAGACATTCACCCAAAAGGTGATCTTTAAAAATCGCAGTAGTGCCCCATATTCGATGCGACGACGACAATGTTTACTCGTGTAAATGAGGAGGAGGCAACGAAGAAGATGGCGCTTCCGGGGTTTGCGTGATTCATGCGCGAATTGATGCCGGCATTAAATCCAGCCCGCCTAGATGGAAATAAATTGCATTGATAAATCGTCTTTTATTTCGGAAGCCACAGGCCCGTGCCTTGATCTTCTGTATCTTAGCATTCAGACTCTCACTAGGGCCGTTGGTCACGCCGTGAACGATGGCG
>REDX01000011.1 GCA_007695355.1 Planctomycetota bacterium
GTTGCATTCCCTTCCGTTTCGGTGCTATGAGGCATGTTTGCGTAGGCAAAACTTTAGCCGGACTAACCGGGGGATCAATATTGTTATTCTGCGCGCAAACGCAGGGAAAGGAGCTGGTAAGGAGTGTAGGTAATCTGCCATTGGTGATCATTGATTGGAATAAGGTTTGTTTGGACCTTACCGAGTAGGTCAACCAATTCAGCCTGGTGATGAGCGCGGGCGGTCAGGGTAGCGCAGCCGCGGGAGCCCATGCTTTCATGCAGGCGCAGCAAGAGCGCTCCTGGTATATCGGGGTCGGGACAGGCCCAGGCGGGCACCAGGCTGCCCAGGGTATCCCAGGCGATGAGCGGTGCTTGCACGGCACCTCTGCGCAGACTGAGTCCAGGCATGGCCAGAGCGTCGGCCGCAGCAGCGCTACTCAGGAGCGCTGCTATTCCGTCGCTTTCCGCGGCTTGCAGCTACCCTACGGCGCTGCGAATTTTTCAAGGTATTTAATGGACAGGACACTAGAATGACTTTCTCTATTGACCTTCGGAGATGAGATGAAAACCCAGATCCTAATATGACTGGCCACTTGGCTGCTTATCAGCCTGGCAGTCGACGGCGCTCAGCCAGCCTATAATATCGGCAGCGCTGGGGATGACTTCGCTGTCGCTCGTCCAGGCTAGGCAATCGCCGGCGGTGACCAGTGGTGCCTCAAGCTCGCCATTTGGCCCCGCCTGAGGATGGCCAATGGCTGCAAGTAGGGCATTGCACAGGCATTTGCGGCCTGCGCAGTCTTCGGCCTGGCCCCCCTTGGCAATATAGGCCGCCGCCGGCTCCGCTGGGCAGCGCCAGCCAATGCGCCCGTCCTCGCGGCGGTAGGCCTGGCGCAGAAACCCTTGATTACAGATGCGCTGGCGCTGTTCATAACGGTCGGCTTCGGAGAGGGTGTCGGGGACATCCGCCACCTTAAAGGGAAAGCCGGTTGGCGAGGCGGTGGGATCGGTATCAACGCAGAGCTTGCCCTGGGCGCGCAATTGATGGATGGTCGATTTGAGCTCAGGCAGCAGCCCCGATTCCTGGCACTGGGCAAAGGCGGTGCCGACTTGGATCCCCTGGGCACCTAACTTTTGGGCTGCCGCCAGGGCGCCGGGATAGCCTTGGCTGCCGGCCAGCCAGAAGGGGCGCTCTAGACGCAGTAAGCGCTCGAGATCAGCCTCATCCCGAGGCCCGTAGGTCAGGGCTTCACCATTTTGACGGGCCCCGCGCGGTGGCGCATTATGGCCTCCGGCGCTATGGCGTTCGACCACAAAACCGTCTACCGCCCCGGCGGTGCTGCGGTGCAAGGACTGGGCGAGAACATCGGAGCTAATCACCGCCAGGAAGGGCGGCCGGCGTAGGGCTGGGCGCTGATCTGGGGCCAGGGCGCCGACGCTGGCTGGGTCGAAATGCAGAAGGAAGCGCTCGCCGGGCAGGGCGCCTTCCACCATCAGTGGTAATTGGGCTGGTTGGTGGGCGGCGAGGGCATCGAGGGCAGCTGGGATATCCTTAGGAATGCCAGCCCCCATCAGCACCGCATCCACCCCGGCCAGCAGGGCGCCATAGAGGGAGGCGAGATTGGCCGCCGAGGATTTTTCTAAGAGATTGATTCCCACCGGGCCCTGATGGTTTTCCTTGGCCAGCCACACCTCGACGAAATTGGCTGCCACCACAAGGCCCAGGGTGCTGGGCCGGGGCTGATGATCGATCATCGCTGGCTGGCGGTAGGCACCGGGGGCAGAGAGGCCTGCGGGTTGGAACCACTGCTCGATAAGTGCCTGGGCGACATCGGGCAGGGGGAAGGCCGCCAAGGCGCGGCGCAGGTGGCCCTCAGCATCGCCTTCCTGTAAGCGATAGGCTAATACCCGATCCAAGGCACTGCCCGAGACCACACCCAGGGCACCCGCCTGGGAGACTGCCCGGGCCAGGCGCCACGAGGAAACGCCAATGCCCATGCCCCCTTGGATCAGGGCCGGTAGGGCGCGTGCGGCAGCGGTGGTGGAGGAAGCAAGGGCATGGGATTCGGGCATAATACCAACGATTCTCGGCAGGTTCTAACCCTGGGCGGCGCCGAAAACGGCTTTGGCGGCGCACTGGGCTGGGAATGTCTCAGCATCACGGCCGGCCGGCAGAAGAAATCCCCAATGCCACAAGGCCATACAGCGGTGAATACCCCCCGGAATCCACGGTGCGGCTACAGTAGGCCGGGATTCCCCCGCCATAGATGAATACAGAGGGCGCTGGCGAAGCCCACCCAGGCCACATAGGGCAGCAGCAGGAGGGCGGCTAGGCGCTGCCGATTCCACCACCAGGCCACCAAGGCCATGATCATTGCCAACAGCACTAGGATATTCACCGTCGCCCAGGCCCCGTTCTGGCCGACAAAAAAGACCCAGCTCCAAGCCCCATTCACTGGCAGGTGGATGAGGTAAAGCAGCAGCGGCCCGCGCAGTGCCCGCCAGCCCATGCGCCGCCACAGCAGCCAGGCGGCAATGGCCATGAGCGTATAGAGCAGGGTCCAGGCCGGCCCAAAGAGCCAGGGCGGTGGTGCCCAGGATGGCCGCTGAAGGCTGGTATAAAACGCCCCGGCATCGATAGAGGCCATGGCCCCCACCGCCGCCGTCACGTAGGCCAGAGCCAGACTCAGACCCAAGACCCCGGCCTGGGCCCAGGCCGGGGGGCGCCAGGGCTGCATGTGTGATTGAGGGCTGTCGAGGGTTGATGCGGCATTATTCGGGGACATCGTTATCCAATGTGACCAAATCTTA
>REDX01000010.1 GCA_007695355.1 Planctomycetota bacterium
GTAGCCAAGATCGGCAATTTCCCAAGCCAGGGGAATCATGCCCCGCTTATCGTTGTCGCGGACGCTAATAAACACCTTACCCGATTCGGGTAATTTATTGCCCGCACCCAGTTCGGCCTTGAGGAAGGCTTCACAGAAGGAGTCCGCCAAGCCCATAACCTCGCCGGTGGAGCGCATCTCCGGCCCGAGAATAGTATCCACCCCGGGGAACTTATTAAACGGCATCACGGATTCTTTCACCGCGAAATGCGTGGGCTCAGGATTGCCGCTAACGGCGAGATCTTTGAGGCTGGCACCTGCTTGAATCAAGGCGGCCACCTTAGCCAGGGGCAGTCCGGTGGCCTTGGAAATAAACGGCACGGTGCGCGAGGCCCGGGGATTCACCTCAATCAAATAGACTTCCTCGTGGCGCACCGCGAACTGCACATTCATCAATCCGCGCACATTAAAGGCCTTGCCCAGGGCTTTGGTGATATCGCGCATGCGATCCAGCAGGCGCTCGGAGAGAGAAAAGCTGGGGATCACGCAGGCCGAGTCGCCGGAGTGAATGCCCGCCTCTTCGATGTGTTCTAGCATCCCGCCGATAATCACCTCGTCGGCATCGCACAGGGCGTCGACGTCGATTTCGGTGGCGTTTTCCAGGAATTTATCCACCAGCACCGGGGCATCGGGGGAGGCCGCCACGGCGTGCTTCATATAGCGTTCGAGATCTTTGCGGGTGTAGACGATTTCCATCGCCCGGCCACCAAGCACAAAGCTGGGTCGCACCACCACGGGATAGCCAATGCGATCAGCCACCATAAGGGCATCTTCGTAAGAGCGAGCAATGCCGTTATCAGGCTGCAAAAGATCCAGCTCTTCCAGGGTGGCCTTAAACATACCGCGATCCCCGGCGCGCTCGATATCTGAGGGCAGGGTGCCAATAATCGGTACCCCCGCCCCTTCCAATTCCAGGGAGAGATTGAGGGGCGTCTGCCCGCCAAACTGCACAATCACCCCCTCGGGCTGCATGACGCGGTTGATTTCCAGCACGTCCTCAACCGTCAGCGGCTCGAAAAAGAGATGATCCGAGGTGTCGTAGTCGGTGGACACGGTCTCGGGATTGGAGTTGACCATGATGGTTTCAAAGCCGGCTTCGCGCAGGGCAAAGGCGGCATGGCAGCAGCAATAGTCAAACTCAATGCCCTGGCCAATGCGATTGGGACCGCCGCCGAGAATCATGATTTTCCGCTGCGCACTGGGACGGGCTTCGCATTCGTCTTCGTAAGTGCTATAATAATACGGCGTCACCGCAGCAAATTCGGCGGCGCAGGTGTCCACCAACTTATAGACCGGATGAAGGTCCCACTGCCAGCGCTTGGCCCGCACCGCCTGTTCGGGACAGCCCCAGATAAAGCCCAATTGCGCATCGGAAAAACCGTCGCGCTTGGCCTCGCGCATCTGCTCAAGGGTGACTTCGGCAAAACCGATGTCGCGCAATTGCTGCTCATGATCGACAATGCGTTTAATGTGGTGGAGAAACCAGCGGTCAATGGCAGTGAGTTGAAACAACTCCTCGACGCTCATCCCCATCAGCAGGGCATGGCGCAGGCGCACAATGCGATCAGCCCGGGGATAGGCCAATTGATGGCGGAGTTCTTTCTCGTCAATGTCCTGGGCATTGTCTTTGGCCTTATTGGGGCCCAGGCCGCAGAATCCCGTCTCCAAACCGCGCAGGGCTTTTTGCAGGCTTTCGCGGAAGGTGCGGCCAATCGCCATCACCTCGCCCACGGACTTCATCTGATAGCCTAGACGGTCATCGGCTTCGGGGAATTTTTCAAAGGCAAAGCGGGGAATTTTGGTCACCACGTAGTCGATGGCGGGCTCGAAACAGGCGGGGGTTTCCTTGGTAATGTCATTCACCAATTCGTCGAGACGATACCCCACGGCCAATTTGGCGGCGAATTTGGCAATGGGAAAGCCGGTGGCCTTGGAGGCCAAAGCCGACGAACGGGACACCCGGGGATTCATCTCAATCACCGCCAGGCGGCCATCGCTGGGATTCACCGCAAACTGAATATTCGAGCCGCCGGTTTCCACCCCCACGGCGCGAATAATCGCCAGGGAGGCATCGCGCATGCGCTGGTATTCACGGTCTGAGAGGGTTTGGATGGGGGCCACGGTGATGGAGTCGCCGGTGTGCACCCCCACGGGGTCAAGGTTTTCAATGGAGCAGACAATCACCACATTGTCGCCGCAGTCGCGCATCACCTCCAACTCGTACTCTTTCCAGCCGAGCATGCTCTCTTCGATGGAGACTTCGTGAATGCGCGAGAGGGCCAAGCCCCGTTTGACGATGGTTTCGAACTCTTCCTCGGTCTCGCAAAAGCCGCCGCCCGAGCCGCCCATGGTAAAGGATGGCCGCACCATACAGGGCAGGCCGATATCATCCTTGGCTTCCAGGGCTTCTTGCCAGCTGTTGACAATGCACGAGCGCGCCTGGGCCAGACCCAAAGAGCGCACCACCTCGGCGAACTCTTCGCGGTTTTCGGCGCGGCGAATCACATCGGCCCGGGCGCCGATCATTTCCACCCCCAGGCGCTCAAGGGTGCCGTCCTCGGCCAGGGATAAGGCAGCATTGAGGGCGGTCTGACCGCCCAGGGTGGGAAGGATGGCGTCGGGGCGTTCCCGCTCGATGATCTTGGTGATGGCCTCGCTGGTGATGGGCTCGACGTAGGTGGCGTCGGCCATTTCGGGGTCGGTCATAATGGTGGCGGGGTTGCTATTGACCAGAATGAC
>REDX01000254.1 GCA_007695355.1 Planctomycetota bacterium
ATCACACGGCGCGGGGCACTGTGCTGCCTCTTCGTCTTGTGGGGCATACGCTGTGCTCTTGTCGTTTGCGCCCTCTCTGCGGCGGAATGCGTAACCATTGCACTGCCAGCCGGGTTCATGTGAAAGGATTTCGGCAAGCATCCTTCCAGCCTCCCGCTGCGCGGGAATGGACGGTGAATCTAGGCAATGGACAGCGGCATCCATTGCGGTGAGCGCTGTGCCACCGTTCCAGCCTTGAACGAGTGCGCGGACGCTGGAGGTTGCATTTTCTTCGTGGGGTGCTAGTTTACTCATGTCGTTTGTCCTGATCTGCGCCGTGGTGGGCGCGGTTGATTGTGAGAGCCCTAGTCGCTGTCCCGGCTAGGGCTTTTTCGTGTCTTGCGGTCATCCCACCAGCCGCCGGCATCGTCCTTGGATTGCTTGGGCGGTGCTTCGTGGGTTCTATCGAGTAACCATTTAAGCTTTTCAGCCCTGGCCTCACGCTTTTGGCGGGATCTCATGCCGCCCCCTTGGCCCATGCGAGAACATCGGCACGGCGTACGAGGTAATTGTGGTGGCCGCCCCTGCCCTTGTCGCGGACCACTGCCGGCAATTCACCATCGCGCAATGCCTTGGTAAGCCGTTCATTGCTAACCTTGGCTAGGGCTCGTGCCTGCGACTTGGAAAGCAAGTCCTCGTCTGCGGTGGCCTGGGTGCGTTGCTCGTTTATGAACTTATTGAGAGCATCACAGACGGCACCTTGAACAAGCTCTTGCAGCTGGGTGCTGGTTAAGGTGACTACTTGCACGTTCATGGCTGGGCACCTTCGGCCCTAGCGCGCACAGCGTCAGCACAGACGAGCCAAGGCGCGCCGGGATGCGGCCGCCATGCCGGCAGCTTACCGCGCAAGATCAACTGATTCATGCGCTGGCGTGAGATTTGAAGGTAGAGAGCGGCCTGGGTGGCGCTCATTAGGGGGGGGGTGTTAGTTCCATGCCCGTAGTATATCAGCTACTAGGGGCCTGTCAACCTAATTATCCATTGCATGCAATCGGCAATCGTCATCTGGCAATATCGGTGTATCACTCGCCTATGGAAAGGGGCCACCAGTAAGGGCAGATTGATTCAGATGCTCATCGGGATACACGCGGCCCATAATAGCGCGGCCAGCGCAATGCAACCACTAGACCTATTGCATCGCCGGACTTGGCCCTAGCCGGTAGCGGTCTGCCCTTGTGCTGGTGGGGTGCTGGTCAGATACAGGAGGGGGGCCTCAGCGTCGAATTGTGGCCAGCCCTCGGCCCTAACGTCATCCGTATAAATCCAGCTGTCAGCGGCATAGGTGCGAAATGTCCGGTTGTCGGACCAGCCGCCCATGGCCATTACCGCCGGCTCATACCCTCGCAATGCCGTTGCAAGACTGGCAAATGAATGGCGCAGGGCATGCAGCGGCCAGTAAACAGGGTCAACGCCATGGCGCTTGACGAAGGCGCGGAACTTTACGCTGCGGTCGCTCTTATTGAGCCCTCGTATAGACGGAGAAAACACGCTATCACCATCCTGGCGAGGGTTTGCCAGGAGCGCGGCCACAAGGTCGGGGCACAGCTTTATATAGCGTTCGCGCTGGGTCTTGTTCCCTGGGTGGTTTAGAGCTAACTGGACGGTCCGTTTACCGAGGTCTATGTGTCTCCAACGTAAATGTTGCACTTCCTCGGCTCGCATGCCGGTACATAGGCCGATTAGGGCAAACAGTCGCCACTCATCGCGCCCCTTACAACCCATCTTCAGCCGGTGGCTTACCGTGGATTCAGCGACACCTAGTGCCTGCGCGGCAAGTTTCTGGTTGCCTCCGTGGGCATCGACAGCGGCCAGGGTGCGGCGGTAAGCGCCGTCATCCATCCATGCGGCATCATCTCCAACCATGCGACGAATCTCAGGCAGGGTATATGCGCGCCTTTGGGCGGTGCTGTGCCCGTCATCACTGGCGACCTTGTGCCCCTTATTGCGCCGCTTCTTCCAGCGCGCCAGGGGGTCAAAGCTAATCCACTGTAGGTCCAAGGCCAATTCAGCCAGGGCGCGGAACAGTACACGCATAGCGTGCTTGGTCTTAGGGCTGGCCGGTTTGCCATCGGGGCGGGTATGGTTGGCAATGGCATTGCCCAGCTTAACGCTAAATGCAGGGTCGCTCATATCCTCGACGCCGTGTTTCTTGGCGAACGCGGCCAGCCTGTTGAGCTGCTCGCGGTAGACGGGATTAATGGGGACGCCCTCTTGGCTGGTTGCTCGCTCATCCAGATAGGCGGCCAGGGCATTGGGGACCGTGGGCGCTTGCAGTTCCCAAGGTATCGACGCCTCGTGCTCCTGCTTAGCAATGAAGGCGCGGCAAGCCTCATCAGCGGCGGCCTTGGATGCGTGGCAACCTGCCGAATGCGTCCTCCTGCCGTCTGGCCCCTTCTCAATGACTTGGGCGCGGTATCGGCTCCGTTCGGGGCAGCATTGGGTGGCTGGCAGGGTGCGAGCTCGCCCGGTGGTTTTGCTCTTTTGAACATCGCGCCAGCGGTCGCTCACGGTGCAGGTGTATGCGGTCATGGATGCCCCCTTTAATTCGATGAATTATAAACAGAATGCATTTCGTGCAACAGTTGTGCAACACGTGCAACAGTTCTTAGCCATTCTTAAGGGGTTCTAGCAATTGTAAGTCCTTGATATAACGTACTCTAACATTCCACGCAACAGATTTTGGTTCTGTTAGTATAGGTTCGAATCCTATTGGGGTAACCACGCCAAAACCCCCGTCAGCCCAAAGCCGCTGACGGGGGTTTTGTCATGTTTACCCCGGGAGGATAACGCGCCTGTGTCCGGCCTTGCTCCTCGGCGCTGCGCGCCTTGCGGGGCTGCGCCCGGTTACGCCGGCGCAAGCCCTCTTTTACCGTGAGGGGGGGCTTGCTTGCTCTGGCTCAGGTTCTCATCCTATTGGGGTCACAGGCCAAAACCCTGGGTCAGCCCAAAGCCGCTGACGGGGGTTTTGTCATGTTTAGCCCGGGAGGATACGATGCTTGTGTCCTCGCTTGCTCCTCGGCGCTGCGCGCCTTGCGGGGCTGCGCCCACACGGAGGGTGGGACTTGAGTCCCACCAGTTCGCCCACGCAGGGATATCACCATCGAGGCGCCGCAAGGCTTGGCAGCTGGTTCTGAGGATGGGACGGCGTCCCTCGGCCCTGGCTAGCTGAGGGGTTCGGCCTGGCTGAGGTCGGGGGCCCGGCTATTTGGCTGGGTAGCCGGAGCGGCTATGGCTGCTTGGTTGCGGTTATATTCGCGGATGCTGATGAGGCGGCCGAGATCCGGATCCCACAGCTGCAGGCGCAGGCAGCGGTTAATGGCACTAAGGCTTAATTTCACCTGCACCGGTTGCTGTAGGGCGGGCACTGCTGCCATGACTTCGGGCAGGCGGTAGAAGGGGATGCGGTCATTAATGTGGTGAATATGGTGGTAGCCGATATTGCCCAAGAGCCAGTGCTGCCAGCGGGGCAGATCGAGGTAGGTGGATGAGCGCAGGGCGGCGTGGCCGTATTTCCAGTCGCCGGGCATGCGGAAATCCAGGCCCGGGGCATTGTGCTGGACGAAAAAGAGGATGGTGCCCAGGATGGTGGCGATCCAGATGGGGAGAATAAGCGCCCACCAGGCGGTTGCCCAGCCGAGAAGCATGCCACAGGCGATCACGGCTCCGACTTGGGCGATGGGCCAGAGGAGGGCCCAGGGCCTTTTCCCGGCGGCCATGGCAACCGGGAGTATAAAGAAGGGGATCCAGCCCAAAATCATCCCCGTCCATGAGCGAACGGCGCGATAGGCAAAGCGTACTAGGCCGCCGCGCTGCTCCCACTCGGTGGTGGAATAGAGCGGTACTTGGCCGTCGATATCGTCATTGTCCAGCTGGCAATTGCGGCGGTGATGATCTTGGTGGCGATCGCGCCATACCGATGGCGGGTAAATATAATAGATGCTGAAGGGCAGCAGAAGCCAGCGCCCAAGGCGACTATGGCGGAAAAGGGCGCGATGCTCGATGTCATGGACAAAAATGAAAACCCGCACGAGGAAGACGGAGAGGGTGCAGGCCAGGGCGATGGCGAGCCACCAAGGTGGACTCAGCAGCAGGCTGATTTGAAGGGCCACGGTAATGGCGAGGGTGGGCAGCACCGCCAGCCAACCACGGCCGGGTTGTTCACTGGCGAAACGGGCGACTTCACGGGCGAGGTGGACGAATTCACCGCTGACGACATCGGTAGCGGGCTGGGCGGCCTCGGCAGAACCCACATCCGCGGGTGTTGCGCTGAGGACGGCAGGAGCGGAGTCGATGGGAGACTCCAGTTCACTAACGGTGGGCATCAAAGAAACCGATCTGCTGGTCAGGCATGAAGGGGGGACTCATTTATGTCTAGGAAGGTACCGGACGAGAAAGAAAATCCATGCCTAATGCCCCGTAGCCACCAATTGGGCAGGAGGGGCTAGCGCTGGGCAGGGGCTTCACCCTTGGGCCTAAGGCCGGGCAGGAGGACGGTAAAGCGGGCGCCGCCAAGTTGCGGGCAGCGATCAATACTGAGGCTGCCTTCATGGAGGTTGACAATCGAGTGAACGATGGCCAGGCCGAGGCCGGTACCGTGGTCTTTGGTGGTGAAAAAGGGCGTAAAGATTTCTTTGCGCAGACTTTCGTCTACTCCCGGCCCGGAATCGCTAATGCTGATAGAGGCCTGCTGTTGGGGGCCGTCTTCAAGCCGGACTAAAACCCGTGGTTGCGGGCTGTCGGCAGCAGCATGCAGGGCATTTTGTATCAAATTGATCAGGGCTTGGCGGATTTGGCTGCCGTCGAGGCAGCAGGTTCTGCCCTGCCATTGCGTGGTGATTTCGCAGGTCACTTGGCCGCGTACGGCTTGAATCCGGTTGCGTTCCTCGGCGTGCTCATGCTCGCCCAGTTGCAATTCACTGTGTACCAACTCAATCACCGAATTGAGGAGTTCATCGAGGGGTATCGGCCGCGGCTGGGGCGAACGCTGTTGGGTGAACTGGAGGAGGCTGGTGACGGTGTGATTAAGGTCGCGCACCCCTTCGACAATGGCGCGGGCATGACGGGCGCTGCGACTTTCGCTGGGGAGGTCGCGGGCCAGCAGGGAGGCAAAGCCTTCAATCCCATTAAGTGGGTTGCGGATTTCGTGGGCGACGCCGGCGGCCATCTCGCCAAGGGAGCGCAGGCGCTCGCCACGATTGACGGTTTCCTGTAGGCGCCGCACATCGGTGACGTCGTCAAGGACTTCAACCGCACCGACAATGGAGCCACCAGGGCCAACGATGTGGGCGGTGACAACTTCGAAAATCCTTTGGCCGCCATGGGGATCGGGCAGCCGACGCTCGGCGTGCACGGCTTCCGTGCCGCCGCTAAGCAGTTCATGGATCCGGGTATCGGGAAAGAGATCGCGAAGCAGGCTGCCCTCCAGGGCGCATTGAAGGCCGACGCACATGCGTCGGGCGGCGGGATTGGCGGTGGTAATGCGGCCCTCTGGGTCAACCGCTATCACTCCGGTGGGAACCGAGGATAGCACCAGCTCCAAATATTGGCTGAGGGAGTTGAGTTCGTGAACCTTGATTGCCAATTGTTGGTTGGCGCGGGATAATTCACTTTGTTTGACGGTAAGCACTTCTTCCAGGCGCCGTGCCCGGGCCTCAAGTGCTCGCACGGTCTCATCGAAGAGGCGCAGGGCGGATTCGAAATCGGGGGTTCCCTGGGCCTCAGCCATGGTGATCGATAAAGCGCGGCTGGTGGTTTGGATCATCGCCATAAGCATGAATATTGCGCTTGTGGCGCTGTTGGTGCGAGGCCTCGGAAAGGGCTTGGGCCTGGATCCTGGCCATCTGGTTAAGGATGGCTTCGCTCAATTGCGCGCCGCGTTGCAGGCAGGTTACCACCTCTTGGGCCAGGGCTGGGCTCGCCGTGCTATCGGGGGTGGTTGGCAGCTCTTGGCGCAGGGCCTCGATGGCATCGAGTTGCGGTTGTAAGCCCGGGGATTCCGTGAGCTTGGCAAGCATGTCGGGCGCCTGCCCTTGCAATTGTTGTAAGAGCTCTTCGAGGGCGTTGAGCCAATCCTGCCAAGGTGCAAGTGGTGGCGTCTGCTTCATAGCGAGGGATCTGCCCCCAGGCTTTCATGGAGGCGATTGAGGAGGGTATTGGCGCTAATGATCAGGCTCACCGAACCGGGCCAATCGCTGACCAATCGCTCGTGGGCCCGGCGAGTAATATCGAGATGATCGCGGGATTCCTCGGGATGCGTTGCGGCAAGTCGGCTGGTCAATTCGCTGGCGAACCAAAAGATGAGGTACAGCCGCTGGGGCCGTAGGTGCTCTTCAAGGTGTTCGACGCTGATTCCTTGGCTGACGTCAAGGCCACGTCGGAGTTTGTCGGTTGGCGCTTCCTCAAGATCTTCCAGCCAGGACTTGTAGCTGCGCGCCATTGCCAAGTGATTACTCGCGCGTAGGGCGTGGATTTGGTATTCATCGGCGACCAGAGCTGGGGTATCGAGAATATCGCGCTGCCGTTGTTGCCGTTCTTGCATCGCATTTAAGGTGGCTTCAAGTTCGCGCCAGGCGCTATTGCGATGATCGCGCTGTTCGCTGGCTTCGGGGCTTAATAGTTGTCCGGTGCGGGGCAAATCGCCGCTGGCGCGATCCATGAGGGCACGGATGCGTTCATCCCGGGCGGCAATGGCTTGTTGGAGATTTTGCAGCAGGGCGTCTTCCGGATCAAGCTGGGCAGGCGCACGACCATCAGGGACCAAGGGCACCAGCCGCGGCAGCGGCGGCAGTCCAGGTTCAGGAATTTCGGGTTCGGCGGCGCTGAGCGGCAGCGCAGCCGATGCAAGGAGCAGGCCCAGGATTGCGCTTGTGAATTTCATTGGGCAGCCCGTCCATCATAGGCCTCAATGGCCTCGCGGTACATGCCGCGACGATAAAAGTAATCGCCAAGAATGCGAGCCGCAACTTGACGATCCCGTTCGTGCGCCACTGGATCAGTTAGCACTTCGCGAAGGGCGGTGCGGGCACGGGCGTCATCGCCAATGGCAAAGGCGGCGCGGGCCAGGCCCAGACGGGCGGCTTGGGCTAAGTATTGGGGCGGATTGCTATCACGGACTCGCTGGTAGAGGGAAACCGCGCGCTCGTAATGCTCGGCCCCTGCGGCAGGATTTTGTTCGGCCATTTGGAAATGGTACTGCGCCAGATAAAAGTGGACCCGCGTTTCCACCGCCCCTGGATAGGCCCCGGCCTGAACCTGAAGATCCTCCAGCATTTCGGCAAGTTGGAACTGTACCGTCGGATCGTTCAGCAGCCGCTGATCTTCGAGGAGGCTCCACATTGCCTGAATATGCTCGCGACTGGAATGAATCTCAGCATAGCAGCGGGCGATATTGATCAGCAGGGGCCCCTCAATGTCGGACTGCGGGAAACGTTGGCGCGCCCGCAAGAAAACATGCAGGGCACCGACATAATCCGGTTCATCCAAAAGCATTTTTACGCTGCCCAAGGCGAAGAGGGCTTGGCGATACAGATCTTGATCCACCAGCGGATCGGTACGGCGGTTAAATAAGGCTTGGCGCAAAAGCTGTAGGCGGGTAAGCGCCTCATCGAAATGGCGTTGGGCGACGCGGCGGCCGCTTTCGCCGCGATTGCGTTGTTGTCGGCCAAGGGCGATGTCGGCCTCGGCGATCATGAGGTGGATACGGTGGGAAAGGGACTCACCGGCCTCGGCGGCGTGGGCGAGAAGTTCTTCGCGGGCGGCCCGGTATTCGCCGCGATCAAAGTAGAGTTGCCCCAGTTCGAGGCGGGCCTCGGCCACCACTGCCTGGGCTTGGGCATCATTGCCGTGATAGGTGATGACATCTCGCAGGAGGCTGCTGGCCAGCTCAAGATCGGTGATGTCGCCACTTTGTGCCCGCAGGTGCTGTTGTCGGACGGCATGGGCAGCGGCCAAGCGCACGCCTGCTAGGCGGGGGTCACTGCGATCGGCTTTGTTGATGTAGTTGCGATAAATATTTGCTGCTTCGCGGTGCATGCCTAGTGCCTGCATGCTTTCAGCGACACCGATCATTGCCGAGCGCACCCAGGGCAGGGCCTCTAGGGAGGTCCGAGATCCGGTATCAAAATCGTAAATAAGGTCAGCAAAGGAGGAAATCGCACTAAAGTGCCGGGCGCGCCAGGCGCTATCATCATCGCTACCCTGGCGGCGCAAAGCCTCGGCTTGGCTGGCCTCTTGTCGGGCAATCAAATAGCGGGCCTGGGCAGCTACCACGTCTTGGCCGTCCCGCGCCGCCGAACGCAGGCTGGCAAGGGCGCGGCGCTGCAGCGCCTCCTGACTGGGAGTAAAATCCTCGTCATCGTCATCGCGGATAATGACCGCCCCCTGATTGCCGCCCTCCCGGTGCCACACCAGCCCAGTTTGCCGCAGTAAGCGGGTTAATGCCTCTTCCCAGGGCATATCCGCGACATGCAGATCAACGATGCGGCGGGCCGGTGAGACTTGACGATCATTAATCGTGAGGCCCAGCAGGTAACCCATTTCACGGTACACTACTTCCACGCGCTCGCTGGAAATGCGGGCCGTAATGGTGGCCGGTGCGCTGCGGTTGCCAATTCGGTAGCGCTGGATAATCAGGGTATTATTGGCAAGGCGCGAGGACGACACCGGATCACCATCGCGTACCAGTTCTTCTCGGCCGTCTGCTTGCTCGCGATCATCAACGCGGCGTTCTTCAATGCGTTGGCGATAGGCATCGCTAAAATCCCGGTCACTGCTTTCTAAAGCCCGTCGCACCCGCGCCACATCTTGACGCAGGGCCTGAAGATCGGCCGCCATGCCGGCGCGATCAATGCTGGTTTCGACGTTGTCTAAGCTGCGGGAATCGGCCTGTGGATCCTGCTCTGGCACCATCGGCCCATCGCGGAGAATCGGCGGCAAAGAGGGGATGGGGGTAATTGGGCGCGGCGTCGATTCTTCCGCTGCGTTAAGCCCGCAAGCGAAGATTAAGAGCAGGGAAAGCGTGCTGACGATGGGTGACCAGGGGCTTTGTTGCACGGTCATGGCGTAGCCCTCCCTGGCTGTTCGCTGCCGAGGGTGGCCAGGCCGCTCTCGGCCAAGTCCAGGCGACCAAGTAAAAGATAGGCCTGTCGCAGCACGCGTTGGTGGCGCCGGGCCTGTTCTTCGTCGATGCCGCTGCCGTCGCGGCCGGCGAGATATCGATCCTCATTAGCGAGTAAAACGCCAATCACCCGTCGCGCTTTGCGGGCATCGCCAAGCTGGCTATGGGCGGTGGCCCACTCCAGATAAAAGTTTGGGTCCTCAAATAAGCCACCGTGACGATCGGCAACCGTGGCAAATTCGGTGACCGCCAAATGGGGCTTACCTTCGGCCAAGTGGTGACGGGCCAAAATAAGGGTGACTTCGATCTCGCGATTGACATCGCGATGGCGTTGTCGAACCCGTTGCAGCATAATGACCCCGCGTTGGGCATTTTCTGGATCATTGAGCATCTCGCGGGCAATCCGCAGGTCCTCACCAAAGTCGTCGCTGGGTGTTACCACGGTATCTCGGCTGGCGGCCAACTGGGTTGAGAGGGTATTCATTGAGGTCACTACGAAGACCATCGCTGCCGTGCACATCGCTAGCAGAAAAACGGCTGCTGCCAAAAGAAAGCGTGTACCGCGAAGTTCTTCCGAGGACATCACATTGATCGGTGGCATCATCGCGCCACCGCCGCGGGGGGCGCCATCGAAGGCATCGAGATCGCTTACCGCATCGGAGGTTTCAATGTTCTTTGCGGCCTCGTTGAGGAGCGCTTCGATATCGTTTTCCCGGCGGCCGATCATTTCGGTGATTTGCTCTGGGCTGGGGCCATTGGTGGCCTCGCTCATCTGTCGCACCAGGGCGTCGATATCCTCTTGGTTAATTAAGGCTTCGCTGTCTTCGTTGCTATCGCTGTGCTTGGTGACGAGGCTGTCGAGCTCTTCCTGGCTGAGATCGGAGTTTACCTTAGCGGTTTCAGAAAGTCGCGAGGTCTTTCCTTGGGGCTCAACACTTTCGGAAACCGGGGCTACCGAACCGGCATCTAATTCAGCCAGTAGGGCATCGATATCATCTTGTCCAAGGGCACTTCCTTGGGGTTTCTTGGAGGCGCCAGTCGTGGCGGGTTTGGCACCATCATCGCCGTTCATTTCGGCCAGCAGGGCATCGATATCATCCTGTCCAAGGGGCCCTTCCTTGGCGGTTTCCTTGGTTTTCTTCGCCGTTTTATCGCCTTCGCCGTTCATTTCGGCCAGCAGGGCGTCGATATCATCCTGTCCGAGGGGCCCTTCTTGGGCGGTTTCCTTGGTTTTTTCTGGGTCTTTATCTTCGCCGCCATTCATTTCGGCCAGCAGGGCGTCGATATCATCCTGTCCAAGAGGCCCTTCCTTGGGCGTCTCTTCCGCTTTTTCCGACGCTACTTCTGCTTCGCCCTCGCCGCTCATTTCCGCCAGCATGGCGTCGATGGCATCCTGTCCGAGGGGCCCTTCTGCTTCAGGTTTCTCGGTTTTCTCGGTTTTTTCTGGCGCTGCGTCTGCTTCGCCCTCGCCATTCATTTCGGCCAGCATGGCGTCAATGGCATCCTGTCCGAGGGGACCTTCTGGGCTCGGGGTGCTGCTGGGCTTCTCTGCTGGTGGCGAGGCCGGGGCTTCCTGTTGTTTAGGTTGCACCTTCGGTACCGCCGGCAGGGAGCCAGAGAGGCTTGCGAAGAGGGCGTCAATCTCTTCTTGGGTCATCGCCCGTGGTTCATCAGCCATTACTCATCCCCCCACAGCAGGGCCCGCTCATCCGGACCAACCCCACGCTGGGAATTGCCGGAGGTGGACAGCGATGGTACCTGATCTAAGTGTTTATACCAGAGAATTGGCAGCTGGGCCTGGGAGAGCTGCCGTTTTAATTCGGGGTGGGCGCCAACCATGGCGCAGCCTGGATGCTCTCGCAGCCACTCATAAGCCCAGGTGCCCAGACATTCGAGTTCGCGGCAGTCGATGACTGGCGCCTCGTCCAGGGCGCAGGGCCACAGCAGCCGGCCACGCCAGACTGCAATTAAGGCAGAGTTGGACTTAGGCTTCATGGGCGCGCTCCACCACCACGCCCTGCGGCCGCCACCAACAGCGATGGGCAAGGGCATCGATGACTTGTCGACGATCTTTCATCTGGCTGGAAAGGTCTGGCGACAGGCTTGCAGGGTCATGTTCAAAGGGTGACCAGCAGCGCCAGAGGGCGCCATCGTCGTTAATGACGAGGCGCTGGGCCAGCGACAACTGCATCAGCTCGGCGCAGATCTGCTGCAAGCGAGAGCTTTGATAGTTGGGGATAACATATTCCAAGAAAAGAGCTTCAGCAGATGCGCTGGTCCCCCATTGGAGGTCCAGGATGTGCACCGAGCGCTCCACCAACGAACTGGCTTGGGCGCTAACCACCTGGGTTTGGGCCGATTGCATGGGCACCTGCAGCTGCTCAGGGTCTGGCCCGCAGATCACTGGGGGCGCTTCCCGATGCAGGGTGCCAATGCGCTGTATGGCCTCCTTGAGCTGCTCAAGGGCCACGGGCTTGGTGAGAAAATCAACGCAGCCGTTGCGTAAGGCAACTACCGCATCGTCGAAATTTCCATAGCCACTCATCAAAACGAAGGGAACGCCCAGTTCCAAGCAGAGATCTAGGCCACTGCCATCGGGCAGCTTGAGATCAGAGATAATTGCGTCAGGGGGTTGTTCAGCTGCACATTTACGGCCCTCAACCAAGGAATCGGCGGCCAAAACCCGGTGTCCCCAGCGCCGACAGGCGCGGGCCAGGGCAGAGCGAATTGCCGGTTCGTCTTCAATGAGGAGGAGGTCCATGCTGAGCTTAAAGCAATTCTGGTGCCACTTTTGTTATTGGCATTGAGGGAACTTAGCTTTCCGGCATTGGGCAGCGCCCCTTGCCCTCGGCGCCTTGCTGGTGGCGAAGGCTTGCCACCACTGCGCGTGTTGGCGCTGGGCAATTCATTTTTGGCTCGGTTGCTGGCTTGCGGTTTTGCTGAGGGAGGGAAAGTAGGGCTATGATGGATGAAGCGGGGCAGGTGGACGCGTTGGGGCTGCGCAAGGTGGCGGTGGCAGCGGCGCGGGTAGGGGCGGCGGCGGCGTTGCCGTTTTTTCGGCGGCCGGATTTGGCGGTTGAGTGGAAGGCCGATGAGAGTCCGGTGACGGTGGCCGATCGAGCCTGCGAGGGGGCGATTCGGGCGCATTTGGCCCAGGCGCGGCCGGCGGATGCCTGGCTGGGCGAAGAGACGGGCACCGCTGCGGGGACTTCAGGCCTGGGCTGGATCGTCGATCCCATTGATGGTACCCGCAATTTTGTCCGCGGGGTGCCGCTGTGGAGCACCCTGGTGGCCTGCGCTCGCCTTCCGGCGGCGGGAGAGCCCGAGGTGCTGGCCGCCTGCGTGCTGCTGCCCGCTCTTGATGAGTGCTATGATGCGGCCCTTGGCGCGGGGGCCCGCTGCAATGGACAGCCCATTCACGTTTCCGCCATCGATCGCCTTGACCAATCCATGTGGTGCTTTGAGACCCCCACTTGGTTTCGCAGTCAGGGCCTTTCGAAGGTCTTTGCCGAATTAGAGGAGCAATGCGCCCTCTCCCGCGGACTTTCCGATGCCTATGGGCATATGCTGGTGGCCAGCGGCCGCGCCGAATTAATGGTAGAGCCGCAATTGGCGATGTGGGATGTGGCGGCAACCAGTTTGGTGGTGCGCGAGGCGGGGGGGCGCTTTAGCGATCTCGACGGTAAAGAGCCGGGGATGAGCTCCGGCCATGCGGTGGTCTCCAATGGCTTGGTCCATGATCAGGCCCTGGCCCTGATTGCCCGCCATCGTCAGCGACCATCGCCATGAGCCGGCCGCTAACCACCGATGTCTGGGTGATGGCTCTGCCGGGGCCCGATCATTTGCCGCACAGCCTCGCTGCGGCTCGGCGCTTTGACCTGCGCACCCGGCCCCAGGAGCTTTACCAGCAGATCTGCGACGCGCTGGAGCGGGGTTTGGCCATGGGTCTGACCCAGGTCCTGCTGCCGCCGCCTTGGCCGCACTGGCATACAGCCGAGGGCGATCCGGAATGGCAGGAGCTGTGCCAGCGCAGCCCCGAGGTGGACACCCAGGCCTGGGCAACGGTGATCGCCGGCGGTGATACCGAGCACGGCGATACCGTGGTCATGCTGGCCAACCGCGCCGCCGAGCGCGCCGGGCAGTGGCTGCCCTATCGTCAGCGCTGCCTGCAAGCCCTCTTGTCTGGAGTGCCCCAACTGCGCCTGCTGCCGGCCTTGCCGGCGGCGCCCCAGCTTGCCGATTGCGGGGAGGCTAGCCATTTGCGAGTTGATAATGGTGCCGAGAGCGCTCAGGTTTTTGGTTATAGCGAAGGTTTATTATTGCCGGAAGACTGGCGCGGCCGACAAGCGGGATGGCAGGCTCGCGGCGCCCAGTTGGCCCTGCTGCGCCGGGCCGAGGTGCGTCCCGGCCGCAGTTTGGTGGCCCGGCAGCACTGGCGGGCCCTGGATGCGGCGGCTTTGAGTCTGCGCGATTTAGTCTGCGGACATGGCGCAACCTGGATCCTTCACGAAAGTAGCTTTGGCGAGCAACACGATCTCATTAATGCCCTAGATGCCCTGGTACCGGGCTTGCGCCTGCACATCGTGCGCGATGGCGAATACCGACTCAAGGATCACCGTCAGGCGCCGGGCCTGGGTGGCACCATGCTGCGCGATGCTGCTGGTGCCTATCACCTGCTGATTGATCCTCGCTGGGAGGATCGGCGGGCTCAACGCCTACGCGCACGTCTGCTCGATGCGGGGACGGTAGAGAGCATTCGCGAAGACCTTGATCCCCGTCTTCTGGGGCTGCGCCGCAGCGGATCATGGCGCTTGTGTCTCCCCTTGCTGCCGGCGCAGATTGCCGCCCTGCCCGCCCCTTGGCTGGTAACGCCAGAGCTGATCTCGGCCCTGCGCTGCTGGGCCGAAGCCCAAACCCTCAGCGAGTTGGGCCTTGAGCAGCGGGCCGCGCCGGAAACCTGGGAGGGCCTATACGCTGCCCGCCAAGGCCTGGAAGAGCTCTTGCCAGGCCTGCCGCCGGAGGATGAGAATGACCGAAATTTCCTATGACTTACCCCTGATTCGCGTTGCCGGTAGCGCCAGCGCCATGGGCGAGGCTTATGGGCGCCAATGCGCCGAGGCGGTACGGAGCTTTGTTGAGCAGCGCTTGCGTGCTGCCAAGGTCTATCTTTGGGAGCGCGGCAGCCGCGATCTTGAGGGCTTTTTGCAGCTTGGCGCTCAGTGCTATCAGGTCTTTTGCGACTGGGATCCCGAGGCCGCCCTTGAGCACGAGGCCCTGGCCCTGGCCAGCGGAGTGAGTCCAGAGGATCTTTACACCACCACCAATATGACCGATATCCGCGATATCCTGCTGGTGCAGTTGGCTAAGAGCTCTTCCTCGACGGCCGATGCCGAAGGTTGCACCAGTGTGCTTGTGGGTGCGCAGCGCAGCGCCGATGGTGGCCTCTTGGCGGCCCAGACCTGGGATTTGAACCCCCAGGACGTGGATGATATTATCGCCATTCACCGCCGCCCAGATGCCGGGCCGGCCACCTGGTCGGTAACTTGCAATGGCTGTCCTACGCTCATGGGCATGAATGAGGACGGCCTCAGTGTGGGCACCACCAATATTAAGACCGACGATGCGCGCATTGGCGTGGGCTACCTCAGTCTCTTGCATCGGGCCATTCGCGCCCCTAGTCGCGAAGCTGCGGCGCAGCTGATTATGGATGCGCCGCGGGCTGCTGCCCATACCTATTGGCTAGCCGATGGGACGGGCGCCTGCCTGCTCACCACCAGTGCCACCCAGGTGCAGCGCGAGGATCTCAGCGCCGATGGTATCCTTGGCCAAACCAATCATTTGCGCCATGAGCTGCCCGGCATTGGCAGTTTGGAAGAGCCTACCTCCTCCACCTGCACCCGCTTGGCGACGGTGGAACACTGGGCCAGCTTTGTCGGTGGGGTGGATGTGGACTGTCTGCGCCGCCTCTTTGCCGAGCGCAGTCACGCCGCCGATTCCATTAACCGCTATCCCGAAGACGGCACCGGCAGCGCCACCGATGCCTGTCTGGTTTGTAGTCCAAGCCAGGTCCGTGCTTGGGCCTGCCGCGGCCCCGCCGATCGCGGCCTGTGGTATCAGCTCGACCCGCGCAGTGGCGATGCGAGCCCTCAGCCCTAAAGGATTTCTTCGTGCCCCATCCCATCTTGAGTAAGCAGGCCTTTATTATCGATATGGACGGGGTGATCTACCACGGCAATAAGCTTTTGCCTGGCGTCACCGAATTCGTCGCCCACCTCCAGGCCACTGGCAAGCGCTACCTCTTTCTCACCAATAGCAGTGAACGCTCGCCCCGAGAATTGGCACAAAAACTCGAGCGCCTGGGCGTGCGGGTGCCGGCGGAGCACTTTTACACCAGCGCCCTGGCGACTGCCCTCTTTCTGCAAAATCAATCGCCCGGCTGCAGCGTTTACGCCATTGGCGAAGCCGGCCTGCTCAATGCTCTCTACGAGGCGGGCCTTACCATGAACGACGTCAACCCCGATTACGTGGTTATTGGCGAAGCGAAGTCCTATAATTATGATACCATTACCAAAGCCATTCGCTTGGTACAGGGCGGGGCGCGGCTGATTGGCACCAATCCCGATACCACCGGCCCCACCGAGGCGGGGCTAGTTCCCGCCTGCGGCAGCCTGCTGGCACCGGTTGAATTAGCCACCGGCGCCAAGGCTTATTTCCTGGGCAAGCCCAATCCCCTCATGATGCGCAGCGCCCTCAAGCGTTTGGAAACCCGCCGCGAAGACACCGCGATTATCGGTGACCGCATGGATACGGACATTCTCGCCGGTATTGAATCGGAAATCGATACGGTGCTGGTGCTCACCGGCGTCACCGCTGAGGCGGATATCCCTCGCTATCCTTATCGCCCGCGCTGGGTGGCCAGCGGGGTTGCGGAATTGATGGGGCTGTAGTCGCCACCGGGCCAAGGATTGCCGCCCATGCCGCGATCGGCAATCGACTACTGTCGATCGCCGTTCACCGCCCTGCCTAGCGGTTCCAGGTAAACTGGAATTGCAGATAGGGCCCGGGTTGAGACTGCGGCTGCCGTAGTTCGGGGTAGCGCCAGTTGCGTAGGCCGCCATAGGGGCAGCGCGCCCAGGGCCGCTGATCATGGGGATGGGTGGTGCCGAAGTAGATGTGGCCGCCCTGGACTTGTTCAATGCGCCGGGCGTCGCGCAGCATGGCGCGCCGGGCGCGGCGCAGATCCATTTGCCGATGGTGCTCGGCCCGGGCGGCGGCCACCTCAGCTTCTAGAAAGGCGATTTCTTCGCTACTACGCCAAGCGCCTTGGTGGCGCACCAGGCCCTGGGCGAGCTTGACCTCGGCCTCGGTCATCCATTCCCCTTGGTGACGGCGCTGGCCGAGGGCGGCCCGGGCTTCTTCGTGATCGGGGAAGTGATCAAGGAAATCGCGCACCGCTTCGCGATAGGCGATACGATCCCCCAGTTCTGACCAGCGCTGAATCAGCTCCCACCAAGCGCTGTGATGGGGAAAGGGGCTACGGTCGAAATCCTGGTGGGCGCTCGCCAGTTCTTGTAGGGCTAGCTGCCGCTGACTGGGGCCGCGCCGGATTTCAGAAATCTGTTCAAGGGGGATGCTGAGCACCGCCTGCATGCTGCCCTGTTGGACGCGGATGCGCACGGGGTTGGCGTTATCATCGCTAAGAATGGTGCCCTCCAATTGGCGCCCATCCTGGAGTTTTAACTCGTCGCCGGCGGCAACTCCGGCCAGCAATAAACTGCCGCAGAGGCAGAGCATGCAAGCCGCCCAGGGGGCGGCAGCGCGCAGGTGAGGGAGCGAGATGTGGGTGAACATAGTCGCCATGGTAAACGCTGCGGGATGAGGTTCCATGGTGGATTCTGCATCATCAGCCCGGCGGATGGGGATCAGGTTTTGAGATCGTAAATCTCGGCCGTGATCTCATGGGACAGGGGTTTATTGCTCCCCAGGGCGAGGATATTCTCGACGGTGTGGGCGGGCAATCCGGCCTTGGGACGTGGCTGCGATGGATCTGCACCTTTGCTGCCGCCCACCTTGTGCCCGGTGAGCAGCACCCGGCTGGATGGCTGGGCAGCCAGGGCCGATTGCGCCCAGGCCCGCTCATTCTCAATCACATCGACGGCGGCGATAATCCGCCCCTCGGCGACCAGGGCAGCCAAATCCGCTTCGACAATAATCGGCCCGCGGGCGGTATTGACGATAACCCCGCCCTGGGGCAGGCGCTCCATGAGGCTGCGATCGACGCTGGCCCGGGTGCCGTCATTGAGGCCGCAGTGGATGGAGATGCATTGGCAGCTGCTAAAGAGATCTTCCAGACTTTGGTGACGCTGGATGTGGGCGGGGATATCCGTGGCAAAGGGGTCGAAAATATGGATCTGTGGGCCGAAGGGTTCTAGCATGCGCGCCATATGGCGGCCGATGGGGCCGAAGCCGTAGAGGCCGACATCCCGCTTATGGAGGGTTCCGGGGTAGTCCATGAAAACACGCTGATCCTCGCTCCAGTCCGAACGGACAAAGGTATCAAGGCCGTGCAGCTGTTTGAGCGAGGCGAGGAGGAGCGCGAGGGCGCTCTCCGCGACTCCAGATACATTGTCTCCCCAGTTTACCACCCGTAGACCGGCCTCTAAGTGTTGGCGAGAGGCGAGATGTTTCACCGTGCCGTGGTTATGGGCCAGTAGGCGCAGTCGACCAAGATCGCCGGCGAGTTCGGATGGCAGGGCCGGAGAACGGCGGCCAGTGACCGCGACATCGCAGGCACGCAGGTGACTGAGGAGTTCTTCAGCCTCCCATTCTGCCCAGTTGGGAAAATGTTCTACATGGTGCGGAGTAAGCTGGTCGCGAATGCGGGCGGTGTCGTATTGTGAGTCGGCAAAGAAAAGGCCGACGGTAAGGGTGGTCTGCATTGGCAGAAATATAATAGTGATTCCGCTAGGCCAAGGGGCTTGATGGGAGGGCTCTACTGAATGAGTTTTAGCGCAGATTTCAGTCGTCGGAACGGCGAAAGCGACTTCCACAGAAGAATTTACCTAAAGTTGCAGTTCATCCAACGCTCACCTTTGCGGCGCAGGGCATCTGCTGCGTTGTGAGAAGCTCGAAATAGCGCTGCTATTCCTTCGCTTTCCGCGCCTTGCAGCGATCCTAGGGCGCAGCAAATTCTTCGAGGTATTTAATGGACAGGACACTAGGAAGATGCGGGGTCGTCCAAGGGGGCGAGCATGAGCTGCAGAGAGGGCTTATTGCGGATTTTAATCCAGTTGCGACAAGGTGTTCCGCCGGTTAACAAGCCCTATCGGCGAGGCCGGTTGGCAGCGCGCTCGCGGGCTGCGCGGATGGCGCCGTCACGACTAATTAGCTCTTGCTTAATCATCCCGACCAAGCTTTGCAAACGTTCCTGCCGGGCTTGCGTGTCGGCCATAGCCTTTTCAATGGTTGGCTGCCATAATTCATGGGTCGCAAACTGCCGGACAATGCGACGATTGGCTTCCAGCTGCTCGTACATTTCCGGTGAGATGGTGAGCAAGTATTGGATGTTGCGCATAACCAATTCTTCAACCCGAGCCCCACGGCGGTTCGCCATGCTTTCAATTTGGGTAAAGACGCGGGCAGCGGCTTGGCGCTTGGAGATTTCGTAATCATAAACGGCGATACCGGTTTCAATGGTATAATCGCGTGAGGTGCGCAGTTCAATCAAATCACCGGCACCGCGCAGGAGATAAACCAAAAGGCGCCGGTCGCGCTTGAGATCCAGTATTAGGCGTTCGCTGGAATCGACCACCGCGTCATAGGGGCTTTCGCTGCGCCGGGCTGTGCCGCCGGTCTCGGCGCCAACTAAGAGGCTTTGCTGCTCGGCCAATTTGCGGAAGAGGATGACTTGGACGTCAGCAGCGTTGGCGGTTACAAATTCCAGTTCATTGCTGCGTTTGGCGCCGGCGTACCATTCCATGACCTCGCGGACAATGCCTTCAATTTGGCCGGCTTGGCGCATGCGCATGAGGCGGCCCATATAGGATTCGACCACAGCGCGATCAAATTCCTGCAGATCTCGGCGCGGTAGAGGCCAGCTGGGGATGCGGCGGTCAAGGTCGAAGTTGCGCATTGAGCGTAGGGTCATGGAGTCATTTTGCAGGAATTCGTAAATCAAAATGCGGTTATTTGGGGGATCCAGCATTAAAAAACGATTGCGCATCAGGCCCTGTACCCAGGGATCTGAAGGGGCAATGGCAAAGACCTCGTCTTCACTTTCCAGGGCGGCAACGGCTTCTTCAACTTGCTGCGCCCGTTCTGCCAAGAGTAAATCACCTCCGCGGATTTGTTGCAGGGCGCGGATCATATCATTAAATCGCGGTGTAGAACCAAAGGTAGGTAGGCCACGGGGGGCTTGATCGGGGATAGTGAGGTAGAGTTCGGGGCGATAGTTACGGTAACTCACCAAGTCGAAGCTATCCTCGGCGATGCGATAGACCAGGATGGTGTAGCTTGATGGTATGGCGAGGAAAAGGAAATCGCGACTGAGACCGGCGCGCACAACGCCATCGTAGCTGGGCAGTTGGTCAAAGAATTGATCCTCGGTGCGCAGGACCACCGCCCGTTGGTTAGGCAGGAAATAGCTATACATATCGCCGTAGGCGGGGATATTGCTAGGCCGGCCGCGCTCGCTGGTGCCTGATCCAGTGCGGGCCAGTGGCCAGAAGACGAATTCTGGATCGTTACGGCGGTCAACCCGATTGGGATTATCGATGATGAGTCGAATATTGCGGATGCGGTCCAGGTCGATGAGGAAGTTCCACGGCGCGATCTGGCGCAATGCTTGGGCGCCGGTGCCCTGTTGTAGTTCATAGAGCCGCAAGGCGCCAGAATTTTCATCAATCGTCACTAAGCGGTTGCCTTCACCGCCGGGCTGAGTCAGGGTAAGGGGAGTCTCTAGGGCGCCAAGACTTAAACAGTAGGTGGCGAATAGGCAGGCGGTGGAAAGCCAGAGGTATAAACTGCGCATGGGAACTCCGGGGCTGACTTAATCTTAGGAATGCGGCCGCTGGTTTGCTGTGTGGGACTCTGCGACACGGTGTTTAGACACTGCGGTGCTGTGGCCGATCGGCTTCGGGGGGAAGCACGAAATCCTTACTGGTTACCTTGTCTTGAATCCATGAAGCAAAGCTGCGGAAGGGGCAGAGGGCCGTGTATACGCTAAAATCATTGTCTACCTTCAGTGCCGGGTATCGATCGGCAGCAAGGATGCTGAGGCGTTCGCGGGTGCCGAGATCGGCAAAGCGCTCGCGGTAGGTGGGGTGGCTACTGGCCTGTTCGACACGCTGATAGAGCTCATTGAGCTGGAGGATTTTGCGCCAGAGCTGACGCAGGCGGTAAATTTTCTGTTCTTGGGTTTGACCCTGCATGAAGGGGAAAAGATGCGGGGTGTCGGCGATCGCTTCGAGCCAATCAACAATCGCGGGATGGGCCGCTACCTCTTCGGGATCCAGGGTGTCGCGATCGAAATAGACTAGGAAGACCTTTTTAAAGAAGCGATGGCGAATGCGATCACGCACCAGATGTAGGCGGGCGCGCCGGCGTTGCTCTTCGGGCAGGGATTCAATGGGCTCTTCCAATTCGCGCGGCAGCATGGGGTCGCCGGCGGCATCGCGCCAACATTCGTCGGCGCCACTGGCCTTGATGATCAGGCGCAGACTTTGGCGGCAGCGATCTGATTGGCTTTGGGTAAAGACGAGACGGTCTTTAAGGCTGGCCGAAGCAAATAGGACTTCCAGGGGATTGAGAAGGCGATGGAGCTTTCCGCAGCTAAGGGTTTGGAGATCACCAAAGGGAATTTGGCGGCCCTGTTGATTGGCAAGTAGCTGGCGAATGCGAGCGTAGGCTCCGGCGAGGGTAGTGAGTAAATCATGATCGGCGATTTCGCCGTTTTCACGGGCCATGCAGGCCCGCTCGAGCATGCCTTCTGCCAGGCTTGCGCTATGCAAATTGTCGTCTTCGGCGATTACGCTCACCAAATCTGCGGCCTCCTGCTGATCGGGGTCCATCTCATCAAGGAGGGGATCCCCGATCTGTTCAAGAGCTGCGCCGACGACTACCTTATGACGGGCGACCAATAAGGGCCGTCGCGCCGCTTCGATAACCTCGGCGGTGCTATGCATAGGATCAGAATCGTTGTGCTGCGGCAGGGAACTGTCGTCCACATCGGCCATCGGAAAAACCTCAAGCGGGCTAGCGGTGGTGGGGTCAACTACGCTGCACCCATACAGGAGAAGGTGCAGGCACGGTCACATGGAGTCATTAAGCCCGCTTTGGCATCGGCTGCAAGCTGGTGCCAGCTTAGCCGCCGTCGGTGTGTGGGTGGCCCGGAGGGGGAGCATGCTTGCCTTACGGCCGCATTATTCGAGACTGCCAGCCATGACAGCAGAGCATCTCATCGGAAATTATCAGCGTAGCGAACTGCGCCTGGTCGCCGGCCAAGGAGTCTGGCTTGAAGATGAAACCGGGCGCCGTTATCTAGATGCCCTCTCGGGAATTGCCGTCAATGCCTTGGGTCACTCCCATCCCGCCCTGACGGCGGCCATCGCCAAGCAGGCCGGGGTGCTGATCCACACCTCCAATCTCTTCCATAACCCCCTGCAAGAGGCCCTTGCTGAGCAAATCTGTGCCCACAGCTTTGGTGAGCAGGTGTACTTCTGCAATTCTGGCGCCGAGGCCAATGAGGCCTGCTATAAGCTGGCCCGGCTCTGGGGAAATGTTCAGCACGGCGGGCGCAAAACCCGTCTGATTGCCGCCGAGGGCGGCTTTCACGGGCGCACCATTGGCGCCCTCTGTCTCACCGCCAATCCCGCCTACCGCGAGCCCTTCGCCCCCTTGCCCGAGGTCACCTTCGTGCCCTACGGCGATGTCGAGGCCCTGGCCGCCGTTATCGACGATGACTGCGCCGCCCTCTGGCTCGAACCGCTGCAGGGCGAGGGCGGGGTCCGACTCCCGCCGCCCGGCTACCTCGCCCGCGCCCGCGAGCTCTGCGATGCCCACGGCTGCCTCCTGGTCTTCGACGAGGTGCAGGTTGGCTGCGGCCGCCTTGGCCACCTCTTTGGCTATCAGCGCGAGGGGGTGCAGCCTGATGCCATGGCCCTGGCCAAGGGCTTGGGCGGTGGGGTTCCCATTGGCGCCATGGTCACCACCCGGGAGTTGGGCGCCCTGATGAAGCCGGGCACCCATGCCACCACCTTTGGCGGGAACTACCTCGCCTGCGCCGCCGGCTGTGCCGTCTTCGCCGAGCTCACCCGCCCCGGATTCCTTGAGCAGGTGCGGGAGCGCGGCGAGCAACTACAGGCTGGCCTGCGTCAACTCTTTGCCGGGCGCTGCCGGGAAGTGCGCGGCTGCGGCCTCCTCCAGGGCGTCGCCCTAGATACCGCCCCGGGGCCCCTGGCCGCCGCCGCCCGCGCCGAGGGCCTGATCGTTGGCACCGCCGGCGACCAGGTCCTGCGCCTGGCCCCGCCCCTCGTCATTAGCGCCGAAGAGGTGGAAGAGCTCCTCCGCCGCCTTGCCAAGGCCCTCAATCACGGCTAAAGCTCTGCTAGGGCGCAAGCCTTGACCTGCGCGGGCGGCATCCTACCCTCCCCGCCCCCCGACAGTGCCCTTGACCCCTTCCTTTTCTCGACCGGGAGAGCCCTATGGCCACCGCAACTTTGCCTGAAATCGCTTCCTGTCTCACCTCCGCTGACGCGCTTGAGCTGCGTCAAGTGCGTCAGATTCGCCGGGTTGCTGAACAGAGCTCCCATAACCGCCAGTTATTGGCAGATGCCTATAAGTCTGGCGTGGTTGAAGATAAGGTGCGTCAAGCGATCCTTGCCTACGCCCTTGATTTCATCGGTGACGTTGATGAACAGTTGTCCGGTGCCAACGATCCCTTGGCGAAGGCGGTCCTAGGATTGGCCTATGCGGCCATCAATGAGACCGATGATGCGGTGAAGTTGCTCACTGCTGCGGGCAGCAAGCGCGAGGACGCCCGTATTGAATTGGCCCGCGTCCTTTTGGATGCCGATCGCTATGATGATGCTGAAGCCATTATTAAAGATCTTGCCGATAGCGCCGATGCCAATTTCCTGCGTGGCCGCCTTGAAGAGTCCCAGGGCAACACCGAGCGCGCGATTAGCCTCTATGAGTCAGCCTTAGAACAGGACACCGAGCACGTTGATGCCGCTTTCAAATTGGGTGTCTTACTTGATCGCATTGGCGATGACGACATGGCAATTGAGTACTAC
Organism: Planctomycetota bacterium; assembly: GCA_007695355.1. GTDB lineage: Bacteria > Planctomycetota > UBA11346 > UBA11346 > UBA11346 > REDP01. Next base: position 23,446 of record REDX01000254.1, read on the forward strand.
TTGGTCTGCTCGGATGCGAATCCGCCCTATCTGCCTGGGGTGATTAATCTCGGCATTCTCTATGACGAGCGCGGTGAATCGAATGCCGCCATTGATTGCTTCCGCCAGGTGCTGGCGCATAACCCTCAGAATGAGCGGGCGCGCATGCTACTGCGTGATTCGAAGGCTTCGCGCACCATGTACTACGACGAGCGCGAAGAGCGCCAGCGCGAGCAGCAGGCCAGCATATTCAAGACTCCGGTCAATGATTTCGAACTTTCGGTGCGCTCCCGCAACTGCCTAGCCAAGATGAATATTTTCACCCTTGGCGACTTGGTGTCGATTACCGAAACCGAAATGCTGAATTATAAGAATTTCGGCGAAACCTCGCTTAAAGAGGTGCAGGAAATGCTGGAAGCCCGCGGTCTGCGTCTGGGTTACCTGCGCGATGATGATGAGCGCGGCCTCAATAAGGCCGACCAGAAGACCCTGGCTGAGAATATCGATCGCATGGAATTGTCGTCGAAGACAGTGCAGGTGCTTGAGCGTCTCGGCATCGCCAAGATCGGTGACCTCCTGGGCTATAACGATGTCCAGCTTTACCGCGTCCCTGGGTCTGGACAAAGCGCGGTGCAAGAGCTTTCCACCGCCCTTGGCGCCTACGGTCTCTGCCTGCCGCAACCTGAAATCAAGGGCTAGTTCGCCGTGCCCTGTCCGCTGCTGCCGGCCTTCGGGCCGGGAAGGTAGTTGGCGCCGTGGCAGGCTCGGTGGCCGGTTTTGTCGAGCCGGATCCGGATCTCATTAGTCCGAATCCGGGGGGTCCGGAAGACCCTTTGGGCGAGAGCATTCTCGACCACAACTGCCCCCCCCAGCGTATTTTTGAGCCGGCCGATGTGCGCCTTGTCATCGGCCGTCATCAGCAACTGCGGCGTGAGGTACTGGTAGAGCAGGCCCTCGCGGATGGGATTCCCATGCATCGCCGGGTGAGTGGTGGGGGGGCGGTGGTCTTGGCTCCCGGAATGCTGGTGATTGCCCGTCGGCTACCCCAGCAAAGCTTGCTCGGCGATGCTTGCCTTTGCGCCATTGCCCATGCCGTGGTACAGGCCATTGCCGCCTGCGGCGGGCCGCCGGCAAGCGTGCGCGGGCATGGCGATGTGGCGGTGAGCGATAGGGCGGGTCGGTGGCGCAAGGTTTTGGGGGCGAGCCTGCGTCAGCGCCAGCGCCACCTCTATTACCTTGGGGTTTTGTTGGTGGAGGACGGCGTGCCATTGATGCAGCGCTATCTCTGCCCCCCAAGTCGTCAGCCAGAATACCGCGCAGGGAGAGATCATGCCAGTTTTTGCGCCGCCTTGGCGCCACATGGGCTACGCATTCCGCCCTTGGCAGCAGCCCTCGGCTCCTATATTGGTCAGCTGGAAGGCCCGAGTCTGAGCGGGTCTGATTTCCCGGATCATTGTCCGGCCTGAATCTCCCAGACGGATTCGGGCTGCCGTCAGGAGTTTTTCCGCCATGCATCAGGTCGCTATTATCGGTTCTGGCCCTGCCGGTTACACCGCCGCCATCTACAATGCCCGCGCCAATCTTGAGCCAGTTCTCTTTACCGGCGAACAGGCCGGCGGACAGCTGACGACTACCACCGATGTCGAGAATTTCCCTGGTTTTCCGGAAGGGATTATGGGGCCGGAGTTAATGTCGCGCATGGAGCAGCAGGCGACGCGCTTTGGTACCACCGTCAAGATGGGCTGCATGGTCACCAAGATTAATCGCCACGATGACGGCACCTTTACCCTCACCTGGAATGATCTCTACCAGGGGCAAGAGGAGAGCGCCCAGTTTCGCAGCGTGATTATTGCCACAGGTGCCAGCGCTCGCTACATGGGCTTGCCCGGTGAAGCGGAATTCCTTGATGGCACAGGACGCAAGACGGGCCTTACCGCCTGTGCCACCTGCGATGGCGCCTTTTACAAGAACGTCCCGGTCTGCGTGATTGGCGGTGGTGATACCGCCGCTGAAGAGGCCACCTTTCTTACCAAGTTTGCCAGCAAGGTGTACCTGATCCATCGCCGTGATGAATTGCGCGCCTCCAAGGTGATGGCCGATCGGGTGCTGAGACAGGAAAAAGTTGAGCCGTTGTGGAATACCGTGCTCAAGGGCTATCTCACCGATGATGCTGGTAAGATGCGGGCGGTATCCTTGGCCAATACTGAAACCGGTGAAGAGCGGGAATTGGAAGTAAAGGGTGTGTTTATGGCCATTGGCCACACCCCCAATACCAGCTTTCTCAAAGACACTGGAGTGAAGTTGGATAGTTCCGGATATATCGAAGTCGAGGGCGGTTGTCGGACTTCGGTGCCCGGCCTATTTGCTGCCGGCGATGTTCGTGACACCACCTATCGCCAGGCGGTCACCGCAGCTGGCATGGGCTGTATGGCGGCCCTTGAGGCGGAACGCTATTTGGAGGGCGGCCACTAAGCCGCCGCGAAAATTCCGTGCCGCCCATTACCATCCGTTGCCCCCGCTGTCATCGTTCGGTGGAATTGCGTCATGGCCGGGTTGGCCAGGTGACCTGCCCCCACTGCGGTCACCGCTGGGTGCCGCGTCGGGATCGCGGGGTTGGCGGCAGCGCTCCAACGGACCGGGTGAAGGGACTGTCGGGAACGATGAGGACCCCTTTGGTGCCGCCGCCGGCACTGCGTCCACTGCCGCCGGTGCAAACGACCCCGGCGATGGAGCCGCCGGGGCCAGCTGCGCAGCCGACCCCAGAGGTTCAGCAATCTCAAGTGCGCTCGCGGGCGCGGCTGCGGGTATCCGATGTCGTCTCGCGGACCTTAGACCCCCATGCTCCGCCTCCTTCAGACAGCCCTGGTTCCAAGGCTGCTGCCGGTTGGGGCTTGCTCGATGATTTGGCCGCCGGTGATGATCGTGCTCCCGGCGATGCCAAAGATCAAGCGGATCGGGATGCCCTTGCCCAGGCCCCTGCCAAGTCACCGTCGACTCCCGTCCCGCCACCACAGGATTGGAAAGAGCCGGCCGCAACCCGCGATCGTGTCGCCGCGCCTGCTGATAAGCCCGATAGTCAGCGTCTCTGGCGTTCGCAGAAAGATCCTTTGGTGGGTCGCGAACTGCGTGGCTTGCGGATTGAGCGTAAGATTGGCGAGGGAGGCATGGGCTCGGTATATGAGGCCCTGCAACTGAGTTTAGAGCGCAAAGTTGCGCTTAAGGTGCTGAGTCCACGTTTGCGGGGTAATGCTCAATTTATTGCCAAGTTAGAAGCCGAAGCGAAGATATTGGCGCGGGTGAACCACCCCAATATCCTTCATGTCTATGATTTTGGTGAGGATCCTACCATTGCCATTTATTATATGGTTATGGAGTTTATTGATGGCTCTGATCTCACCGAACTCTTGCAGCGCCGTCGCCGTTTGGGACAGGTTGAAGCCTTAGAAATCATCCGTCAGGCAGCTCTCGGATTGGATGCGGCGGCGCAAAATGGCATTATCCATCGCGATGTGAAGCCCGATAATATCATGATTACCAAGGATGGCGTTTGTAAGGTCAGCGACTTTGGACTCGCCACCGATATCGGCGTCAGCACCGGCGAAGCGGACAAGGGCAAAATGCGGGTGGGCACCCCCGCTTTTATGAGCCCTGAACAATGTCAAGGCGCTCTGCTTGACGTACGTTCTGACGTCTATTCCTTAGGCTGCACGGCTTTTGTTGCTCTCACCGGTCAGCTTCCCTTTGAGGCCGAATCCCCGTTTGAGATTATGCTGCAGCATCGAACCGTGCCGCCGCCCTCCCTTCGTGCTGAACACGCGTCCATTGATCCGGATGTCGAGGTCCTGATCCACCGTATGATGGCGAAACGACCAGCTGATCGTTTTCCCTCGATGGGCCAATTGGCTCAGGAGTTGAAAGGACTTATCGATCGCCTGCTTGCCAGTGGAAGTGGCGCTTCCCAGGCCCCGATAACTCAGGAGATGTTTCCAGGTCTGCCAGACTGGCTCTCAGAGGAGTCATAAGCGGTGGCGGCGACATGTGTGCTAACGGGATTCGCACCGGTCTTTGCACGGCTATCACAGGCTTTTGCTGAGCCGCAGCGAAGTCTTACAGGTTCTATGGGGGCGTCATGGGCTTTGTGAGTCCCCTCGCCCTATTGGGCCTCGCTGCCATCGCCCTGCCTATTTTGATCCACCTCCTGGTGCGTCAGCGTCCCCGTCCCCGGGATTGGGCGGCCATGGCTTGGCTGGCGGCGGCGGTGGTCCAAGCCCAGCGCCGCTATCGGCTCACCAATTTTCTCCTTCTGCTTTTGCGCTGCTTAGCGGTTGCCCTCATCGCTTTGGCAGTGGCCCGTCCTTTGATCAGCGGCCTTGGTGGCGGTGGCAGTCTAGTATTGGTGGTGGATATGAGCACGAGCATGGGCGAGACCGCTTCTGGCCGTCCGCTCTCCACCCTTGCGGCTGAGTGGGAAACCCTCGATCCGCCCTTTGCCGAGGTGGTGGTGCTTACCGTTGGTGAAAGCGTTCTTCCCCGGCATCGCGGAAGTTGGGCCGAAGCGCTGCGGGTGCTCGAAGGCCTAGAGGTGGACACCATGGCTGGCGGCCTCGATGCCGCTGCCACGGAAAGCCAGGAGCAGCGCTTATTGGACGCGGTGCCAGCGCGCTCGGTGGTGCTCCTCATTTCTGACTTTCGCCAGGACCGCGGCGAGGCGGTGGAGGAGGTGTTAAACCCGGTGGCCAGCGCCGTGCACCGTCTGCGCTTGGGCGATGATGGGCCCAATGCCCTGGTTACTGCCGTCGAGCCCCCAGTTGACGCTTTGCCCGGCCGGCCTAGCCGTTTGCGCCTGCGCATCCTTGGTGAAAGCGAGGAGGGCTGGCTGCAGATTAACCAGGGCAACCCGGAGTTAGTCCGCCTGCAGGGCAGTGAGAACGATGGGCAAGGTCGCTGGTTAACCTTGGATGTGCCGCCGCTGCCAGTCGGCCAGTATCTCATTCGCCTCGAACTTGTCGATCAGGGTTTGAGCGCTGATAATGTTGTGGAATATCCCCTGCGGGTGCGCTCTGGCCTCCAGGTCTTTGGGGTGCTAGACCAGCCGAGTTTTGTCGACACCGCCTTGGAAGCGGATCCGGCGCGCATTGACTACCGCCAGTTGAGTCCTGCTGCAGTCGCAGCAACGCCCTTGCCGAGCCCTGGTGGTTTGTTGGTCCTGCGCGAGCGCGCGCCGCTTTCTTTGCCCATTCTCGAGTGGATCGGCGAGGGGGGGCTGGTGTGGGCCGACTGGTCGATATTGCAGGCCGACCCTCGGCTGGCCGAGGTCGTAGCCGCCCGTGTAGAGCACCTTGAGGGGGCCGCCTCGGGCCGGCTCCATTCTGGCGAGGCCGACCTCGATACCAATTTCGCCCGCACCGTGGTTGAAAGCTGGGGAGCCTTGCGCGCTCGCGATGAAGATCGTCCCCTGGAATCGTTGCTTACGGCCGGGGAAAGCACGGTGATCGGGGTTTTTCCTTATGGGCGTGGCTGGATTATTGTTGAGGCTGATGGCGTTGCCAGAGATACAGCCTTCCGCACCACTGGCGCCCTCCCTGAGTGGGTGGTGCGCACGGTGCGTCGGCTTAGCGCCCGAGTTGACCGACCCTGGCAGTTGGAGAGTGGCACCCGCCCAGACCGCCCGTGGCAGCTCATGCGCGGCGGCGAGCGGCGGCAGCTGGATCCGACGATGCCGGCAAATCTGCGCCCTGGCTGGTGGGCCGTAGACCACCAGCACCCGGATTATGCCGAAGACCCTGCTCCGGTCCCGGGCCTAGTGGTGCTACCAAATGTTGAAGAGGGCATTCTTCGCGCCTTGCCCGGCACCCAGGCCTGGAGTGACACTGGGGTTATTGACGCTGCCCAGGGATCCCGGGACTGGGCGCTGTGGATCCTTCTCGCCCTGCTGGGCCTGCTGTTAGCTGAGGGCGCCTTTGCCGCCTGGGCCGGGAGAACCTATGGGCGCTGAAGGCCAACGGGATTTTATTTTTCAGTACGCTGCCGGCTGGCATCTCTACCTCGCCCTGCTGGCCTGCGCCCTCCTGGCTTGGTGGGCTTGGCGTCATTATGGGCCGGCCCCCGCCGGGGCCCCCGGGCGCCTGGTCCGTGGTTGCCGTGCCCTGGCCCTGGTGGCGATTATTTTCGCCCTCTGTGGCCCGGCCTGGCGCAGTGTTTCCAACCATATCATCCCCGGCCGTATTCTGGTGTTGGTCGATGCATCGGCCTCCATGGCGCGGGCCGATGGCCCCCAGGATCAGCCCCGCATTCTCGCCGCCCGGGACCTTTATCAGGCCTTAGCCGAACGCCTGCCCGAGTTAGGAGCGCAGGCTGAATGGCGGGCCATTGGCGGCGTTTCGGGGCCCATTGAAGCGGCGAGCATCAGCGAGGCGAGTGCGGTGGGCTCGCGCTCGCCCCTCGGCGATGAGATCCTCGGTGCCGCCCGCGCCCACCCCGCTGACTTGCTGCTCGTGCTGTCTGATTTTCGCGTCACCGATGGCTCTAGTCTGGATGTAACCGCCGATGGCCTGCGTCGCTTGGATCTTTCGGCTTGGGCCCTGGGCGTTGGCGGCACCAGCATAGATCCGGAATTAGTCGTCGAAGAAGTGGAAGGCAGCCCCACCATCGCCCTTGGCGAGCGCCAACCTTTTACTCTGCGGCTAAGCGCCCGCGGCCTTGATGCTACCCAGCCTTTACGGGTGGTGGTACGCGATGGCGAGGAAGTAGTGGCCGAATCGCTTATAGAACCCGATCGTTTTCAAGAAGGACCGGAGTCCTACGCTCTGGAAGAGCGACTAGAAGTGGTATTGGGCGAGGAGGGGACCCGCGAGCTTCGCTTCAGCGTAGAGCAGGGAGAGCTGCGCACGCAATTGAGCCGTCAAGTCGAAGTCAGCACTCGTCGTCTCCAGGTACTCATGCTGGCCCATCGGCCGCGCTATGAAATGCGCTTTTTGCAAGTCGCTCTGCGCCGCGACCATAGCGTCGATGTCCATGCTTATCTCGCCGATGGTCGTTGGCGGCGCTGGTCGCCTTCGGGGCCCAGCGAGCTGCCCTTCACGATGAGCGCCCTGCGTGATTACGATGTGATTATTATTGGCGATATTGCGCCTTCGGCCCTCACCGCCCAGGCGCAATCGGCAATTGTTACCCACGTGCGTGAAAATGGTGCGGGTCTAGTGTGGATCCCCGGCGAAACCGGTAGCACTGCTCTCTTTCACCATGAAGAGCTGGGAAGCCTCTTGCCGGTGACGCTGCCGCCGGTTGCCGAACTGCGGGCCAGTTATCTCGATGATACCACGCTGAGCCTGCGGCGAACGGCCCTGGCTCGTGAATCCGCCCTTTTTGAGCCCGGTGATACCGACTGGTCGCAACTGCCCTATTTGCGCCGCATTGCCCGTATTGATGGCGTGCGCGATTTGGCCCGGGTATGGATGGAAGACGAGGCCGAGCGCCCGGCAGTGGTCTCAGCCCAGTTTGGCAATGGCACGGTAGTCCTTATTGCCGTGGATGACACCTGGCGCTGGCGGCGCAATGTGGGCGATGCCTATCTCCATCGTTTCCATTCCCAAATCCTGCGCTTTGCCAGTCGCGCCCGCGCCTCGGGCGCCCGCCGCTGGCGCATTGATGCCTCGCCGTATCGGGTTGGCCCCGGGGAAACCTTCGCCCTCTCGGTACTGCCGCTGGGCAGCGACTATGATGTCGAGGCCCTGCCTGGGGTGGTAACCGTGGAATTACTGCGCGAGGATGAGCAGCGCCAGTTGGTGGAAGTGACCCAGGTTGACGGCGGTCTTTCCGGATATCGAGCCTCGGTATCGGCTCCAGGTCCGGGAACCTGGCGATTGACCATGGTGGACGGACTTATCCCCGCCGAAGTCGCACCGGGAGGTTTGGTGGTCCAGCGGCCCAGCCTCGAATTGCGCGATCCCCGCTTTGATGCCGTGGCCATGGATCAATTGGTTGCCGGAACTGGCGGTCGCGCCTTCGCCAGCGCAGAGGATTTGGTTCGTGCCTTGCCGGTGCTTTCTCGAGAGCGCCAGCGCGAAAGCTTTACCTCCCTCTGGGATTCCTGGTGGTGGCTCGCTGCGGTGGTTGGCCTACTGAGCCTCGAATGGTTTATTCGCCGCTGGTATCGCTTCCCGTGAGTTGGGGTTGTGCTGTCTGCGGGCAGTCGCTATGCTCTTAGTGACCTTGCCCAAGAATGAAGGAGACTCCATGCCGCGATCCCTTGCCCATGATTATCGTATTGATTCCGGACGCACCTTTTCCCTCAAGCGCTGCGAGAGTGGCGATACCGCCAAGATCTCCGGCAAAAAGGAAGCGCGTAAGCTCCTCGCTGATGGGGTGAAACGGATCGCCGAGTTGCAGGACCGCCTTTATGCCGAAGGCCGTTGGTCGGTACTGCTAGTTTTTCAGGCAATGGATGCCGCTGGCAAAGATGGAACCATTAAGCATGTCATGTCTGGGATTAATCCCCAGGGTTGCAGCGTTCATTCCTTCAAAAAACCCAGCGACGAGGAACTAGACCATGATTTTTTATGGCGCACCATCTGTCGTTTGCCCCGTCGCGGCCATATTGGCATCTTCAATCGCTCTTATTACGAAGAGGTGCTGATTACCAAGGTGCACCCCGAGATTATCGAGGCTCAGCGTCTGCCGGTAGTGCCCAAGGGCCGGCGTCTGTGGCAGGAACGCTATGAATCGATTACCGACTTCGAACGGCATCTCGCTCGCAATGGCACGGTTATTCGTAAATTTTTCCTCAATCTTGGCTATGAAGAGCAGCGCAGTCGCTTCCTTCGGCGTATCGACGATCCTTCCCGCAATTGGAAATTCTCATCCTCCGATGTCAGCGAGCGCGGCCACTGGGACAGTTACCAAAAGGCCTACGAATCGGCCATCCGCGCCACTGCCGCCCCTCACGCTCCCTGGTTTGTGGTGCCCGCCGATAATAAATGGTTTTCGCGCCTCGTTGTCGCCCAGGCGATTATCGATGCGCTCGAGGAAATCGATCCCCAATACCCCCAGGTCAGCAGCGAACAGCAAGCCCGCCTCCAAGACTACCGCTCTCGCCTCTCCCCAAGCTAAATCACGATTTCCTTGAGGCTTTGTGGAATTGCAGGGGAGCGGGGGCTTGCCCTTGGCCGACGATGCGGACCATCCTTGCCCGCAGGTGCTGGCGATGACCAGGCTTCGTCCTCGTCTGGGTGCTGTGCTCACTATTATCTCACCGTTTTATCCCTATCTGGAAAGGATTCCCATGGCCAAGCTCGCCATTGATGCCGTCGATCTCGCCGGCAAGCGCGTTCTCATTCGCGTCGATTTTAATGTCCCCATGAAAGATGGGGTGATCACCAATACCGCCCGCATTGATGCTGCCCTGCCCACCATCCGATACGCCCTTGATCAGGGTGCCAGCGTGGTGCTCATGAGTCATCTCGGCCGGCCCAATGGCCAGCCGGTGGCCAAATACTCCCTGGCCCCAGTGGCGGCCAAGCTGCAGGAGCTCCTTGGCCGGCCGGTAACCTTCCTGGATTCCTGCGTTGGTCCGGCGGTAGAGAGCGCTTGCGCTAATCTCGCCGCAGGCTCCGTCGTGCTCTTGGAAAATCTGCGCTTCCACATCGAGGAAGAGGGCAAGGCCAAGCAGGAAGACGGCACCAGCATCAAGGCCGATGCGGCGGCGGTTGCCGCCTTCCGCGCCTCCTTAAGCAAGCTTGGCGATATTTACGTTAATGACGCCTTCGGCACCGCTCACCGCGCGCACTCCTCCATGGTGGGGGTTGATCTGCCCCTGCGCGCCAGTGGCTTTTTAATGAAGAAGGAGTTGGAGTACTTCTCCCGCGCCCTCGACAACCCCGATCGTCCCTTCCTTGCCATTCTCGGCGGGGCCAAGGTGGCGGATAAGATTCAGCTCATCGATAGCATGCTGGAGAAGGTCGATGAAATGATTATCGGCGGCGGCATGGCTTTCACCTTCCTCAAAGTCTCCCAGGGCATGGCCATTGGCAAATCCCTCTTTGATCCCAAGGGCGCGGAAATCGTCCCAGATCTGCTGAAAAAAGCTGAAGCCAAAGGGGTTAAGATACACCTGCCGGTGGATTTCGTTACGGCGGATAAATTCAGCGAAGACGCCACCGTTGGCAGCGCCAGCGCCGAGGCAGGCATCCCCGATGAGCTTGAAGGTTTGGACTGCGGCCCGGCCAGTCGCGAGCTGTTTTCAGAAGTCATTCTGCGTGCCAAGACCGTGGTCTGGAATGGCCCCGCCGGCGTCTTTGAGCTGCGGCCTTTTCAGGGTGGCACCCGCTCGATGGCCGAGGCAGTTGCCGGGGCCACTGCCAAGGGGGCCACGACCATCGTTGGCGGCGGTGATACTGCCACCGCGGCCAAGATGTTCGGGGTTGAGGATCAGGTCAGCCACTCCTCCACCGGCGGTGGTGCCAGCCTGGAATTGCTGGAAGGCAAGACCCTGCCCGGCGTCGCCTATCTCAGTGATGCCTAATCAGTGATACCTAAGCTGAAACCAGGCCCCGGTCCTTGGGACCGGGGCCATGGGCCCAGGTTTCAGGGATGAATCGTTCCCTCGCCATGCACTTTGCCGTATGGGTGGCCCTTTTGGCGCTGATCATTGCCGGGCGGTGGATTTTCCACGCGGCTGATTTGCGCATTGCGCCGGTTTCCACCGCGTCGGCACCAACCCCAGAACTGCTGCGTCCCGCCAGTTTGGAAGAGTGGTCTTCCGACATTGTCAGCCTTGGCCGCCGGGGTCAGGGCAAATTATTGGTTTGGCAGGATCTTAGTGGCCGCTCCTGGCCCCCCGGGGCCTTGGTGTGGTGGCATGATGGCCAGCAAGAGCGCCTGGGATGGCGCTCCTTCACCCATCCTGGAGAGAGTTCGGCTGCAGTCAGTGAGGCGGAGGCCACCGTGGCGGCCTTGGTGCGAGGCATCGCCCAGGGAAGAGTGGTGCTTTACGCTCTCCCTGCCGATGATCACCTGCGCCAGCGCTTGGCCCAGGGCTTCCCTGGTTCGGCTCGCCTGCCCGCTGGTTTGGAGATCCTGCGGCCGCCGCTGTCGGGGGACCTAGGGGCGCCTCCGCTTGATCCTTAAATAGCTTTTCATCAGTGGCTTACGCAATGCCCCGGGAGATCATCGTGAGGCGCCCTAGCGCTTTCTGGAGGGCGGGCTTCGATGCGTCAAACTGACCGTGCTGCGACGGAGTATGCCACACAGGACTTGCCACACCTGCCCTTCTCTCCTGGGCACCCTTGCTGGCTGCCCATACTACCTCCGGCCTCAGACTGATGAGCCATAATGGTCTTCGAGAAATACGTGGACTCTCGTTGGCTAATTGTCCGCCCTGTCGCCCGTGGCGGCTAGGGCATCCGGTCGCGATGAACGCTGCGGCGGGTTGTGCGTTGATCCCGTAAAGACGGGGGGAGATAGCAATGTTTAAGAAACTGGTTCCAAGCATGTTGCTGGTAGCTGGCAGTCTGATGCCACTGTTCGCGGCCACCGCCGACGAGCGGGATGTGCATTTCCAAACTATTCGCGATCTCGTCGAGGCAGGGATGCGCTTGCCGGCTGAGCGTGCCATAGAGCGCTTCGCCTCAGCGAATTATCCTGATGCCAATTGGCATCACAAAGGTTTACGCTTTGCATACACCGATTTCTTTCGCACCGCGGCACCGGCGGCGGTGGCTGGTCCCTTGGAAGAGGAATACCAGCGCTTGCAATCTGAATTGAAAGCTGCCCTAGCGCAACTGCCCGAGCCGGTGCGGATCCTCGTGGAGGGTGCCGGTGACGCCGATCTTCGGCGTTTCGTCAATATTATTCTCCGCGATCTCAATCCGCATGCGCCGCCGCCCCTGGTGCGTTTTACCGAAGAGCGGCAGCGTGAGTTCCAGGCTCGCCTGCAGCGCCTACTGCGCACCGCCGATACGGCCCTTAAAGCCGCCTACGATAAAGTGAAGGCCTTTGAGCCCGAGGTCGAACGCAGTTGGGACTTCGAGCCCGATAGTCGGCAGTATCAGGAGATTTTCCAGCAGGCAGTGCTCCTGCGCTATGAATATGCCAATTTATTCTATACCACGTACAAGGCCCTGCGCGAAATCGTGCAGCGCGGCGCCCAATTTGGTTTGAGCCCATCCCTGGCCCGTGATGTGGTAGAACCCTGGCTGCATGCCAAGCTGAAAGAGCACACCGAAGAATTTGCTAACTGGGATTGGAGCTACGCCGACGTTTACCCGCTACTCAAGCATCGCATGGCAGTGATCCTTTCAGAGGCTGTTCGACTTAATGAACGGCGCCCAGATCTGGGGACGATCAGCCATGTTACCTATGATGATGTTCGTGGATCTTTCTACTGGGTTATTGACCTTGATCTCAGCCAATTCCCTCGCCAGTTTCAAGAAGGTTTGACGATTCTTAAATATGAGGCCTGGGCCGATCTTATGTTCTGGCATTTGGCCATGGGCACCAGCCGCGCCTTGGATGAAGCGGCGAGAATTTGGGATGATTTTCGTTCGCGCTCACCCAGTCCTTTGAACCACCGCGATCAATCCCGTCAGCAAGCGGTAGGCGCCCTACAGATTCTTGGTGCGCGTATTTTCCACGCCCGTGAGGAAATGTCGCGGGTGAATCCCCTGCTCGTTGAGTTGCAGCGTTCAAATAATTTCTTTGCTGCTAATTCTCGTTTCTGGCTCACCTATTTCCCGCAGCAGGGCGGCGGCAGCAGTGGCTGGGCGGCATTACCCACGCCTGAGGATCCCAATATTGCGTTAAGCTTGGCATCTGAGTTACGCCGCGAAGCGCGGAATTCCACCGATGTGGAAGTCGCCAATAGTATGTACATGGACGCTCTCGTGGCTTTGCGCAATGCCCTGCTGGGCTTGCCGGCTTCTTCGGATCCAGAGTTCCTCACTCTGGCCCCCCAGGTCTACCAGGCCTATGCCTTTGCCCTTTTTGATCGGGGCCTTTTATTTGAGGCAATCGTTGTCGCGGAGGAGGGTCTCAACCGTTTCCGGCCGATGTGGCAGCGGGGTCGTAATCTGGGTGGTAACCCCTGGATCCGCGGCGAGACACTGAGCCCTGGTGGTGAATTGGTGCAGCGCCTGGCCGGTGACCTCTTCGCCTATACCCAGCGCCTGCGTTCTCGTTCGCAAACTTCGGCGGCCCGCGATGCCTATGGGCGATCCATCGATCTTTTGCGCATTTTTGATCCAGCCCGGGCGAAAGAGGGTTTGGATTGGAATGCCTTTGTCATCGCCCTGCAGCAAGGGGATTTCCGCAGCGCTGCCGAATCGCTAGAGCGCTACGAGCGCAACCAGCCCGATCAGCGGTTGCGCGTGCTTGGCGCTCGTGCTCGTATGCTCTATGCGGAGCTCAATCAGCGCCGCGATGCCAATGCGTCCCAGCAGATTCTCGATCAAACTCAGCAGCGCATGGATCAAGCCTTGACGGCCCTGCGCCGCGAAGTCGAGCCGATGATTGAGGGTGAACGCCCGATACCTGAGGGACAGGCCGGTGAGGTGCAAAACCTCTGGCGTTTCCTGACCACCGTCGAGGTGGCCACCCTCTTCCAGGCCGCCGACTATAATGCCGTTTTACGCAAACTTGACCTCGATTTCTGGCGCAATTTACAAGATGATCGCGAGCTTAACCGCCAGCTTTTCAATTACCTGAGCGGTTCTGCCTATCGGGTGGCGGTGGCCAATACCCGCGATCAAGCCAGGCGCCAGGACCCCAATCTCATGCTGGAGCTGTGGCCCTTGTATACCAATACGGTGGCGGTGTACGAGCGCTTGGTCCAGCGCTGGCCGGAATTGGTTGAGCGTTTTCACGGTAATCGCCGCCAGATTGCTGCGCTGTTCAATGCGGTACGGGTGCAAACCAATTGGTTCCAGCAAAATGTGGATGCCAAGAGTGATGGCTTTGCTGAATTTGAAGAGGACACCTTCCGCGAAATGACGCGCGAGGCAGAACTCAACTTTGCCCGTATTTTCCCAATTGGTGATGATACCCAGGCCTCGGTGATTCTTTCTGTCGCCCTTGCCTACTGGCGTCAGGGTGACTTACGGCAGGCTGTGCCACTTTTTGAGCGCTATAAGAAAACCCTCGAGCAGGATGCTACGCTCCAAGCTTTCCGTGAAGACCCAACTCGGTTGCTTGCTCAAATGGCGGAGACCTTTTCCGCTCGCCAGGCGTTGAGGCCATTTTGGGAGCGTCGGGGGTCGCGATCGATTCCTGATCTCTTGGTCGATGATCCGGGCCTTCGTGATATTATGTTAGATCCCAACGTGAGACAGTCTGACTGGCCTGAAGTCAAGCGTGATTTTGCCATGGCGCTAACTCGAACCAATGAGTTTGGTGAGCAACTACGCGCTCAGCGTGCCTTGATTTCGGATTTCGACCGAGTTTGGGCCGAGTTTGAGCGCTTTCGTGAATTGGTGCAAGGTCTCGCTTACTCGGTTCAAATTGACTCTTGGCTGGTAGATGCCTATCAGCAGTTGGGTCGTGGCCCTGAAGCGGTTGCATTGGCTCGTGAACTTTGGGATTATGATCCTCTCAATCCTACCTTTATGGCTCTGGTTATCGAAGGAACTCTTAATACTCTGCGAAGTGGAGAAAAGCTTCCCCCTGCTGATGTCCGCAATGCCCAGGAAATTGCCGCCCGCCTCCGTAATATTGCCGGGCGCAACCCCGATCGCCGCGATCTCTACTGGGTCGCCAGTATCCAGGTGATGGAGTTGGCACACTATCTAGGTGACCCATCCCTGATTAATCGTACTCTGCAGCGGCATGTGGTGGACAACAATACGCCGCCTCCTGATTTCAGCGTGCCCATGTCCGATCCCTGGCGCGCTCGCGATGATCGCGCGGTGGAGATTGGTTCGCGCTATCTCGAGCTCTTCGATCTGCCCGGGGTGACCGTTGCCAAGCCCTATCGTATTGAAGAGCGGGACGGCGAAGTTCTCTTTATTCGGGAGGCCAACTAATGCGAAATGTCACTTTATTTACCGCGCTGTTGTCATTCGTTTTCCTGGCAGCAGCCCAGTCCCCCGTGATTGCTGAAGACCGAGCTACGCCCGCTACGGTTTACTTGCGCAACGGCCCTCCTCAGGAGGGGGTGTTCATTATCCAAGAGGGCTTTCGCGAGGTTTCTTGGGCGCGCGATGATCGCATGACCGCCCGTACCTCCCGCCCGACGGCAGATGTGAAGCGTGTCGAATATGGACCTATTCCACCTGTAGAACGGGCCTATCTGCGAGGTTTGGGGGCATTTAATTCCCGCAATTGGGCCAATGTGCTTGATCCAATGCAGGAGGTGACCACCTCATCTCGTTCCGCCTTTTTCCGGATTGATGCCCACCTTAAGCGGGCCCAGGCCTTGCAGCGTCTGCGCCGCTTTGACGACGCCTTGGTGGATGCCCAGGCCGTTATCAGTCGCTATGCTGAGTGGGTTCAGGTAGTTGATGCGATGGCTTTGGTCGGTGAAATTCATCTCGCTGCTGGCAATCAGGCCGAGGCGACCAATGCCTTCCGCGCCCTGCGTCAGGCAGCCAGCCGATTCGGTGGCCGTCACGGGGCGATTGCGGTTGCTCGTGGTGCTTTGGGTGAGGCCCAGATTTTAGGACAAGCGGGCAAACATGCCGAGGTGGTGCCCCTGCTGCGTAATGCGCTCGCTCAGGTGCCGGTGGCCTCAGCCGCCGATTACCATGGCCGCATTGCTGGCCAACTTGGTGATGCCCTGCTGGCCACTGGCGCCAAGGATGAAGCCAGAACCTTATTTGAGGGTTTACGCTTTGCTCCGATTTCGGCCGAGCACCGCGGTAAGGCCTTCCTGGAATTGGGCAAGATGCACCTCGAGGCTGGGGATCGCATTGCGGCTGTGGACTCCTTGTTGGTTGCGGCCGTGCTGCGAGGGGGGTCTGATGAAGTCCGCAGTGAGGCCCGTCGTAGAGTGCGCCCCCTGTTAACCGCCCTTGGTTCTGACGAAAGCCTGGATCCTGAGACCCAGCGCGAATATCGGAGTTATGGAAGTCGTCTGCAATAGCGGCTTTGCTTGGATCCTCGTTTCTCTGTCTGAGTGAAAGGTTTTTGGCATGTTTACCCATTCGAATTTCATCGCTACCCTTACCCTTGCTTTTGCCCTGACCCTTTGTGCCGCCTTTCTCCTGCCGGCCGCCTTAACCGCGGTAGAGCGTCGAGATCGCGTGGTGTTGCGAGGCAACTCCTTTCCAGCGATTATCGAGCGGGAAACCCGAGAGGGTATTGAATACCGCATTACCCCCTCGCAGCCGAATGTGCAAACTCGACGTTGGAGCGAAGTGGTCGAAATCCGTTACGCCGGTATGGAGGGCGGCCTTTTTCAGGCGGGTATGAATGATATGCGCGCCGGGCGTTACGAAGAGGCCGCGACCCGTTTCAATGCCCTTGCCACCGGCGCTACTCGTGAGTGGGAGGGTGCTTATGGCTTTTACCATCTCGGCGAAGCTTGGGAGCGCGCCGGTGATTACGAGCAGGCAGCAGCTGCTTTCGCGGCCTTGGCTGGGGCCTTTCCTGAACACCGTTTTTGGCTAGATGCTCTGTATCGACGCGGCATTAACCTTGCTCACATTGGAAACCCCGAGGCGCAAACGGTAATTGATGAGTTGCTTAATTATCGCGCGCAAAACCCCGCGGTTGGTCGCGGCCCGGAATTCCGTGCCAATGCTATTCGCGCGGTCATGCAGGCTCGCGCTGGGCAGATTAATGAAGCCCGCCGCACCGCTAATTCGGTGGCTTTGGCACCGCGAGATGGAGACACCTGGTTTCACTGGGGCAACTACTGGGCTCAATTCCTTTTCAATCAAGGCGAATTCCGCGATGCAGCCCAGCAGTTTCAGCGCATGCTAACACAGGTTGAAGACAACCCTGCTCAGCGCGCGCAGTTGAGCCTTGGTTTGGGGGTGAGTTTAGCCCGCGGTGGCGGCGATCGTTCGCAGGCGATTATGGAACTGCTGAAGCTGGATACCCTGCCCTACGGCTCGCCCGCCCAGCGCTGCGAGGCGCAATTTTGGGCCGGTCGCCTGATGCTGGCCGAAGCGAGGGAAAACAAAGATAACGAAGATGATCGTATATCCAGTTTTGCCCGCACGCAGTACCAGCGGGCCATTCTCCTCCTGCAGGCGGCGGCGGCGAGCATTAGTGATTCGCCAGCAAAAGCTGAAGCGCAAAACTTGCTTGACCAATTGCAGCCAGAGGAAAGAGGCGAAGAGGCTGAGGGTGGCGCTCCGGTCCTGGTCGAGGAGTAGCCGGGCGGCACCAAACAGGCCCCACTGAGCAGGGTGGCTCAAAGCTTGTCTGGAAAATGAATGCCAGCTTCGCATGGCATGCTTTCAGCGCAAAAACACCCCTTTCGGGGCATTTTTGCTGGCCGATCTGGAGATCGGCGCTCCCGGGGACAAGCTTTGCGCCGCCCTGCCCCACTGAGGCGGCAGGCCGTTGTGCCTTTTTGCCGGTCCTCAACTCAAGGGTGGATCTTCCGGTCGTTCAAGAACGCCAATGCCGCGGCGAACGGTAAGCTGGTATTCCACCAGCTTGCGGTCTAGGGTTACTCGGTTGATGCCAAGGCGCTTGGCGGCACGCAGTTTCACGCCGCGCTCTGCCGCCAGGGCATGAGTGATTAAGAGGCGTTCGATTTCGTTAAAGGCGCGACTAATATTAGGGCCTGCGCTGGCGGCATAGTGTTCAATCGCCTGCATGAGGTTTTCCATGTGATCATCGGGGATCAGGCGGTCGGCAGACACCTGCAGCATGGCCCCGTCACCGGAGCTTCCGGCTATCCCTGGATGTTGGACGTAGCTGCGAATGGTGGGGGGAATCAAATCTTCGGAGAATGAACTGCCGGCAGCGAGCACCACCACCTTTTGCACGCAGTTTTCCAGCTCACGGACATTGCCCGGCCAGGGGTAAGCCTGAAGTATTTCCAGAACCTTGCGCGGCACGTGATCAACCTGCTTATAGTTCTCACGGTTGAACTTTTGCAGGAAATGGTTGATCAGGAGGGGGATGTCTTCCGGCCGGTCGCGCAGTGGCGGTAAATTCAGGCTTACCACATTGAGGCGGAAATAGAGATCCTGGCGAAAACGGCCCTGGGCAACTTCACGGCTTAGTTCGCGATGGGTAGCGGCGATAACCCGCACATCGACGGGGATGGGGCGATGATCGCCGACGCGCGTTACCGTGCGTTCTTGGAGTACGCGCAGCAGACGCACTTGACCTTCGGGACTCAGTTCTCCCACCTCGTCAAGGAATACGGTGCCACCGTCAGCAACTTCAAAGAGTCCCTTGCGATCGTGATCGGCCCCGGTGAAGGCGCCGCGGACATGGCCGAAAAGTTCAGATTCCAGCAGCGGGGTGGCAAGGGCGCCGGCGTTGACGGTGACCAGGGGCTTGTGGGCGCGGGTAGAGTGGGTGTGCACCAGGCGCGCCAGTAGTTCTTTCCCAGTGCCGGTTTCGCCATTGATCAAGACGGTGGCATTGGAGGGCGCGGTGCGCACGGCCGAGCGGATCACCGTTTCCAGCAATCCGGAGACGGTAATAATATCATGTTGCATAACCTGCGGCGTTAAGCTAGAGCGCAGGTAATGATTTTCCTCAGCCAGTTCGCTGGCTTCTAGTTGCAAGCGCAGACGGTCTAGGAGGTAGCGGGATAGGGCATCGACGAGGAATCCCGCAGGTTGCGGCTGATGATGGTGACTGACGAGGATGATCGCCACAGGCACATTGCCATCACGCAATTGGCGGGCGACCACCGGCAGGCCATCGGTATTGACACTGGCGGTGGAGGGCGAGGCGAGGCTGGCGATTTCGTCGGCATTGTCTGGGCAGCGCCCGGCCAGTACGGTTCCCGAAGGTTGCAAGTGGCCGGGGAGACAGCTGACCCATATGCCATCGATGGACTCCCAGGCCTCGACTTCGGCCCATAGGCGATCCAGGCAATGGCGAGGATTGCTGGTGGGATCGAGGAGATGGAGAATGGTGCCAACATGGGCAGTCCAGGACATCATATGTATCCTGGTAGCACAAATCTTGCCAGTTGATTCAGCGTTTTTGGGCTATCTTACGGGGTGGAGCGTTCAAAATCAGAGCAAAATCAGGATTTAATGTGACGGTCGCTCAATTATTGATCGAAAATTCGGTCGCCCACCCAGGGTTCGTAGCGAATCAAGGCTTCGGCATAGGGGGCACCAGCGTGATAACCCCACTGTGCACCCCGTTGGCGTATCCAGGCACGGAAAGCAGGTTGGGCAATGGCGATATTCGGGCCGCCGCTGGTACTCCCCCACTGACTCTCATAGCAGTCTAGGCAGGCTTCCTTGATCGCCACATCGGCATCGTTGGCGGGCATGAGAAGATCGGGGACGAGGGGGAGTTCAGCCTCATAAAAAGCCAATTGGGGCGGCGCGATGGCGGCGATACCGGCGGCATAGCCATGGATTGCGGCGCATTTGCAGGCATCGCGGCTGAGCGTATGGGCGGCGCGGTGGTCGGGGTGACGGCTGTGTTCGCAGATACTTAGCACCCAGCGGGGGGCATGGCGTCGAATGGCGGCCACCAGACAGCGCCGCTGCTCGCCATCTTGGGCATTGAGTCCGCCATCGGGCAGAGCCAGATTCTCGCGGGCGCTCAAACCCCAGATTTCAGCGGCCTGCTCGGCTTCGCGTAGGCGCTGCTCTGGACTGCCACGACTGGCTGATTCGCCGCGGGTACAGTCGATCACGGCCACCCGCAGCCCGCGACGTATTTGCGCCGCGATGGTGGCTCCGAGATGAATTTCGGCATCGTCTGGGTGGGGGGCGATGACCAGGATATCGCAGGACATGGGCGGCTCTCAGCGGGGGCGGTGGCTAAATCCTTGAAAGGGCGAGGGGGCCACCCTGCCGTAAGGGTCTTCGACATAGCTGCCGCTTTGTTCGATGAGCCAGCCAACGCTGTGGATGGCGGTGTCGAAGGGCCATTCCACCTGCAAACTGGGCCAGGCTGCGGCCTCAATGGCGAAGAGCAGTTCGAAGTCCTCGCCGTCGCACAGGGCCTGGCGTATGGGGTCATTATGTTCGTCGACATCCGGATGTCGGGGAACCGACCCGGGAAGCAGGAGGCAGCCGCAGCCGCTTGCTGCGGCGAGTTTTGGAGCATCGGCGGCAAGGCCATCGCTGAGATCCATCATGGCGTGGGTGGCGGGCCATTGGGCCAGCCATTGACCCTCAGGAAAGCGCGGCTCTGGACAGAGGTGGCGGCCCTTATGGAGGCTGCCACCGAGGCTTCCGGTTACCACCAAGAGATCTCCGGTCTGAGCCCCCGAGCGGCTCAGCAGGCGCGATCCTTCCACCGCCTCGCCCCATACGGTAACGCTGACGACCAGGAGATCAGACCCCGTGCTGTCGCCGCCGAAGCAGTGACAGCCATGACGGTTGAGCTCAGATATCAAGGCGTCCATCAGCGCCATGCTGTCCCAATGAGTGGGGCAATGCAGGGAAACCACGGCGCCCACTGGTCGGGCACCCATGGCGGCGAGGTCTGAGAGGGCGGCGGCGGCGGCCTTGCGCCCAACGGCCTCCGGTGGCGTCTCTTTGGTGAAATGGCGGCTCTCTACCAAGCCGTCGACGGAAAGGCAGGTGGCTCCCCCTGGTGTCCATACGCAGGCATCGTCACCTATGCCGAGGGAGCCTGCTGGATCACCATGAACCAGGCCGCGAACGTGGGCGATAAGGCGGTCTTCGTCCACGTGATTAGCCTGGATGGGGAGTGCTTGGTGCGGGCGCGTTCAGCAGTGCGCGTCGTTCACCAATGGCTTGGCGAAGCTCGGCGACCATGAGTTCCATCTCACGGATGCGCTTGGGATCCCCGGGGTAAACCGGGTGATGCAGCAGGTTCAACTCGTTGATGGTCACCCGTAGCTCTTGTTTGAGAGCCTCGAGGTGGGCATCCGTTTGGCGCTTCATATCCGGGGGCTCCACGCTGGGAATCAGTGGGGGAATGGCTGGGGCAGGCTGGGATCCAGGGTGAGGATTTCCACCCCTTTTTCGGTGACCAGCAAGGTGTGCTCAAATTGGGCAGAGCGCTTACCGTCGGCGGTTACCGCAGTCCAATTATCTGGCCACGAACGGTGTCGCCAGGTTCCGAGATTGATCATTGGTTCGATGGTAAAGGTCATGCCTGGCTGCAGGACGGTGCTGGCATTGCGGTCGTAGTAATGAGGCACCTGCGGATCCATGTGGAAGACTTCGCCAATGCCATGACCGACAAAGGCGCGAACGACCCCGTAATTACTGACGGCGGCGACTTCTTCAATGGCACGACCAATATCACAGATCCGGGAGCCGGGTCGCACGCTGCCAATCCCGGCCATGAGGCAGGAGCGGGTGGCCTCAATCAGGGCCAGGCTTTCGGCATCGACGGTGCCGACGGGGACGGTTTCTGAGCAGTCTCCGTGGACCCCATCAAGGAAAATAGTGACGTCGACATTGACAATGTCGCCATCATTGAGCGGGCGAGAATCCGGGATGCCATGACAAATCACCTCATTTACCGAGGTGCAGATGGACTTGGGATAGCCGTGATAATTGAGGGTGCTGGGGTAGCCACCCTCGCGCAGATAGGTTTCGTGGGCGATGGCGTCAAGCTCGTCGGTGGTGATTCCGGGGCGAACTGCGGCGAGAGTGGTATTGAGTACCCGGCGCGCCGCCTGGGCAGCCTTGCGCATGCGCGCGATGGTTGCCGCATCTTTGACCAGGGGCTGCTGACGCTTGCTTTGCGGGCGTCCGCTTTCGGCGTAATCGGGACGGACAATATGCGAGGGGACCTGGCGCATGGGGCTCACCACGCCCGGCCGCACGGGGGCACTGCCGTTGGCAACCTGGGGTCCCGCAGTGCCGCCTTGAAGCAGCGCTAGGCGATCCTTAGGCTGATGACACTTTTTGTATTTGCGGCCACTGCCGCACCAGCAGGGGTCGTTGGGGCCAGGAAGAACGGGGCCAGAGGCATTGGCATACATGGTTTGGGAGCATAGGCTGCAGTCTGCTGAGACAAGTCCAACCGTGAGAAAAGGCGTTCGTAAGGTCGTCATGCCCCCACTGCATCTGATTTTGGGTGATCAACTCTTTGCCCGGCCGCCCATAGATCCCGGGTCCCAGGTTCTCATGATTGAGGACTGGGGATTGGCCACCCGCCACCGGGTGCACAAACATAAGGTGGTGTTGTTCTTCGCCGCGATGCGGCATTACGCGCAAGAGCTTGAGAAAGCAGGTTTCCCCCTGTTTTATCGTCGTTTGCCCGCTTCAGCCGCTGGTCCGGATTTCTGGCAGGTGCTTGCTGAGCAGATGCAGACAGCGCATGCGGACTGCCTACGGTTGGTGCAGCCGGCAGATCGTTTTTTCCGTCGCCTGCTTGAGCAGCAGGCCTGTGCCCGGGGGTGGCAAATATCCTATATTCCTAACCCAGGTTTTCTAACGAGTGATGAGGTTTTTAGCCAATGGGCCCAAGGGCGACGCTTGCATGCCGCTGATTTTTACCGCTTTCAGCGTCAGCGCCTCGGTCTGTTATTGGATCAGGCTGGCGGCCCCTTAGGCGGGCGTTGGAGTTTTGATCCCGACAATCGCAAGCCCCTGCCGAAGGGCATGGCTGTGCCCCCCTTGCCGCAGCTACAGCCCACCACGATCTTGCGCCAGGTGCAAGCTATGGTGGCGAGGCAGTTTCCAGATCACCCTGGGGTGGTCGAAGATTTCTGGCTGCCGGTAACCCGTCGCCAAGCCTTGATCTGGTTCCGGGATTTCCTTGATCATCGACTGGAACATTTCGGCCCCTATGAAGATGCGTTGCCAGAGCGCGAAGAGATATTGTTCCACAGCGTCCTAACGCCGGTCTTGAATCTGGGTTTAATGACCCCGGCCGAGGTAGTGGAGGCGGTAGCTGCGCATCCAGCTCCCCTCGCAAGTCGGGAAGGCTTCATACGGCAGATTATTGGCTGGCGCGAATTCATACGTGGTATTGATCTTTTACACGGTGATCAGCAGGCCAAGGCGAATCATTTTCACCACCATCGCCAATTATCCGCGGCTTGGTGGCAGGGCCGCACCGGTGTGCCGCCTTGGGATCATGCCTTAGACATGGTGCGCCGCCGTGCTTGGTGTCATCATATCCAGCGGCTCATGGTGCTGGGCAATGCTCTCACCCTCTGCGAGATAGCCCCGCGTGCTGCCTATGACTGGTTCATGGCTGGCTTCTGCGACTCGGCGGATTGGGTTATGGGGCCGAATGTCTACGGCATGGCCTTATTTTCCGACGGCGGTATCTTCGCCACCAAACCCTATCTGTGCGGATCGAATTATTTGCGGAAAATGGGTGGTTGGTCCGCCGGCCCTTGGTGCGACGGCGTAGACGGTTTGTACTGGGCATTCATCGGCAAACACCGTCAAGAATTTTTGGCGAATCCTCGAATGGCCCAGGCAGTGCGGGGCTACGATCGCCTGAGTGCCGAGCGCAAGGAGCGCATTTTTTCGGCTCTCCTGCTCGTCGGCAGACAGGTTTGAGGCCTTTGCACGTCTAGAATGCCA
>REDX01000009.1 GCA_007695355.1 Planctomycetota bacterium
CGGGCATTCCTCTTCCTGACCAGCTGTGCGCTGCCCTGGCGAGGCAGGTGGCTGGGCGTGGACTCGGCGACTCTTCCCTCTACAGTGCTACGCTATGGAATCCACGGCACGGCTCGAGGTCAAAGTGGGTCTGCTTCTCATCGCAGGCTTGGTGGCCTTTGTGATTCTGATCTTGGTGAGCGACCGGGTGGATTTCGAGCAGCGCTACGCGGTCAGCGCCTACCTTCCCGATGCCGAGGGCCTGTTGGTGGGCTCCCCCGTCACCCTTTCCGGGATTCGTGTGGGCCGCGTCGCCGCCATCGAACCGGACCTTTCCGGACGCGCCGCGATTAAGGTGCGCATGGACATCCTGCGCTCCTTTGATATCTCCTCCACCTCGCCCCTGTCACTCTCCACCTCGGGCATTTTAGGGGATGCGCACCTGGCCTTTGCCGGCCCGGGGCGCGAGCCCGGCCCGCCCTTGCCCAAGGATGGCAGCGCCGAAGTGGATGCCCATCCCGGCACCCTGGCCCGCTTGGTGCAACAGGCCGAGGGGGTGATGGCCGCCGCCGAAAACTTGCTGGAGGAGGAGAGCGTGAACAATATTCGCCGCATCCTCGCCGCCGGCGCCGAGACCATGGAGCAGGGGGCCCTGCTGGTGAGCGGTCTCAATCAGCGGCAAGAGCGTTTGGATACTATTTTGGATGCCATGGATCGCCTGCTTGAGGGGGGGAATGAAGCCATCACCGGATTACACGCCAGCGCCGAAGAAAGCTTGCAGCAGGTGAGTGCGGTTTTGACCCAGGTGAACGAGGGCCTGGGGGCCCTGCGGCCGCAGGTGGAAGAAACCCTGGGTGAGAGTCGGCAGGCCCTGGCGCGCTTGGGAAAGATCCTGGAAACCGTCGATCAAGCCCTGGCTGATCCCGATAGCGGCCTGGACACCCTGCTGGCCGATAGTGGGCGCAGCCTGTCCTCCCTGGCGGATATCCTCCATGATTTGGCCGAAGGCCGCGGGGTCCTGGGCCAGCTCTTGCGCTCGGAGGATTTGGCCGCCGATCTCAATGCCATCGCCATTGATTTAAGCAACGCCGCTACCGCCATCGCCGATAAGCCCTCGGTGTTGGTTTGGGGCCAGCGTCGCCGCGAGCGGGCCGAGAGTCAGCAGCAGCGCCTGGAACTGCGCCAGCGCCGCGCCTTTATGGAAGGCCTGCCGGGTGTGGAGAGCGGCACCGCCGAAGGCCAAGAGCCATGAGGCGAAGGGCTTGCGCTGACTTCAGCGACTCTATTGTAGCGCTGGTAACGGCACCGTCCTTGCTATTGCTACCTACTCACGTTTCCTCTTCACCTCTCTCAACTCTCGCAAATAAGGAGCGTTTCTCATGCGCGAACTCATAATCGCCCTCATCGTCCTGGGTGTCCTGCTGGTCATCGTGGTGGTGATTGTCGCCGGTATGTACAACGGCCTGGTGGCCCTGCGCAACCGGGTAAAAAATGCCTTTGCCCAGATCGACGTGCAGCTGAAGCGGCGCTATGATCTGATCCCCAATTTGGTGGAAACCGCCAAGGCCTATATGTCGCACGAGCGGGAAACCCTTGAGGCAGTGATTCAGGCGCGCAATCAAGCCAGCGCCGCCAGCAGCAAGACCGCCGGCGACCCGGCCAACCCCGATAATATGAAGGCGCTCATCGGCGCCGAGGCCGCCTTGGGTGGCGCCATGGGCCGTTTCTTTGCCCTGGCCGAGGCCTACCCCGACTTAAAGGCCAATCAGAATATGATGCAGCTCACCGAAGAGCTGACCTCCACCGAGAATAAGATCGCCTTCTCGCGCCAGGCCTTTAACGATTCCGTGATGACCTATAATACCAAGCGCGAATCCTTCCCCACCAATATTATCGGCGGTATGTTCAACTTCCAGCTGGCCGAGCATTTTGAAATCACCAAAGAGGAAGAGCGCGAAGCGGTCAAGGTGTCCTTTTAATTCCTGCGCCATAATATTTAGCGGTGATTTCGTTAGTAAAGGGTAAGCGCTGTTATGGATTTTTTCTCTGAGCAAGATTTAGCCCGTAAACGCAGCGGTCGGCTGGTGTTGCTGTTCCTTTTGGCCATCGTCGCCATTGTGATTATTTTATATGTGGTGGCGATGGTGGTGTATAGCATTGTCGAACACGACTTTGCCTATATGCAATGGTGGCATCCGGGGATTTTTGCCCTCACCGCCGGACTCACGGTGGTGGTTATTACCCTGGGATCGGTGGGGCGCATTGCGTCCCTGAATGCCGGTGGCTCGGCGGTGGCGGAAATGGTGGGCGGGCGTCTGATTTCCCCCGACAGCAGCGATGCCGCAGAGCGCCGGGTGCTTAATGTGGTAGAGGAAATGGCCTTGGCCTCGGGCACCCCGGTGCCCCCGGTGTACATGCTGGATGAAGACGGCATCAATGCCTTTGCCGCGGGCTATCGTAATGAAAATGCTGTAATCGGGGTTACCCGGGGGGCGGTAGAGCGCCTCTCCCGGGATGAATTACAGGGGGTCATTGCCCACGAATTCAGTCATATTCTGCACGGCGATATGCGGCTGAATATTCGCCTTATGGGATTGCTCTACGGTATTTTAATGATTTCGGTTATTGGCTCAATTATGATGCGCGCTCTCTACTTTGCCGGTGGGCGGCGGCGTTCCTCCAATAGCAAAAACGATGGCACCGCGATTATTCTCGCCATCGCCGCCGCTGGCGTGGCCATGTATATTATCGGTTATATCGGCGTTTTCTTTGGTAATTTGATTAAGGCCGCGGTGT
>REDX01000150.1 GCA_007695355.1 Planctomycetota bacterium
GCTCGATGAAATTCACCCCCGGTACCAAGGCAAACCAAAGAATACCAATCACAATACTGAGGAAACCTACCAGCAGCGGCGGTGCCAGCATGGTCATCGGCAAGGGATCGGGTTCGTGCTGCCGCCGCGAGGGGCTCCAGAAGACGTAATACATGAGCCGGGTCATATAGAGGGCGGTAAGCAAGGCGCCAACCAGGGCGGCAATCCACAAAAGCGGGCCGACAAAGCCCGGCACAATCACCAGGCGCTCAAGAATGAGATCCTTCGACATAAAGCCGGAGCCAAGGGGCAGGCCAATAATCGCGTACCAGCCAAAGAACATGGCCGAAAAAGTGCCCGGCATGGTCTTGGCGAGGCCACCCATGCGACGAATATCCTGTTCGTGATGCAGGGCATGGATTACCGAGCCAGCACCCATAAACAAAGCAGCCTTAAAGAAGGCATGGGTAAAGACGTGGAAGAGGGCGACATCGAAGGCGCCAACGCCCACCGCCATAAACATAAAGCCCAATTGGGAGACCGTGGAATAGGCGAGGATCTTTTTGATGTCCCATTGGAAGAGCGCCATAACCGCGGCGTAGAGGGCGGTCGCCACCGCCAGTACCAGAATCACCATCATCGCTATGGGCGAGAGCACCAGGATATCGGCAAAACGGGCACAAAGGTAAATACCGGCGGTCACCATGGTGGCGGCGTGAATCAGGGCGGAAACCGGAGTGGGGCCTGCCATGGCATCGGGCAGCCAGGTAAACAGGGGAATCTGGGCGCTTTTACCAGCGCAGCCAAGGAAAATGGCGAGTACCGCGAGGGTCAATAAACCAGAACCAAAAAGATCGCTTTGGATCTGATGATCGCTGGCCCATGAAGAAATCCCAAGCCAGCTATAGTCGATGCTGCCGGTGCTGCGATACATCAGAATGCCGAGGGCGAAGAGGCCCACCAAGAGCCCGAGATCACCAACACGGTTAATAATAAAGGCCTTGCGAGCGGCGTCATTATTGGCGTGGTCTTTATGCCAAAAGCCGATCAAAAGATAGCTGCACAGGCCCACCCCCTCCCAACCGAGGAAGGTGAGAATGGCATTATCGGCTAATACCAGCACCACCATGAAGAAGAGAAAGAGGTTAAAGTAGGCAAAAAAGCGAGCAAAGCCCCGGTCATGCGCCATATAGCCAACGGCATAGATATGGATTAAGGTGCCTACGCCGAGAATAAAACTCAGCATGAGCGCGGTAAGCCCATCAAAGTGCATGCCGATGCTAATACTCCAGTCCTCACCGGACATCCAGGTCCACAGAGGAAACTCGGGAACCATACCAATATCAGAGCGGGCGAGCTTGACCGCCGCAACCACGGTAACGATGCAGGCCAGCAAGGGCATGCCGACACCAAAGAGAGCCACCAACTTGCGTTCTGGGCCTTGGCGATTACCGATGCTGAGCAGGGCCATCAAACCATTCGCGCAGAATCCAAGCAGGGGCAGAGCGGGAATCAGCCAGAGAAACTGGGTGAACTGGGACACGCGCTACTCCTTCATCGACGCGTAAGCGTCGGCATCCACCGTGTGTCGCCCGCGCACCAGCATCATGATCATAGCCAGGCCAATACAGGCTTCGGCTGCCGCCAGGGCGATAATGAACAGGGGCACAATCTGCCCATCGATGGAAGCCACCGAATCGGCAAAGGTGCGGGAAAAACCGATGAAACTCAAATTGACGGCATTGAGCATCAACTCGACACCCATCAACAAAAAGAAGAGATTGCGCCGCGACACCACCACCGACAAACCAATAACGAAAATAAGGGCGGCAAGCACCTGGACGTGGATCGGATCGACCTCACCCATGCTGGGTGCCCTCCTGCGCTTGGGGATCGAGAGAGCTTTCGACCTGCGGCACATCAGCCGGCCCATCGAGGCGACGCTTGGCGAGGAGCACCGCTCCCACCAAGGCCACCAGCAAGACCAAACTCACCAGCAGGAAAAGGATATGGAAAGCCCCGCCACCGTGGCTGAAATCAAACATCCGGGCCGCGAGAACCTCAATCGTGCCGCGGGTACCAGGACTGCTGTCGCCAAGATTTACCTGCGAGAGCGTAAGCAATACCACCACCGCAAAGAGCATCGGCAGGCCTAATGCCAAAACGCCGCCGGCATCCCAGCGCGGCACCGCATTGTCTTGGGCGCTATTGAGCACCATAATCACAAAGACCAAGAGCATCATAATCGCACCGGCATAGACCAGAATCTGGATGGTGCCATTGAAGGGCCCAGCCAGAACGCCGAAGATACCGGCCAAAGCCAGCATGAGGCCGATCAAGCTAATCGCCCCGCCGATGGGATGGCGCGCCAATAATACCCCAAACGAGCAAGCCAGGGCAATCAGCGCGAAAAGGTAAAAATAAATGGAGGCAAGGTCCATAGGGGAATCTTTAGCTGGGGTCAGAGGATGGAGATCAGGGCAAGAAGGATTGGGCGGGGAAGATTAGTGACCGGAGCCCGATTGGAAGGCCGCCAAGGCCGCCGCATTTAACAGACCGCCGGGGGCCTGCTGGGAGATCACATCTTCGGCTGGGTAGTCTTCGGGCTTCCAGTCGAGCAGCGAATTTTTATCGATGATAAACTTATGGCGGGCATCTTCGACAATGATCGCCTTCTTGGTGTCCATGCGGATGGCATCGCAGGGGCAGGCCTCGACGCAGAGCCCACAATAAATGCACAGCAACAAATCAATATTGAAGACCTCCGGCCGCTTTTCGATGTGTGCATTGTCGGCTTCTTCGGCGACGATTTCGATGCAGCGGGCCGGGCAGGCGGTAGAGCACATAAAGCAAGCAACGCAGCGCGGGCTGCCATCCGGCCTTTGCATCAAGCGATGCTGCGAACGGTAATCGCGGGGGATATCCGGCTGTACCTCGGGATAGTCTAAGGTTTCGAGGGTTTCAGTACGGGTTAGGGTGCGCCAAGCATGGCCGATGGTTAGGGCCAAGCCCTTGAATATCTCGACAAAGTAGAGCTTTTCGGCGGTGCTGAGGCGGGGCCGGGGGACGACAATGGCCATAGCTTAGAATCCCTCATTAATAATCTTGACCACCACGGCGGTGATCAGGAGGTTGATCAGGGCGACATTGAGCAGGACCTTCCAGCCCAATCCCATGATTTGGTCGTAGCGCAGGCGCGGCAGGGTCCAACGCACCCAGACGAAGAGCCAGCAGAAAAACAGGGTTTTGGCCAGCACAATGCCAATCTGCACAAAGGCGGTGAGCACGCCCACCCAGGGGGCGTGGTTCAACTCAAAACCCATGCGCTCGGGGCGGCCGATTAGCACTACCGCCAAGATCGCAGCCAGCAAACAGGCCAAGCCAAGAAAGGTGAAGATGCCACCCATGAGGCGGTATTCCCGGGTTTTGCCAACGGCATCGCTGGCCTTAAGGCCCATATAGCGGGCCCGCTGGCGGGCAATCAGGCGGGCAATGCCCCAGAAGATAGCCAATTTCGCCAACAGCACCGCAGCTAGGACAAAGCCCAGATTATCAGCGATAAAGCGACCATCAAATCCGGGCACTGGCAACAGGTCATAGCCGCCAAGGAAAAGGGTGGCCATGAGCGCCGAAGCGATCACGACGTGGGCATATTCACCCATGAAGAAGAGCGCAAATTTGATCGATGAATACTCGGTATGGAAACCACCGACGATCTCCGATTCACCTTCGGCAACGTCGAAGGGCGTGCGTCCGGTCTCGGCAAACATGGCGGTGAGGAAGAGAAAGAAGGCCAGCGGTTGAACCACAATACCCCAGGTATTGCGCGCCTGCCATTCAACAATCTCGGTCATATTAAAGCTGCCGATAATCACGATCAGGCCCAAAATAGAGAGGCCCATGCTGACTTCATAGGAAATCATCATCGCCGAAGAGCGCATGCCGCCCAGCAGGGAGTATTTACTATTGGACGCCCAAGAACCTAAAACCACGCCGTAGACCGAAATCGCTGAAATGGCAAAGAGAAAGAGAAGGCCGATATTAAAATCAAGCACGGCACCATTAATGCCGTGGCCGGTGATGTGCGTCATCGGCCCAAACCAGGGAATCAAGGCCGGGGTGATAACCGCCGTCGCCACCGGAATCATCGGCGCAAAAATATAGAAGGCCTTATGGGCCCGCGCCGGCACGAAATCTTCTTTGGTAATGAGTTTTACCACGTCAGAAAAATTATGGACCATGCCGAAGCCGCGGATTTCCACGCCAAACACCTTGATGCCCGCGCGGTTAGGACCAACCCGGTCCTGAATAATGGCGGCACCCTTGCGCTCGAGGAAAATCATCACCGGGATGAGCGTCAACGGGATGAAGACGAGACCAATCTTGGCAAATTCGATCAGAAACTCGTAATTCATGCCTCGGCTCCCACCAGACTGGGCGCGTTCACCGTCAAGGGCAAGCCAAGGGGGCCAATGTGGCGGTACTGCACATCAGCTAAAGCGGCAATGCGGGATTGCACCTGGGCCCAGACGCTGGTCTGGGAAGCCAAGGCCAGGGGCGCATCACAGGCATGGCCACTGATGCGGTCCAAAACCTGCCAAACCGCTTCCAACTCATCATTGATACAGACGGGGCAGGCATTGAGCATTTGAATGCGGTCCTGGCAATTAATCATGGTGCCACGGATCTCTGCCCAGCAGCGCACCGGCACCACAATCGTTGCCGCCTTGGCGCTGGGATTATTCCATGAATCGAGCACCACCCGCTCTTGAATCACTTCCAAAGCCTGGGCCTTTTCCGGTGCTGCCTGCCAGAGATCGTGACCGATCACCAGCAAGGTATCGAATTCAGCCGCCCGTTCCACCAGGGCATCAAGATTATCGGGCAGCCCCATTAATTGCAGGGCGCGGCGGTTAGCCACCGGATCGCCAGAGCGGGCGATACCATCGGCTTCACCAATTGGCAGCCAGGAACCGGCAAAAACTTCGGCTTTTTCGCCCAAGCGCGCGGCCAGGGCCAAGAGGGCCGCATTGTCTTCGCAAGTCAGATGACCACTGGCAACCAGGGCCACCCGACCGGCCTTGGCCAGGGCCTTACCTGCAGCCATCATCGATTCACCCAAGGTGGCCGGGGCGCCATTTATGGCGCCTGCGGTTAGCCGGTTACGGTCGAGTTCTTGGTAGAGGAGACGGGTTTCATTATGGATCCAACTCTTATTTACCTCGGGATTGCGGCGGGGCATGAGGCGCCAGACCTTGCCGCGGTGATGCTCGATGGTGAGATTGGCGCCGAGGCTGTCATCGGGGGCGATGGAGTTGGTCTTTTTCAAAAACCACACCCGCTGCTGAAAGCGGAAGTCCTTACCGGTGAGGGCACCCACCGGGCATATATCGGTGGTATTGAGATCATAGGCATGATCCAAGGGCTCGCCGGGGAAGGTGGTAATATAGGCATGATCACCACGCCCGGCGATGTAGAGTTGTTCATCGCCGGCCACATCGCGCATAAAGCGGGTGCAGCGATCGCAGAGAATGCAGCGTTCTTGATCGAGAATAATCGTCGGCCCAAGGTCAATGTGCTTGCCGCCACGGGAGACACCCTTGGTATCGGTAAAGCGGTGATCAGCGCCGCCCTTATAGGCCTTCTCTACCTCTTCGGGCAGCCGACTCTCATGCCGGCCCGAAGTCATATAGTGCTCTTGCAGGGTGCACTCACCGGCCTTATCGCAGATCGGACAGTCCAGGGGATGGTTTACCAAGAGGAATTCCATCACCCCCTTGCGCGCTTTAACCACCTTTTCTGAAGAGGCTTCGGTGCGCACCTTCATGCCTGGGGCCGGGCGCAGATGACAGGAAATCATCAGCGCGGGGCCGCGGGGGCCTTCGACCTCAACCAGACAGATGCGGCAATTACCGGCCACCTTCAAATCAGGGTGATAGCAAAAATTGGGAGTAGGCGCGCCCGCCTGACCCAGCGCCTCGATGAGGGGCTGGTCTTTGTCGACCTCGCGGTCTACGCCGTCCACATTGATGGTAATCATCTCGCCCATGGTGTGCAGCCTTACATGAAGGCGCCGGGGAAGGTTGCGGTAAGCAACGCTTCCTCACGGTTCGCCGGGGATTGCGCGGTCACCTTTTCGAAGTGATCGCGGAATTTGCTGATAAAACTCTTGATCGGCCAGGCATCAGCGGTGGCCAGCGGGCAGATCGTCGTCCATTCGAAATTGTCAGCCAAGTCATAGGCCAAGTCGATATCGCTCATCTCGCCCTTGCCTGCTGAAAGTTTGGCCAGAATGCGCGCGGCATAACCCGTGCCCTCGCGGCAGGGTGTGCACTGACCGCAGCTTTCATGGGCATAGAAACGGGTGAGGCAGTTGAGGATGGCAACCGGATCGCGGGTGGTATTAAATGGCATCACCGCGCCAGAACCCAGCATCGATCCCACCGACTGCAAACCCTCATAATCCATGGTGGTTTTGCCGCAGTCTTCGGCATTCAATACCGGCGCCGAGGAACCACCGGGGATGCAGCCCATCAGCTCGCCAACCATGCCGCCGGCGAGGTCGAAAAATTCCAGCATCGGCATGCCGAGAGGGATTTCATAGACTCCAGGCTTGCCCACATCGCCAGCGATGGAGAACAATTTGCTGCCCGGCGAGCGCTCGGTGCCCCATTGCCGATAGGCCTGGGCGCCGTGCTTAAGAATCCACGGCAGGGCGGCGATGGTCTCGACATTATTCACTGCCGTTGGCGAAGCGAAGGCACCGGAGACCGCCGGGAAGGGCGGCTTCAGGCGGGGCTGGCCCTTATAGCCTTCTAGGCTATTGAGCAGGGCGGTTTCCTCGCCGCAGATATAGGCGCCGGCACCGCGGTGGACATAGATATCCAGGCTAAAACCAGAACCCTGAATATTCTCACCCAAAAGGCCGGCATCGTAGCATTCTTTCAAGGCGCGGTTCAGATTGGCGATCTGCGGCAGCATCTCGCCGCGCACATAAATATAGGCCGTTCGCACCCCAAGGGCATAGCTGGAGATAATCATACCCTCGATGAGGAGGTGGGGATCGCGCTCTAAAATCAGGCGGTCTTTAAAGGTGCCGGGCTCTGATTCATCGGCATTGACCACCAAATACACCGGTTTACCGCTGCCCCGGGGCACAAAGCGCCACTTCATGCCGGTGGGAAAACCAGCGCCACCGCGGCCGCGCAGCCCCGAATCCATAACCATTTCAATCAATTCGAACTGACTCTTATCGAAAAGATCCGGGCCAAGGGTGGCATAGGCGCCATCGGCCCGGGCGACATCGAGAAGGTGACCATTATCAAGGTCAAAACGGCCGCTAATCACCCGCGGGAGTTCCTTACCCTGCCATTCGCGAATCATGGCTGCCCCCCCTCCTGCCCGGCCGGCTGCGCCGCGGGCACCGTGTGCTCAACCACCACCGAGGCGCGGCGCTGGCCATCGCCCAAGACCGACCAAATGCGATAAGAACGCTGAGTGCCGACTGCTGCGCCGTGGGCATCTTCGACGCTGCAGGTTTTCGGGCCTGGGGGGCCTGGCACCTTGGCCGGCACAATATTGCCGATCTGTTGCCAATTGCTGCCGCCATCGGTGCTGACTTCGCAGAGGGTGTCCACGCATTCGGGGGCGGCGAGCCAGCTCACCGCGGCGCTGCGGCCATCGTCACTGGCTTTTACCGTCACCCGCAGGGGCGGCGGCGGCTTAGCATAACCGCTGGCCTGCACCTGGGCGCGGGCACCAGCGGCGCCCGGATGGCCGGCGGTTTCCAGGACGATACCACCCACTTCATCGCTGCGCGGCGGCTGTGGCTCGGCTGCCGCCTTAGCACGCAGGCGCTCGATCCACTCATCCATAATCTCGGGAGTCGGATGCCAGCCCTCTTGCAGTTGATTCAATCCATCGGGACCAAAGAGGAAATCGTCGTTAATCTGCACTGCTGGGCCATTGCCGCAGGCGGCGATGCACTCCACCCGTTCGATGGAGAAGAGGCCGTCGGGGGTGGTTTCCCCGGCATGAATGGAGAGGCGTTTTTCCAAATGGGCAATGAGCTCTTCGGCGCCCTGAATATGGCAGGCCATATTATGACAGACGCGGAAGGTAAAGCGGCCCCAGGGCAGTTGCCGATACATGGTGTAGAATTCCACCACGGAAAAGGCGTGCACCGGTGACACTTCGCAAATCTTCGCGGCCCATTTCATCGCCACCCGGGGCACCCAGCCGAATTCCCCCTGCACCAACCAGAGCATCTGCAGCAAAGCTGCCCGCTTCACCGGATAGCGCCGCAGCAATTCATCGACCTGGGCCTGATACGGGGCCATGCGGGCAGCGACGCCGGCAAGATCAAGATCCTGCGGCTGGGCCTCAAGAATGGCGACTCCACTGGCACTCATCGGTCAAGCTCCCCAGCGATAATATTGATCGATCCTAAACAGGCACCCATGGCATCAGAAACCGTCAAGCCGGTAACCAATTCGGAGAAGGCCGCCCATTGGGTAAAGCAGGGTGGCCGCACCTTAATTTTGTAAGGATTGGTACCACCATCAGAGACAATGAAGAAACCCAATTCGCCGTTCGCCGCTTCGCTGGCTCCGTAAAATTCACCCGGCGGAGGACGCACCCCCTCATAGACCAGTTTAAACTGATTGATCAGGGCTTCCATGTCTTGATAGACCGTCAATTTTTGCGGCAGAGCAAGCCTGGCATCGGAAGCATTCACTGCACCGGGTTTAAGCTTGGCAAGGGCCTGACGAACGATTTTCACCGATTCGATAATTTCGTAGAGGCGCACCATGGCGCGATCGAAGCAATCGCCGGTGGTACCGATTACGGTCTCGAATTGGTAATCTTCATAGCCGTAATAGGGGGCATCCTTACGCATATCGCGGTCGACACCGCAGGCACGCAGACAAGGCCCGGTCCAGCCCCAAGCGAGGGCGCGCTCGGCGCTCATAATCCCCACCCCCTGGGTGCGGTCGATAAAAATCTTATTGTGTTCAATCAGGCGCCGGACTTCGCTTACCGCATTTTCAATACGCGGCAGAACCGCCCGCACTTCGTCCTCAAAGCCGGGGTAGGTATCGCGGTAAAGCCCGCCGATGCGGGTGAAAGTGTTGGTTAGGCGGGCACCGCAGAGTTTTTCCCAAATCCGATACACTTCTTCGCGGGGGTTAAAGAAGTACCAGAAATTGGTGAGGGCGCCGAGATCCACCAAATTGGCGCCAACGCAGACCAGGTGATCGATAATCCGCGAAAGTTCGGCCAGGAGAACGCGAATAACCTGGCAGCGTTCCGGCACCTCCACCCCAAACATGTCTTCTACGGCCTTGCAGAAGCCGATATTATTCGCAATGGCGGAACAGTAATTCAGGCGATCGGTGTAGGGCAAGACCATGGCATAGGTGCCTTGCTCAACCATTTTCTCAAAGCCACGGTGGAGATAGCCCATCTCACAGGTGGTGGCGACAATGGTTTCACCGTCAAGGGCGGCAAAGGCGCGCAGGGTGCCATGGGTGGCCGGGTGCGAAGGGCCAAGATTGATCGTCATCAAATCTATCTCATGGCCGTCCTCGGCGCGCACCCGAGACAATTCACCATCGCGCACCGGGGTATAACCATTGGCGCGCAATACCACGTCTAGCTGGTCAAACATCGGATCGTTATCGGTGCAGTGCTGACGGCGCTGGACGGGATAATCCTTACGCAGGGGATGGCCGACAAATTGATGATGATTGAGCAAGCGCTTGAGATTGGGATGGCCGCCAAAGCGAATGCCGTACTGATCCCAAACTTCGCGCTCTTGCCAATCGGCGATGGGATACAGTTCACGCAGGCTGGGCAGCTGCTCGGCATCGACATCGGCCTCGTCCACCAGCACCTTAACCCGCAAGGTATGCCCATGGCGCGAGGACTTCAAAAGATAGACGACGGCAAAACGCTCATCATACCAATCGGGATAGGACAGGTAATCGACGGCGGTAATATCGAGTAATTGATCACACAGCCAGGAACTATCATCGCGCAAAAAGCGGATGATCTCAAGCAGGCGATCGGCGGGGACGACAAGGCAGCAACGATCCCGGGCCAGGGCATCGGATTCTCCGCCAAAGCGGGCAGCCAATTCTGTTAATTGGGCACAGGGCTGAACGGTATCGGTGGCACTCATGCTCCAAGGGCCTTTCGCTCTTTGAGCGACTCGCGGTCGATCTTGTTCTGAAGCTGCACGATGGCCTCAAGAAAAGCCTCGGGGCGGGGCGGGCAGCCGGCGATATAAATGTCCACCGGGACAATTTCATCGATCCCCGGTACGGTGCAGTAGCAGTCGTAGAAACCACCAGAGGAGGCACAGGCGCCAGCCGAGATCACCCACTTAGGGTCACACATTTGATCGTAGATTTGCCGCAAAATGGGCGCTTGTTTATAGGTGACGGTGCCGGCAACGATAAGGAGATCTGCCTGCCGCGGGGAAAAACGCACCAATTCCGCGCCAAAACGTGAGAGGTCAAACATCGAGGACACCACGCCCATGAACTCAATGGCGCAGCAAGCAGTGCCAAAGGGGAAGGGCCACAGACTATTGCGGCGTCCCCAATTGATCACCGCGTCAACGGTGGTGGGTACAAAGGCAGCGCCAAGGTTGGCATCACCATTGGCGAGCGTCGGGGCTGCTGGGGTTGGTTGATACATCGCTTACTCCTTCCAGCCATGGCTACGCAGCAAGCGCCGTTGAGCTTGCCGCCAATAGCGAGGCCGTGGGTGCGGATGGTGCATTAGGAGTCCCAATCCAGGGCCCCCTTGCGGTAAAGGTAGAGATACCCGGCCTCTAGAATGAGCAAAAAGATCAGCAGTACCACCACCATGCCCCAGCCACCGTGATGGAAGTGGACGGCCCAGGGATAGAGAAAGGCCACTTCCAGGTCAAAGACCAGGAAGAGCATGGCGATAAGGTAAAATTAGACGACAAAACGCTGGGCCGCGGTGCCAACGGTGGAGGTGAGACCGCATTCGTAGGGCTCGTCCTTATTGGGATTATTCGACTTATGGGGATGCACCACCCAACTAATGAAGAGCAGCGATGCCGGCACCAATAAGGCGAGCAACACCAGCACGGTAATCGGAAAGAAATACATCACGGCATCGTCAGACATTATGCGTTTCGCCTCCTGCCGATTGCTGAACCATGCGTATCCTCAGCTTTCATTGGTCTCATTGCGCTATCGCTCTCGTCACTCACCCAGCCATTAGCCAAACCATCACCGCAGTGCTTCCCGCTACCCTCAGAAAGGGGAATCAAGGCCATCAGGAGTCACCTTCAACGCGGTGAAAATCTCCCATGAACCGACATAAGACGTTAATGATCAAGACATTAAATGGCCAGGTCAGGCAACTCGAAGGGAAGATTCAAGCTGCAAGAGGGCGCACCCTACCCCCGCTGTCTGTCCAGTCAATCGCACCCTCTGTCGCAGCTCAAACCAACCGCCAGGGCCCAACTGCGCTGTCTCGCCCTTCAACCTGGACATGCCTCCACGAAGCAAGCCCAGGCGGGGCGGATGCCCTTGCCCCAACCTAACCCCCTCCAATAGTGCCTCTATGGCCGCCCACCTCTGCCCCCTCTGCAATAAGCGCCTCGCGACGGTGACCCTCACGGAGGTGTCACCCGATGGCGAGGTACGCCATCTGCGCAGCTGCCAGCACTGCCTTGATCGGCTGGGCGCCCAATTGGGCCCCATTCCCACCCCCATCGCCGAAATCGAACGGCGCAATCAGCAGGACGACCATCCGGCAAACGCCCCCGGCACCCAGGTTTTTCATACGCCAGAACATAGCGCCGCCGACGGCGATCGCCGCTGTCCTGAATGCGGTTTGACCTGGTCTGCCTTCCTTAAGCGTAATCGCTTTGGCTGCCCCCACGATGTCGATGTCTTTGCCGATCTCTTGGGCGAGCCCCTGATTGAACTCCATGGCGCCGACCAACACCGCGGCCGCAGCCCCGATCAGCAGCAGGCAGACTCGCCCAGCCGCAAGCAGCTTTTGCAAGCGCAACTGGCCACCGCCGTGGAGGCCGAAAACTATCACCGTGCCGCCGAACTGCGCGATGCCCTGCGCGAGATTGAGGGCGAAGGCCCATGAAGCTACTCACCGACTGGGCCCACACCGATGCCCCCTGGCTGACCTCCCCCGGCCCCGATCAGGGCATTGCCTGCGCCAGCCGTTTGCGCCTGGCCCGCAATTGTGCCGGCAAACGCTTTCGTCGCACCCTTGATACCGCCGAGCGCGAGGCCCTCACCACCGACATCCTCGCCCGCCTCGGCGACTGCCTGCCCTGGAGTGAGGGCCTGCGCGCCTCCATGGACGATCTTAATCAAAGCCAGCGGCTGTTTCTCGTGGAGCGTCACCTCGCCTCCAGCGAGCTCGCCGGCGGCGGCGCCCAATCGGGCATTGCCATTCGCGCCGATGCCCTGGCCTCGGTGATGATTGGCGAGGAAGACCACGTGCGGCTGCAGGTTTTATCCCCCGGCCTAGACCTTTTCACCTGCTTGGATGCCGCCGTCGAACTTGACCAGTGCCTGGGCAAGGCCCTGCATTGGGCCTATCACCCCCATTATGGTTATCTCACCTCCTGCCCCACCAATCTTGGCACCGGCATGCGCGCCAGCGTCATGCTTCATCTGCCTGCCCTTGCTTTGAGTAAGGAACTGCCGCGCATGCTGCGCGGCTTGGGCAAGCTGCAGTTAACCGCCCGCGGCTTCCACGGCGAAGGTTCTGAAGCCACCGGCCATTTTTATCAAATCTCCAACCAGCGCACCCTGGGCGCCGATGAACTCGGCTTTATCCAGCACCTAGAGGAAACCATTCGCGACATTATCGCCTACGAACAGGAGGCCCGCAGCGCCCTTATCGGCCAACAGCGGGCCCTGCTTGAAGACAAGGTGTACCGGGCCTGGGGCATTCTCCGCCACGCCCGGCGACTGGGCTCTAATGAAACCATCGAACAGTGCTCGTGGCTGCGCCTGGGCATTGCCTGCGGCTGGCTGGAGGCATCCCTATGGCCTGCCGCCGATCGTTTGTTAATTACCTCTCAGCGCGCCCACCTCCAATTGCGCGACCCGCGCGCCCTGGATCCTTGCACCCGCGATGTGCTCCGCGCCGATCACGTCCGCAGCACCCTTGCCAGCCACTGACTGCTCACTGCCTGCCCAGCGGCGGCGCCTTGCGCACCGCCCCTTCCTCGCCAACCTAGGGCAGAGAGTCTCGTAGGCTATAAAGGGCCCCGCACCGATGGAATGCCGGAGAATCCAGCCGGCAGCGCATCAGCGCCAGCCACGCCCCGTTCTTCGCAGTTCCATATCGACCATACCCAGGAACAGACATGTTTGATAAATTTACCGACCGCGCCCGCAAAATCATCGCCCTCGCCCAGAAAGAGGCCGAACGCTTTCACCATGACTACATTGGCACCGAGCACATCCTGCTGGGCCTCGTCAAGGAAGGCTCTGGGGTTGCCGTTACCGCCCTCAATAATCTCAGCGTCGACGTTGAAAAGGTGCGCCGGGAAGTGGAAAAGCTGGTGGTTAGCCACGAGAAGGACGGCCCTTCCACCCC
>REDX01000008.1 GCA_007695355.1 Planctomycetota bacterium
CCTGTTGTAGGCGCAGGTCTAATTCGCTGGCGATCTGTTGTTCTGCCGGGTTGCCCATAATGCACCGCTCCTCGTCCTGTGGCTCCGCCATTATCGGCAGCCCCAGGGCAGGCAGAGTGTGGGCCCGGGAACAATCCAGCAAGGAGGGCGCCAGGGGCTGTCCCCGGTTATGGCCCTACCGTGTTTACCCCAGATGTCAGAGACTCCCCACCCTGCATAATAAGCCCTGTCTGGCGTTCGTCGTCATGCCTGCATGGCAACTGCGCACCCTCCTACCACGAAAGGGCCTATCATGTTTCAATGGGCTATCCTCTTCTTTATCATCGCCATTGTCGCCGCCGTCTTTGGCTTTGGCGGCATTGCCGGCGATAGCGCCTATATCGCCAAGATTCTAGCCATCATCGGTCTGATTCTTGCGGTGGTCACCATTGTCTTCTCTGGTGGACGTTCACGCCGCCTCTAAACGGCCTGTCCGTTGCGAAGCCTTTCGATGCCATGCGCCAGCCCCGATCAACCCTGACCGGGGCTGGCGTTGGTTTATCTGCTCATCCGCTCATCCATCCATCCATCCAATTACTGAGGAGTTAATATGTTACGTGCTATTTCCTTTGGACTCTTGGCCTTTGGGATCGTCTTGATCATTTTTGGTTTTGGCGCCCAGGATTCCTTCCATTCCAAGGCCTCGGAGTTTTTTACCGGCTCGCCCTCTGACGCCACGGTGTGGTATCTCAGCCTGGGCATTGCCAGTTTGGTGGCGGGCCTCATCGGTCTCGCCAGCTCGGTGCGCCGGGTCTAATCGCCAATCGCCAAGAGCAATACTGAACGCTTTATGTGAAAGCCATGCGCAAAGCGCGGCCGCGGCTGGTTGGTACCAGCCCGCGCCGCGCTTTTGCCATTGATCCGCGTCAGCCTTGCTGCAGCGCCTGCACCTGTTCGGCGTAGAAGCTGTCGCCGTAACGGCGTAGGAAGGCCTCGACCATGCGTTGGAAGCGGGCATCACTGCGTTGGGCTTCGGGAATGGCCAGGAGGCGCTGCAATTCTTCGCCGGCTCGCCATTCGGGGTGGCGGCGGAGCTCCCGGGCCTGATTTTGGTAGTCGCGGGCGGTGGGGTGGCCGGTCCAGGCTTCGGCGACGGCTTCAACGGTTTGCCAAGTCGCGTAAATATCGCCGCTTTCTTCCAGTTCCTTGATGTGTGTGTCGACGCCCTCGCGCCAGGCGCCGATGGCGGCGAGACTGCTGCGGGCAGCGTTGGCGGCGGTCTCGTCGCGGCCTTGGGCGAGGCGTTCCAGGGCGCGTGCGCCGACGCCAAGCTGACCACGGCTAATTCCCGCTTCTATGCTGGCAACCTGCTCATGGCCACTGGCGGGGTCAAAGTTGGGCATGGCAATGGGGCTGAGCTGCACCTGCTGCAACAATTCGACGATCTGTTCTTCCTTCATACCTGCCGGGTGTCCGGTCCAGGCGACGCGCCCCTCGGGATCAATCAAGAATACCCGGGGAATGCCGGTCACCCCCCACGATCTGCCGATATCGCCACCAATGGTGATGGGGTAAACAATGCTGTGTTGCTTGATGAAGGCCGGCAGGTTGCGACTGGAGGCATCGGTGTGGGCGAGAATCACCAAACCCTGGTCGGCGTAGGTCTTATGCAGTTTGTTGAGCTTGGGGATCGAAGCGATGCACGGCCCACACCAGGTGGCCCAGAAGTCCACCAGGATGACCCGCCCGCGGAATTGTTCGATGGTTACCGGGGCGTCATCGGGCTGCCCGGCAAGGTTTAAGGATGCCGTGGCACCGAGGGGCGGCGGTGCTTGACCCACTTGGGCGGCTTCGGCGCTGCCGAGACCGGCACACAGCAACAGGGCTATGGCAAAGGGGAGCAGCGGTCGGGGATTGTTGTTGGTGGTTGACATGGGGAAGTTCTTAACGCCTTCCTTAGCTGGTGCAAGCCTGTAATCGGCAGAGTTGCCGGTCACGGCCCCAGCACCAGCCGACGCACACAAAAACCCCCTGCGGTGACTCGTGGTCGCTGCAGGGGGTCATCTCGTATCAGAGCAAGGGGAGGTCCCTATGTCCGTGGCCTTGAAGGCCCAGGGCCTTGGCATTCCTTAGCGATTGGACTGCCGGGCGGCAGCATTGGAATCCTTCTCAATCTTGGCCATTTCCTCGTTCAGCCACTGGTCGATTTCCAATTTCTTGTCCCGAGTCTGGTTACGGGCTGTGGCGCGCTCCTGCTCCAGGGCGCTGATTTCCTTGGACTCTTCGCGGTCCAGTTCAATGCCGCGCTGGACGTTCCGGGAATTATTGCGCGTGGTCTCGGTGGCATGGGGTGCCAGCTTACCGGTGGTACGGTTGTCGATTTCGGACTTACGCATGGCCGCGTCAGCGCGGATTTTAGCCGACTCATCGCCAGAGCTGGTGCGCACCTTTTCAGCCGTTTCGGCGTCGATGACATCCTTGTCGTGTTTGGCTTGAATCTGGATCTCGCGGACTTTAGCGTCGCGCTCGGTTGTCAGCGCATGGTTTTCGTTGACATGTGCTTGGCGCTTGGCGGCATATTGATCGCGGATTTGCTGTTCTCGGTAGTCAAACCTGGCAGATGCCCGATCTGCCTGCAGATCGGCAGCGTCTTTTTGTTCCCGGGCGTTTTGCCGCACGTCATCCTCCCGGCGGACGGTGTGGGGCGACTGGTCGGGGTAATCGCTGGTGCGGGTGTCTTTGCAGCCCGAAGCGAAGAGGAGCGAAGC
>REDX01000262.1 GCA_007695355.1 Planctomycetota bacterium
CCCCCCCCCCCCCCCCCCCCCCCCCCCCCCCCCCCCCCCCCCCCCCCCGCCGGCGCGCGAATCGACCTTGGTTTATAGTCGATCGCGGCAATCGCTGCGTCATCGCCACCGACTTCTTCCCTCTTATCCAGCCCTTGCCTTAGCCCGCCGACGAACTGCAATGGGCTTATGACCCTCGACGCCCTCAAAGCTTCCATTCGCCAACACCAAAGCCCAGTGGCCGTCATCGGCCTCGGTTATGTGGGCCTGCCCCTG
This sequence comes from Planctomycetota bacterium, assembly GCA_007695355.1. GTDB lineage: Bacteria > Planctomycetota > UBA11346 > UBA11346 > UBA11346 > REDP01. The sequence continues at coordinate 256 of REDX01000262.1, forward strand.
CTGATACGCTTGAGTGCCGTCGGCTTTCCCACCATCGGCATTGATACCGATCCGGCCAAGGTGGAGAGCCTGCACCAAGGCCGCAGCTACCTCTCCACCGTCGGCGATGGCGCCGTTGCCCGGGCCCTCAAACAGGGCATGCGCTGCAGCAGCGATGCCGCCGCGGTAAGCGAAGCGCAGGTGATTATCCTCTGCGTTCCCACCCCCCTCGGTGCCCACCGCGAACCCGACCTTAGCTATGTGCGGCAAACCATTGCCACCATTATCCCCCACCTCAGCCGGGATATTCTGCTCATCCTCGAGAGCACTACCTATCCTGGCACCACCGAGGAGGAGCTGGTTCCACCCCTCCTCGCCGCCGGCTTTAGCCCCGGTAAAGACATTGCCGTTATCTACGCCCCCGAGCGGGAAGACCCTGGCAGTCGCCATCCCGCCAACCTTATCCCCAAGGTCCTCGGTGGCATTACCGCCACCTGCAGCGCCCTGGGCTGCGCCTTCTATGAGCAACTGGTTGAGCGAGTGGTACCGGTATCCTCGCCCCGAGCCGCAGAGATGACTAAGTTACTAGAAAATATCCATCGCGCGGTGAATATTGGACTGGTCAATGAGATGAAGGTGGTCGCCGACGCCATGGGCATCGATATCCACGAAGTCATCGCCGCCGCCGCCAGCAAGCCCTTTGGCTTTACGCCTTATTACCCTGGCCCTGGCCTGGGCGGTCACTGCATTCCGATCGACCCTTTCTACCTCACCTGGAAGGCCAAGGAGTACGGCGTCCACACCCGTTTTATTGAACTCGCCGGTGAAATTAATCATGCCATGCCGGCCTACGTGGTGAGCAAACTGCGCGACGCCCTGAATGCCCGGGGTCAGGCGGTCAAGGACAGCCGCATTCTCATCCTTGGCCTGGCCTATAAGAAAAATGTCGACGACACCCGCGAATCCCCTGCCCTGGCGATTATCGATCAACTCCTGCAGCTGGGCGCCAAGATTTCTTACCATGACCCCTATGTCAAACGCTGCCCGCAAACCCGTCGTTGGAATTTCGATATCCCCGCCTGTGCCCTAAGCGCAGAAACCCTGGCAAGCCAAGACGCCGTCCTCCTAGTAACCGATCACGACCAATTGGACTACGCCCTCATCGCCCGTGAAGCCGCCCTGATTATCGATACCCGCGGCCGTTATCCCGCCGATCAGCCAGGAATCGTCCGGGCGTGAGTACAGGCCCCCGCCCGCTTGTCGTGCACGCCATTCTCGACCTGGAGATCGGCGGCGCCCAGCGCCAACTCAGCCTACTCGCCCCAGCCCTCTGCGACCTCGGCTGGCGGGTGCTGATTATTACATTGCATCGCGGCCCGCTGTGGCAGCGGCTGGCTGAAAGCCCGCAGGCGCAAGCGGGACAATTGCGCCTGTGCCAACTCCCCGCCCACGGTCACCGCGATCCCCGTCTCATCCTCGCCATGCGCCGCCTGCTGCGCCGCGAGCGCCCGCAGATCCTGCAAACCTGGCTCCCCCTCATGGATGTGGTCGGCGGCCTCGCCAGCCGCGGTTTAGCCATCCCCTGGATTTTAAGCGAACGCAATAGCGCCCCGGAATACGCGAGCGGCCTGCGCCATCGCCTACGCGAGCTGATCGGCAGACGGGCCCAGATGATCATCGCCAATAGCCATGATGGTGTGGCATATTGGCAGGGCCGCGGCGTTCCCGCCAAGCGCAGAGCGGTCATCGCCAATGCCGTCGATCAGCAATGGCTTGACGCCCATCAACCGATCACCAGGGCCGACCATGGCATCCCCGCCGATCATCTCCTCCTCTTGTTTGTCGGCCGCCTGGAAGCGCAGAAACGCCTCGGCGATCTGCTCACAGCCCTAGCCCAGGCCCGTCAATATCGCCCCATCACCCTCATCATCTGCGGCCAGGGCAGTCAGGAAGCCCAGCTCAAAGCGCAGGCGCAGAACCTCGGCATCAGCGAGCACTGCCGTTTTCTGGGCCAGCGCGACGATGTCCCCGCCTGGATGAAAGCCGCCGATGCCCTGGTCTTACCCAGCAGCCACGAAGGCCAGCCCAATGTGGTGCTGGAGGCCTTAGCATGCGGCAGCCCTGCGCTGCTATCTGATATCCCGGAACATCGCAGACTGCAACGCAAGCACCTCAGGGGCGTAATCTGCATCGAAAGCCATGACATTACAGCGTTTACTGAAGCCCTGAAATGCTGCCCATTTCGACCTGCCCCCGCAGTAACTTGGCAGATCCACGGCAATGGATCACAGGACTGGCTGCGAACCTATGGTCAAAAGCTCAGATTCCCCCTCTCAAACAATGCCCGCAGCGCATCTATTGGTGATGGCCATCCTCGCATTTTCTATGGCGCCATGTCTCATATCCCCTCGGCAACTGCTAATAGTGTGCATGTTCTTCATGTTGCCCAATCATGTTACGACATTGGCTGCAAAATCCATCTGATCGCCTGTC
>REDX01000007.1 GCA_007695355.1 Planctomycetota bacterium
AAAAATCATCACCGGAAGGCCCCTTGAGATTTAGAGCCTTAACGAAGTATGTGGCACCCCCCCTTGGAGCCCCTCATGCCTTACCTGCCCCCCATTCTTGACCTCAACGGCACCTGGTCTCTACACGACACCAATGGGGAGCATCAACTTAGTGCCCAGGTCCCCGGCTGCGTGCATCAGGATCTCATCCATGCTGGCTTGCTGCCCGACCTTTGGTGGCGCGACAATGAGGCCCAGCATCAATGGCCCTGGCGGCGGGGCTGGGCCTTTAAACGAGAATTCGAAGCCAGTGCAGAACTGCTGGCCTGCCAGCGGGTACTGCTAAGCGCCGAAGGCTTGGATACCCTGGCCGCAGTCAGCATCAATGGCCAGGAGGTGCTGCGCGCCGACAATATGTTCCGCCATTGGCTCGTCGATGTCCGTTCTGTCCTGCGCCCCGGCCGCAATCAGATTGAAATCTGCTTCCAGGGTGAAGCTGCCCTCTGCGAAGCCAAACAAGCGGCTTTCGCCCTGCCCGCCTGGAATCTCTACGACCCCGCCTTTGCCGGCAAAAGCTACCTGCGTAAAATGGCCTGCGCCTTCGGCTGGGACTGGGGTCCAATGGCGCCAACCTTGGGCATTTGGCGCTCGATTAGCCTGATTCCGGTGGCCCAGGCCCGCCTCGCTGGGGTACGCTGTAAGCAGCAGCACCGGGAAGATAACTGCAGCATCAGTATTAACCCGGAGATTGACGGCGAGGGCCGGGGCCTGCGCTGTCGGATCAACTGGCAGGCGCCGGAAAGTGGCACCAGCAAGCAACTCACCATCAATGCCGGCATTGGCAGCGTTATCACCATTGATCAGCCCCAGCTCTGGTGGCCCAATGGCATGGGCGCCCAGCCCCTCTATAGGGTGACGGTGGAACTCATCGACGATCAGAACCGTGTCCTCGATCGCTGGCAGCGGCGCATTGGCCTACGCCAGCTAGAATTAGAGCGGATTGCCGACGAACACGGCGAGTCCTTCCGCTTTGTCGTCAATGGCCGGCGGGTTTTTGCCAAGGGTGCCAATTGGATTCCCTGCGATGTCTTCATTCCCCGCATCAGCGATGACAGCTACCGCCACCTCCTCAACTCCGCCGCCGAGAGCCATATGAATATGATCCGGGTCTGGGGCGGCGGCATTTATGAACAGGATATTTTCTACGATTGCTGCGATGAATTGGGTATCTTAGTGTGGCAGGATTTTATGTTTGCCTGCAGCACCTACCCCAGTTTCGATCCCGATTTCATGGAAAATGTCCGCGCCGAGGCGGTGGACAATGTGCGCCGCCTGCGCCACCACCCCTGCCTGGCCCTGTGGTGTGGCAATAATGAAATCGAACAGGGTTTGGTTTCCGATGCCGGCTGGAACGAACGTTCCATGAGCTGGGACGACTACCGCCCCCTCTTCGATGAGTTATTGGCCGAGGTGGTGGCCGCGGAAAATCCCGCCACCCCCTACTGGCCCTGCAGCCCCCACTCGCCCCACGGCAACCGGGCCGATTTCAATAATCCCAGCTGCGGCGATGCCCACGCCTGGAGCGTGTGGTTTGGCGGCCAGTCCTTTGAGGCCCAGCGCCAATGGGACTTCCGCTTTATGAGCGAATTCGGCTTCCAAAGCTTCCCCGAGCCCCGCAGTGTTGCCGCCTTTACGGAAGCCGAAGATCGCAATCTCACCAGTTGGATTATGGACTTTCACCAGCGCTCTGGACCAGGCAATCAAACCATCTTCAAATACCTGCTCGATTGGTTCCGCATGCCTACGGGCTTTGAAAATACCCTCTGGATGACCCAACTCACCCAGGCCCTCTGCATCCAATACGCCGCCGAGCACGCCCGACGCATCCAAGGCCAAATGGACGGCCTGCTGTATTGGCAGCTCAATGATCTCTGGCCGGCGGCCACCTGGTCCTCCATCGATGTCTTCGGGCGCTGGAAGGCCCTGCAATTTTTGGCCAAGCGCTTCTTTGCCCCGGTACTGGTCTCCTGCCTGGAAGACCGTGGCGACTCTACGATGGCCCTCCACCTCTCCAACCACCTGCCCGAAGATTTTAGCGGCACCCTGCACTGGCAGCTCATGGACGCCGCTGGGAAACTGCTGCGCCAGGGTGAGACGGCGCTGACAGTGCCCAGCCAAAGCAACCGCTGCGCCCTGGTTCTGGACTGCAGCCCAGAGCGTCAGCGCGATGGCGCCTACCTCCAGCCCTTGGAGTTGCGCAAAAACCCCCAGGCCCCAACCTCATCGGATCGCGACCTCCTCTGCTTGGCCTGGGCCTGCGATCAACAGGGCGAGGAATGCTCCCGCAATCTCGGCCTCTTTGCCCGGCCCAAACACCTCCTCCTGCGCCCACCGGAGATTACAGCGCAGGCCAGTTTGACCGACGATACCGCCACCCTCACCCTCAACTGCCGCCACCCAGCACCGTGGACCCGCCTTGAGCTGGCCACCTTACCCGGTCGCTTCAGCGATAATTTCTGCCACTGCCTGCCCAATCTGCCCCAGCGTCTCCAGATCCAAGGCCTGCCCCCCGGCACCAGCGCCGAGCAGCTCCTCAGCGATCTGCGGATCACCCCTCTGATTGCCAACGCCTAAGCAAGGCCAAGCCATGCGCCGCCCTGGCCAGGGCCACTCAAAGCTCTAGGCAAGCATATAGGTATCAGTTGGTTATTATTAATACTGGACAAAATTTTCATATTGGTTAGC
>REDX01000080.1 GCA_007695355.1 Planctomycetota bacterium
AAGGGCCACGCAGCAAATTGCAGATCGACCAAATGAAATTCACCAGTTCGGCGTGTACAGACGGGTTGGCCATGGGGCTCCTCGCGTGGGGCAGGTTGATTGCTGAAAAAGGAGCAACGAAGGGGTCGATCCTCAGCAAAAACCATCCTGTAATGGAGCGTTCCAGGCACAAGGGAGGCCCTTAGGTGGTGCACATGCGCCACGGCCATCCCATACCACGGTATGCGCGAACGGGGATCCAGATCAGGAATTGGCCGCGGCCCAGGCCCCGGCGAAGAAATCTAGCTCGCAGACCATGGCCTGGCGGTGGTGAGCGGCGATGGCGGCGCGCAGATCTGGGCTGCGGGCGCCGGGTTGCAGGCGCGGGGCGAGGCGGCGCCACAGGGCTTCAAAGGCGGGGTCGGCGTAGGTGGTGACCCAGGCAGCGGTGGGGCCGTGGGGGTGATGGCCGGGCAAGAGGGATTGGCCCAGCCAGGCATAGAGGCGCAGGCAGGGCAGCATGGCGGCGGCGATAATCGGCTCTGGCTGCTGGGCGGCGGTGGATTGCAAAAAGCTGGTGTAGGCGCTGGTGGCGGGCTGCGGTTGGACGCCATCGAGGTCGATGCCGAGGTCGGCGGATTGCTGGCGGTGCAGGCGCAGCTCGTCTGCCACCCCCTGGCCGAGGTCGGCGTAGAGCTGGGCGCCGGCGTCATCGCCCTGGGCCTGACACTTGGCCTGGGCGGCGGCATAGGCCTGGGCAAAGCCGCGCAGAAAAAAGGCGTCTTGGGCGATGTAGCCGATAAAACGCGACCGCGACAAGGTGCCGTCACCGAGGCCCTGAACGAAGGGATGATGCAGGCAGGCCTGGGCAAGGTCCTGGTCGGCCTGCCAGCAGGCCTCGGCGAGGGATTGATCGGCAAAGGATTCATGGATGGTCATGATGCTTCCTCAGGTAAGGGCGCGGGATCGCCATCGCGGCTCTTCAAACTATTCATGTCAAATTTTGGCGAATAGCAGCAAGCAATGGCCAGGGCCACCAGCGCCGAGACCACCAGGGGGACGATAAAGGCGGTCAGCAGGTCGCCGGCGGGCAGCCAGCCCAGGGGGCCGGGCAAGGGCCCCACCAGGGGCGACCAGTCGGGGGCAGGGAAATAGAGCACACCGCTGGCAATGCCCAGGACGCCCGCCACGCAGGCCCCCCAACCGGGCAGGCGACGGGTGTACAAACCGGCGAATAAGGGCACCACCACCCCAGCGCATATGAGATCTGCGAGCAGGAAGAGGTACAGCACGCTCCAGCCCTGGGCGGCAATGGGCAGGGCGGCCAGAATCACCACGCAGACTCCCAGTTGCGCCCAGCCAATGGCCCGCGGCAGGGGCGTGCTGGGCCGCAGACGGCGCCCCTCAGTGGCACCCAGGCTGACCAGGGCGGCGATGAGGGTATCGACGCTGCTCATCACCAAAACCAGGCCCAGGCCCAGAAGCAGGAACAGACCCAGGCCGGGCATGACCTCGCGGGCGAGATGAAAGAGGGCCGTTTGCGCCTCGCCCTCGGGCACCACGCCCAGGGCCTGGGCGGTGGCCGCGCCGAGACCCGAGAGCAGTAAGACGGGGGCGATCAAGAGCGCGGCAATGCCATAGGATATCCACACCGTGCGCCCGTCGCGGCAGGCAAATACACGCTGCCAGAAACCCTGGTCAAAGAGATTCGATACCACCAGGGCGATCACCAGCACCAAGCCAAAGCGTAGGGCTGTCCAGGGCGTATCGGTGGCCACCAGGGGCCAAAAGGCCTGGGGGTTGGCCTCGGCGGCAGCGCTAAAGGCGGGGCCCGGGCTGACCCAGATGACGGCGGCGGTGAGCGCTGCCATAATCAGCACCAGACCGACAAACTGCACGCGGTCGGTGACAATGGAGGACACCGCGCCGCCGCGCAGGGCGTAGGCGGCGGCGGTCACTGCCACCACCCCCGCGGTCAGCCAGGGCGCCACCCCCGCGGTGACCGAAAAGGCGAGACCGATGGCGGTGAGCTCGGCGGCAAGATAGACCCACAAATAAAAGAGGGTAATCAGCGCCACCCCCGCGCCATAACCACGGCCATAGCGACGGCGCGCAAACTCCACTAAACTAAAGCCCTGGGGCATCAACTGGCGCAGGCGCGCACCGAACACCGCAAACAAGGGCATGGGCGCAGCCTGGGCCACGGCATAGCCGATGACCGCCGCTAAACCGCCGAACAGCATAAAGGTTTCCGGCACCGATAAGAGCACCCACATGCCGCTTAAAGAAGCCACCAGCGTGGCCACCATGGAACGCACGCCCATGGTATTGCGCACCACCAGATAGCGCTCGCCATCCTGGCGACCGGCCCCGGCAACGCGCAGTCCAAGGATGAGAAAGGCCACACAGAGCAGGGCGCCAAAGACGATGAGGCCCCAGTCTGGGCCACCGTGCGCCAGCGCGTCAGCTATTCCATCGGCACCATCGACAGCAGCGGCTCCATCGACAGCAGCGGCAGCAGTGACATCAGCGGACGAGGATTCAGCCATGGGGCCTCCAGTGCGTCCGGATTCCCCTGCGGCAAAACAACGGGCAAGCCCTCAGCACACCTCAGGGACTACCCGTTCCTTCCCTCCGCCGGCATGATCCGGATCAGGTTATACGGGTCACCGCACACGCGGTCTCTCAGGCCAGAGGGCCTCCCCGAGGAACTGTTGCCGAGCCTGTACCTACGGCATCTAAGGCAAGGGGCAGAAACCAGAGATGGCTGCAGAGCGACTCCGCAATCGGCTGGGGCTTGGCTCTGCGCAGACTCGACCAGCATGGAGCCATGCCTGCGCACATCTTCGATCCCAAGGCCACCACCCTGCCGGTGCTGCGCTATTTGGTGGCCCTGGACGAGCACGATCACTTTGGTCGTGCCGCCGCCGCCTGCAGCGTGGCCCAGCCCACCTTAAGCGAGCAGATCAGCCGCTACGAACGACGCCTAGGAGTGGAATTAGTGCAGCGCTTAGGCCGCGGTGCGGAACTCAGCGCCCTCGGCCGTCAATTGGCCGCCCAGGCGCGGGACATCCTCAACCGCCTGCAGACCTTGGAGGCCAGCGCTGGTCCGGGCGAACCGCCCTTCTACGGCCCCATTCGTATGGGCGTGATTATGAGCCTGGGCTCTTCCCTCTTGCCCCATATCGGGCCCGCCATTGAGGAGGCCTTCCCCAAACTGCGCTGGCCGGTGCGCGAGGGTCTGACCAGCGGCCTGCTGGCGGATCTGGCGGCGGGCGAGGTCGACTGCGTGGTGCTGGCCAGCGTGCCGGAAATCGACGACAGCTACGCCCAAGAACACCTGCTGCGCGAGGAGTTTTTTGCCGCCCTGCCGGCCACCCATCCCTTCGCCGCTGCCGCAAGTGTGGATGCCCAGGAACTGGCCCGGGATCAACTGCTTTTACTCGACGATGGACACTGCCTGCGCGGCCAGGCCCTGGCGGTGTGCGGTTTGGCCAGCGGCGGCCCCGGGGGCGATTTCCGCGCCACCAGTTTAGAAACCCTGCGCCAATTGGTGGCCCTGGGTCATGGGGTAACCCTGCTGCCGCGGCTCACCGCCGAACTCAGCAAGCACGATCCGCGGCTGGCCCTGCGCCCCTTACGCGCCCCCGGTGGCCACCGCGATATTGTCATGATCTGGCGCCGGGGCGAAATGCGCGAAGAGGGCTTTCGCCAATTGGCAGCGGTCATGCGGCGCAGCGTGGGGGGCTAAGCAATGGCCCGCTATCTCCTGCTCTTGGCCTACGATGGCGGCGACTTTGCGGGCTGGTGGCGCCAACCGGGGCGGCGCAGCGTGGCCGGTGAGATTTTGGCGGCCTGTCAGCGCCTGGGCGAACAACCCGCTGATTGTGTCGGCGCAGCGCGCACCGATGCCGGGGTGCACGCCTGGGCCCAGGTGGCGGCGATTGACCTGAGCCGGGACTGGGATGGGGGAACCTTGGCCCACCAACTCTCGGGCCAGCTGCCGCCGGATGTGGTCTGCCGGGCTGCACTGCGGGTGGCCGACGACTTCCCCCTGCTGGGCCGCATCCAGGGCAAAACCTATCGCTACCGCTTTGACATTGGCGCCACCCGCAATCCCTTCCTAGCCCGCAGTAGCTGGCGACCGCCACTCGCCCCCCTACCCGATCTGACGGCCCTGCGCAGCGCCGCCCAAGCCTGCCTCGGCCGCCGCGATTGGCGGGGCCTGGCCCGCCGCGGGGACCATCGCGAGGATTATCACTGCAGCATCCAGCGGGTAGAGTGGACGGATGCAATGCCCGAGCGCTGGGTGGAGATAACGGGGGACCGCTTCACCTACCGCCTAGTTCGTAGTTTAGTCGCGGTGTGGTGGGCGGTGGCCCGCGGCGATGTCTCAGCCGAGGATTTCAGCGGCCTTTTAGCCGGGAAGGACACGGCCTGCGCCGCGCACCAAGCTCCGGCCCGGGGCCTGTGCTTACAGGCGGTGGCCGTGGATGGAGCGCCGGCCTGGGAGTGGCCACAGGGGGCTTAAACTCAGCTTACCGCCGCTCGTCGTCCTCGTCCCGGTCTACTGGGTAGGTGGGGCCAGCGTAGAGGCTGTCATAATCCAGATCCTCTTCGCTATCGATGTCGGATTGCCGACGCTCATTGAGCACACCCAGGCGGCCAGAGTGGATACGCTCGGTGGGGCGCTGGGTGCGGGCGGGCTCGATCTCAGGGATGACGGTGGCCCGGCGATCATTAGGAACCTCGGGGGCATTATGGGTTAAGGATGGCACCGGTGCTCGCAGCGGGGCCGGCTCTAGGGCTGAGGGCTCGGTACTCGAGCGACGGGATTTATCATGATTCGCCGGACGCTGATTGAGCCGATGAAGGGTTAAATTCACCTGCACCTGATCGCGCTCCGGCATTAATTCAGCAAAGCGACTGCGCAGAACTTCCTGGCAGCGATGGTTAATCGCCGTCACATTGTGATCTTCCCAGAGGGTGAGCACTGGTTCAATAACTACGCAGCGTTTGACCCGATCCTCATACACTCGCAGGGAAACCCGACGCACCCCTGGTTCGTTTTCAATGGCGCGCGTAAGCGCCTCCTCAATGGCGACGAGGCTCACCGCCACCTTGCCGAATTCGTTTTGATAGCCAATTTCTCTCGCATAGCGGCGCTGATTCATCCAACGCATTACTAACAGACAGTGGATCACCAGGAGAAACACGGCCACGCCAGCCACCGCTAAACGACCATGCTGTACTTGCAGGACATGATCCAACCAGCCGAGCACTGCCTCCGCCATGCCCTCATCGACACTGATTACCACCAGCAGGCCCGCAAGGGCAAGAGTACAACAGTAGAGAATCCAACGCAGGAAAGGTCGCATAGGCTTGAGTGTGCGCCATCTCTGAGCTAAGCAATCACCGCTGTCGAGGACGGCTCAGGCCCGCTAACCAGCCGGCGGCTTGCCTCCCCCCCTACAATCACACACTGCTGCGATGACCACGCCCGCCGATGCCCGTTACCGCGCCCGTGGGGTGTCCTCCGCCAAAGAGGATGTCCACCAGGCCATCGCCCACCTTGACGCGGGGCTCTTCCCCGGCGCCTTCTGTAAGGTGCTGCCCGATCTCTTGAGCGGTGACCCCGAGTCCTGCCTGGTGCTGCACGCCGATGGCGCGGGTACCAAGTCTTCCTTGGCCTATCTGGCCTGGCGCGAGAGCGGCGATGTGGGGGTATGGAAGGGCATCGCCCAGGATTCCCTGGTGATGAATCTCGATGACTGCGCCTGCGCCGGCGCCATTGGGCCGTATCTGGTGTCGAATACCATTGGCCGCAATGCCAAGCGCATTCCCGGTGAGGTGATCGCGGCGATTATTGCGGGCTACGGAGAGGTCTGCGCCAGCCTGGAAGCAGAGGGCATTACCTGCCACCTCGCCGGCGGCGAAACCGCCGATGTCGGCGACTTGGTGCGCACGGTGATTGTCGATTCCACCATCGCCTGCCGCCTCCCGCGCCGCGAGGTCATCGACGCCAGTCGGATGGCTGCCGGCGATGTGATTATTGGTTTTAGCAGCACCGGCCGCGCCCGCTGGGAAGGGGTCGATAATGCCGGCATTGGCTCGAACGGTCTCACCGGGGCCCGCCATGAGCTCTTGGCCAAGCACTACGCCCAAAGCTATCCCGAAAGCCACGCCCCGGAAATCGATCCGGACTTTGTCTACTCCGGGCCGTATCGCCTGCAGGATCCGCTCCCCGATAGCAGCATGAGCATTGGCCAGGCCCTGCTCTCGCCCACCCGCACCTATGTGCCGCTGATCCGCGATCTCATCGACGCTTTGGGCGTTGAGCGTATCCACGGCCTGATCCACGCCTCCGGCGGCGCCCATGCCAAGATCGGCAAGTTTGGCCACGGTAAGCGCTATATCCTCGATGCCCTGCCGCCGCCGCCGCCCCTCTTCCGCGCCATCCAGGCGGCAGCCCAGGTCGACTGGCGGGAAATGTACACCGTCTACAATTGCGGCGTGCGCCTGCTGGCGGTGGTGCCCGAGGCCTGCGCGCAAGCCTGCCTGGATGCGGCCAAAGCGGCGCAGATTGACAGCTGGGTCGTGGGCCGGGTGGAAGACGCAACCGCTGGAGCCGCAAACAGCGTGCATCTGCAGACCGCCTTCGGCGACTTTAGCTACTAGGCCAATCTAATGGATGCCCCGAATCAGCTGTGGTTTATCGCCTACGGCCACCTCCTTGATAGCGCCCAGCTCTTGGATGCCCTCGGTGACCAGCAGCCCCAGGACGAGCGCGCCGTGTTCCTATCACACCCGCTCTATTTCAGCGGCCGCAATCGGCGCTGGGGCGGCGCCGTCAGCGCCCTCGACCACCACAGCGCCGCGGGAGTACAAACCCTGGCCCGGGCCTGGTTGCTGGATGCGGCAGCCCTCGAACAACTGGTCCGCACAGAAAACGCCGAGCCGGACCTGGCCATCGACTGGGCCACTTGGGATGGCAGCGCCCCCCTCACCCTGCGCGACCGCGGCTATGGCCTGCTGCTGCCCCTCGGCGACCTTGACGGCCGCCCCCAATACACCCTGACCAACCCCCTGCCCATGGTCCAACGCCGCCCCGCCGCCCCCGGCCCGGCCTACCTCCAGGCCATGGTGACCGGCCTGCGCGAGTGCTATGGCCTCAATGTCATCGGCCTGCGCAACTACCTCAATGCCCTCCCCGGCATGGAATCCGAACTCAGCCACGGCCAAGTAAAAAAGATGCTGGATACGGCCCTCGCAGAGCTGGGCGACGCGGAGCAGAATTAGCCTCTCTCCGCACACGTTACGACATCTGCAATGCGCGCCTAATCGGGCTGATTACCCCTGGTTTTTACCATCGGATCCGGCTTCAGCATACGTACATACGAGATGGCGATGAGGACCAATAAAACAATAAAGATGAGCATCTGGGTCTTCCCGGCTAATTCATAGTATTCGGCAACGCTCCAATGGGCATAGGTGGTATAATTGCGCAAGTATTGTGTGCCGGCTACTAGAAAGGCCCCTCCCAGCACGCTAAAATACAGATAGGGCTCCCAGCGACCCAAGAATGCCATCACCAGCCAATGCCAGATCATCGCGGCGGCAAGTGGTGGCAGAACATGTAGGGCCATAAGGGTCAAAATTTCCACGTCCACAGCAAGACCTCCAGAACTCAGGCGCCAACATTAGGGAAATCAAATGGTTTGGTCATCATTTATCTACGGAAAGCATGCGGACTTTAATCCCATCACTAAAATCAATGCCCGGATAACGAGCAGTCAACATATTTACCACGGCATCTACAATCAATTGGTCGTGTTCGTCCGTCAGTAAGTCCCCATGCCCAGCGCCAGCATCCATGACCGCTGCCCAAGGAGATATGATTTCCCCCCTCAACGCATCAAGAAAGAGTTCGCGCCACTCAAGGGGCATGTTGATCTCCAACATGACGAAGTTTTCTTGGTCCGTATTGGATATAGCTTCCGAGTAATTATACTGATAGCGGCGCTCTGGATCATGGACGATGTCGATGACGGACCAAATGTTGACAACCGTGAATTGACTCGGCTTACGCACATGAATGACAAATGCGCGATGCCCTTGGTTTGGTCGGCCATCTTCGTCACGGTGGTATGGCTTTGGATCACAGAGAATGTGTAGCCAGCTTTCAGTGTCCCAGTACTGAAATCGCCAATCATCTGTCGGATGCACGGCCCAGGGGAAATCATCCTTGATCAGCGGCGACTGGTCATCGTTACCGAGATCTAGATTCGGATTGTTACCAACGTAAACGATCAACAAATGCCCATCGATCATCAAGCGATGAACACCATGGACCGTTTCGCCGGCTTCATTATCAATCTGGTGTTTCTCCACGTGCTCACCGTTAACACGCAGGTGGTAGCCGTTTATGAGATTGATGAAGATATCTTCTGCCTCATCGGCCGGCAATCCCATCACTGCGGTGACAAGGAGCATAAACACTGACATCGATCGCACTTTGCCCAACCTTTTAGACGGAAATTGTTTCACAACTTCACTCCGTGTTTGTTCAGTTTCGCAGTGGATTCCCTATGGGCCAGGGCGAACTTCCATGCTGATCAGATCACCAACCACGGCCCGCTCATCAGTGAGCCATTCTACGATTCGCAAAGCAACCATGTCATCCATGCGCCGATCGACAAAGACGCGCGCTCGCAGTTCCCTATCTTGGCCTGATCGGATCCATAATTTCGTGCCGGGATTGACTACATCAGCATAGTTTCTTCCCACCGTCGCAATAACATATTCAGCATTGGACTGACCAAGACCAGGAACCATACCGATATCAATCATATCAGCGGCGATCTCAGGCTCGCGCTCGCAAGACGCCACCACCATTGCCAAGACCAAAGCCCAAGGCAGTAAGCGATAGCTCATTACATCCCGTGCTTCTTCATTCGTGTCTGCAGCACCCTGGGGCTGACCTGGAGCAGGTCAGCGGCGGCTTGGATATCGCCCTGGCTGTGGTCCAGGGCCCGTTGCAGGTGGGCCTTTTCCATCTCATCCAGGCTGAGCAGGGGCGCGCTGTCAGCGCTGCTGCCGGCCGCATTGCCGGCCGCCGAGTTGCGTACCAACTCGGGCAGACAGCGGCGCACGGCGCGCTCGTCCAGGGGGACATCGCCGCTGAGTACCACCAGGCGTTCGACCACATTGACTAATTCGCGCACATTGCCGGGCCAGGGATAGGCGCAGAGCAGGGCAAGGCCGTCGTCGGTAAAGGAGGGCTCGCAGCCCATTTCAGCACCGAAATGGGCGAGGTAGTGGCGCAGGATGTTTGGCACATCGTCGCCGCGCTCGCGCAGGGGCGGCATACTAATGGGGATCACATTGAGGCGGTAGTACAGGTCCTCGCGGAAACGACCGGCGGCAACTTCTTCGGGTAGATCACGGTTGGTGGTGGCCACCACCCGTACATCCACGCTAATGGTGTGTTCGCCGCCGACGCGCTCAAACTGCCGCTCTTCCAAAACGCGCAGGAGTTTGGCCTGCAATTCCGGGGATATCTCGGAAATTTCATCGAGCAGGATGGTGCCTTTATCGGCCAATTCAAAGCGGCCAATGCGCTGGCTATCGGCGCCGGTGAAAGAGCCCTTCTCATGGCCAAAGAGTTCTGAGGCGAGCAGGGTTTCGGTGAGGGCGGCGCAATTGACTTTGACAAAGGGGCCGCCGGCGCGGGGGGATTGTTCGTGCAGGGCGCGGGCCACCAATTCTTTGCCGGTACCACTTTCGCCATTCACCAGCACTGTGGCGTTGGAACGGGCGGCCCGTTCGATGACCGCAAAGACATCGTTCATGACCGGGGTTTGTCCAAGAAAATTGCGAGCGCGGTGGCGGTCGCGATTTTCTTCGCGCAACATCACCACTTCGCGCAGTAACTGCTGGCGCTCCGATAAGCGCAGCAGTAGGGCCTCGACCTGCTCGACGCCAAAGGGCTTCATCAGGTAGTCGTAGGCCCCTTGACGCATGGATTCCACCGCCGATTCCACCGAAGCGTAGGCGGTCATCATGACCACCGGCATGGCCGGCCATTTTTCCTTGGCCTTGTGCAAGAGTTTGAGCCCACCCATGCCGGGCATGCGGATATCGGTCATCAATAGGTCAGCGGGCTCATCTTCCAGGGCGCGCAGGACCTGCACCCCGTCCTTGGCGGTGCGCACGCGAATATCGAGACGGCTGAGGATTTCCTCCATCAAATCACGATTAAGGAATTCGTCATCGGCGATAACCGCGCTGCGGATAGTCATGATCGATTTATTCCCATTCGATGGTGGCCGGTGGCTTGGATGAAATATCGTAGACGACGCGGTTAATGCCGCGCACCTCATTGATAATCCGGTTGGCCATAATGTCCAAGACCTCGTAGGGCATGCGGAACCAGTCGGCGGTCATGCCATCGGTGGAGGTAATGGCGCGGATGGCGGCGACATTTTCATAGGTGCGCTCGTCACCCATGACGCCCACGGTCTTAATCGGCGTGAGCACTACCAACGATTGCCAAATCTCGCGCATGAGACCAGCTTTTTCTAACTCCTGGCGCATGATCCAATCGGCCTCTTGCAAGACGCGCACCTTTTCGGCGGTAATATCGCCAAGAATACGCACCGCTAGGCCGGGTCCGGGGAAGGGCTGGCGCCACACCACCGAGTCGGGCAGGCCCAATTCTTCACCAATGCGCCGCACTTCGTCCTTAAACAGGAAGCGGAAGGGTTCAACCAGACCCAGGCCCAAATCCTTGGGTAAACCGCCCACATTGTGGTGGCTCTTAATCACCGAGGCCGGGCCGCCGTACACCGATTGGCTCTCGATAACATCGGGGTAGAGGGTGCCCTGGGCCAAAAACTTGACCTCGGCGCCGGTGGCAGCGTGGCGGGCCTTAATGTCCTCGGCCACATCCTTGAACACGGCGACGAATTCGGCGCCAATGATTTTACGCTTCTGCTCTGGATCAGCGACCCCCGCCAATTTGTCGAGGAAGCGCTGAGAGGCATCGACGTAGACCAGATCGGTGCCTACGTGCTCAGCAAACATGGCCTGCACATCTTCGGCCTCGTGCTTACGCAGAACGCCATTATTGACGAAAACGCAGTGCAATTGCTTGCCGATGGCCTTGGCCAAGAGCACCGCCGCCACCGATGAATCAACGCCGCCGGAAAGGCCCAGAATCACATGGTCATCGCCAACGGCCTGACGAATAGCCTTGATTTCCTCATCGATAAACGAGCCCATCTGCCAATCACCACGGCAACCGGCGACATTGAAGAGCCAATTGCGGATGATCGCCGCACCATGCTCGGTGTGGACCACCTCGGGATGAAACTGCACGCCGTGGAAGCGAATGGCAGGAATCCGCACTGCAGCTAGGGGGCAATTGGCGCTACGCGCCACCACTTCGGCGCCGGGGATTTCCTCAATGCGGTCGCCGTGGCTCATCCACACGGTCTGCTCTGGCGGCAAATTGGCAAAGAGAGGATCTTCGGCAACCACCGTCATACTGGTACGGCCATACTCGCGCTCGGCGGCGGCGGCTACCTGACCACCATTGAGGTAGGCGGTTAACTGCATGCCGTAGCAAATGCCGAGAATGGGAATATCTGCGGCAAAGAGCCCGCGATCGACAGTGGGGGCCCCCGGCGCGTAAACCGAATCTGGGCCACCGGAGAGAATGACCCCGACAGGGGAGGACTGCAGAATGCGCTCTAGGGGAGCAGTGCAGGGGAGGATTTCACAAAACACCCCGCACTCACGCACCCGGCGCGCAATGAGCTGCGTAACCTGGGAGCCAAAATCCAATACCACAGCGGTCTGATGCATGTCAGCGGACTTTCAAGAAAATATGAAAACGGAGGGTAACGCGACGAGAGAGTGTCGCTCAATCTGGCCGGTAGTTAGGAGCTTCGTTAGTAATCCGTACATCGTGGGGATGGCTTTCACGCAAGCCCGCAGAGGTAATCCGACGGAACACCGCATTCTTCTGGAAGGTTGGCAGATCTGGGGCGCCACAATAACCCATGGCAGCCTTCAAACCCCCGCACATTTGATGGACCACCCCGGCCAGGGAGCCCTTACTTGGCACCATTCCTTCGATGCCCTCGGCCACTAATTTGTCGGCGCCATCAGCATTATCTTGGAAGTAGCGATCTGCGCTACCCTTGGACATCGCGCCGATAGACCCCATGCCGCGGTAGGTCTTAAAGCTGCGGCCCTGGTAAATAACTTCTTCGCCAGGAGACTCGGTGCAGCCAGCAAAGATCGAGCCCAGCATGGCCACCGAAGCGCCAGCGGCGAGGGCCTTAGCTATATCACCAGAATACTTAATGCCGCCATCAGCAATAATCGGAATATCGGCCTTGGCCGCGGCCTGGGCCGCCTCCATAACCGCGGTCAGCTGCGGCACACCGACACCAGCCACGACGCGGGTAGTACAAATACTACCGGGGCCAATGCCGACCTTCACCGCATCGGCACCGGCCTTGATGAGATCCTGGACGGCCTTGGGAGTCGCGACATTGCCACCAATAACATCGATTTTATAACGCTGCTTAAGCTGCCGCACGGTAAGTAGGACATTCTCCGAATGGCCATGCGCCGAATCGACGACAATCACATCAACCCCGGCATCGATGAGCGCCTGGGCGCGGTCAAAATCCAGAACACCAATGGCTGCGCCTACGCGCAAACGGCCGCGATCATCCTTGCAGGCGCCGGGAAATTGATGCTGACGCTCTAGATCCTTGAGCGTTATCAGTCCCTTAAGCCTTCCCTTGCTGTCGACCAATACCAATTTTTCCACCTTGGCCTGGTACATCAAATCACGAGCCTGCTTAAGATCGACCCGCGGCTTAGCTGTCACCAAGTCGGTGGTCATGACATCCTTGATTGGAATGGAGCGCTCGCGGTTGTATTTGAGGTCACGACGGGTGACTAAGCCTACCACCTGCTCGCCATTAATCACCGGCACCCCACCGATATTATGAAGCAGCATGAGGTCCAAGGCATCGCCGACGGTTGCCGTCACCGGTAAAGTTTTGGGATCCGTGATCACGCCGTTTTCTGAGCGCTTCACTTTTTCCACCTCGCGGGCCTGCTCTTCCGCCGAGAGATTCTTATGGATAATCCCCAGTCCGCCCTGCTGCGCCAGGGCGATGGCGAGAGCGTGCTCGGTCACCGTATCCATGGCCGCCGAAATAATCGGCACATTGAGAATGATGCGCTTCGTCAAACGGGTGGCTATATTCACCTCCCGAGGAACCACATTTGAACGCTGGGGCACCAGCAAGAGGTCATCAAAGGTATAACTGGATTCGCTGAGAATGGTTGCCACCCTGACACCTCCTTCAAAGCCTAACCCTATGGCCTAGCGGATAGAGGCAATGGGCGTCATCACCTGGCAGCTGTTGAGCG
>REDX01000006.1 GCA_007695355.1 Planctomycetota bacterium
CATAGTCACGACACCGGGCGTGAAGTCGGGCCCTGTGGTGCTGGCATTGCCACCCCTGCCCTATCCCGCTTGGCGGCGGAGGGGCTGACCCTGCGCAATTGCCACTGCGCCGCCCCCACCTGTTCGCCTTCCCGCGCCGCCCTACTTACCGGGCAGTGGCCGCACCAAAGCGGTATGCTGGGCTTGGCCCATCGCGGCTTTCGCCTCAGCCATCCCCAATATCATCTGAGTCATGTGCTGGCTGGGGCTGGCTATCGCAGGGTGCTTTGCGGTATTCAACACGAAAGCGCCGATGGTCATGATCTGGGCTATGACGAATGTCCCACCGCTGGCCGCCAAGTCGATGGCGAGACCACCGCCGCCGCCCTGGCCACCCTGCGCAGTCATGCTGGCCATGAGCAACCGCTGTTTCTGTCGGTGGGCTGGTTTGCCACCCATCGCTGGGCGAATAATGATCCCGAGGATTTCCCCGGCGAAGGCCCCACCCCCGATGCCCGTTACCTGCGTCCGCCCGCGCCCCTGCCCGATCATCCGCGGGTGCGCGGCGACTACGCCCGCTTGGTCCGCTCGGTGCGTTTTTTAGATGCGCAGATTGGCGAGGTCCTCGACTGTCTGGATGCATTGGCTATGGCTAATGACTGCCTGGTTCTGTGCACCACTGATCACGGCCTGGCCTTCCCGGGCATGAAATGCAATCTCACCAGCCACGGCACCCGCGTCTTCTGTCAGTGGCGCTGGCCGGGGCATATTACGCCGGGCAGTGTCAGCGACAGCCTGGTCTCCCAGGTTGACTGCTACCCCACCCTCTGCGCTGCCGCGGGCCTGCCCATCCCCGACCACAGTGTCGGTCACGACCTGCGCCCGCTGTTGAGCGATCCGGCCGCGTCCATTCGCGATCACCTCTTCGCCGAGGTCAGTTATCACGCCGCCTATGAGCCCATGCGCATGATCCGCGATCAACGCCATCTGCTGATCCGCCGCTACCCTGCCGCCCAGCGCCGCATTCTCGCCAACTGCGATCGCTCGCCCACGCGCAGCCTGCTGCAAGCACAGGGCTGGGCCCAGGACGCCCTGCCCGCAGAGGCCCTCTATGACGCCCTGCGCGATCCCAGCGAAAGCCTGGACTGCCAAGCCAGCAATCCCCACATTCACCAGCGCCTCGCCGCCGCCCTCAATGCCTGGCAAGATGACAGCGATGATCCCTTGCGTCACGGCCCCATCGCCGCTCCCCCAGGCGTACGCTTGACCCCGCCCGATGCCGAAGATCCGGCCATTATTACCGATGGCTAAGTGGTGGTTACAGCGATTTAACCATCCACTTAAGAATAAATTAAGTATTAGGCGCTTCTGTAAAAGTTCGCCATCGGTGAGGTTGCAGGGGCGGCCAATTGGTAATCGGACCGTCTGATACGCAGGATGATGCTGTGAGATGCGTGACTCTCCTTGGTTAATCATCGGCTTATAGTCATTATTGATCTGCAGGTACGAGAGCCATGGCTTCCGTTAGCGAGAGGGGGCTTCGATGACCCAAGCAAAGTCGCGCGAACCGCTGGTGTATACCTTGCTGGTGGTGCAAAAGGGATTACTGCCAGTTCATGACCTCCACCGCGATAGTCAGGGTCGCTGGTTCGCCATGCCCGAAGGGGTGACACCAAGCGGCGCGAAACTTATTCGCATTCCCTGGTCTGAACTCACTGCCAGTGATGACAGCCTCAAGGCGTTCCGCCATCTTGCACCTAACTGCGGGGTTCGCCGTGCGGAGGAGGAGGGGGAAGGATGGGAAGAGTATCGTCGGCCATCAGCGAGGGTCGATGGTGGAGGTGGAAGGGGTGACGATGCTGCCCATGTTGCAGCCCTGGAGACACTTACCCAACGGGTGAACAGTCATGGTGATAGTTTATCGCTGTACCTGCTGCTGACGGGCGTGCCAAGTCTTATGGCCTTGGGCTTCCTTGCCCTGCGCGAAGGGGGACTGCCCCAGGCCGAGCGCTTTGAAATCCCTCTGGCGGTGGCGGTGAGCGAAGACTTCCTCCTCTTTATCGGCCTTGGGCTTACCTTGGCTTTCATCGGCATTTTTGTTTCCTGCGGCCGCTGGGCGACCCCGGGAATCGTCGCCGCTTTAGCTCTATTTGCAGCTACTGGCCACCTCCTCGAATGGCAGGTACCGCAGCACCTGGAATTGCTGCCCCTGCTCCTGGCGGCGGTGGCGGTGGTGATTTCCCTGCGTAGCCTCCGACTCTTTTTCTGTCGCATGCGTTTGCAAAAACTCCGTCGTCAATGTGAGCGCCAAGGTGCTGCTAACTGATCCACCTTGCCCGCAGCTCAGGAGGCGGTGAAGCGGGTCCGCGCTGCGGAAATGCCCCTGTGTTTTTGCACCAATAGGGTCACCCGCTCCTATGTCTCGCTTACGGTCAGACTTGCACGGGGGTAACGCTGTGCAAGTCGAGGGAATAATCATCTGGTGCCTTTATAGAGGGGCCCGATAGACACTTCCTATTTCTTGAGATTTCAACAATAAAAACTAAAAATAGGTACTTGCCATTTAGTGAAAGATTGAAATTGTTGCGCCCATGGTACAAACTGCCCCTCGTTTGCGAATCTGGCACTACCTTGTTGGTGGCCTAGGAGCCCTGGTATTAGCCCTGCTCATAGGGGTTCCCCTATGGTTGCGCTCTACTGGCGACATTGAGGCCTTCCGGGCCCGGGCCAAGGC
>REDX01000005.1 GCA_007695355.1 Planctomycetota bacterium
GGTCAGCGGGCGCCCAGGAATATGCCGCACCCGAGTACGCGCTGTACCGGGCACATCAATGTCTTCCACGGCGCGATAGAGGCGCATTTCAAATAAAATTTCCGCCTCTAAGAGTTTGGCGTCCACCATCGTGGGATCCAATTCAAGACCGCGCTGCACCTCTTCCAGGGCGCGCTCCCAATTGTCTTGATCGGCGTACAGGCGTGATTGGTAAAAGGCTGCCCGAGCTTGAGCCACGGGATCGGGGCGGCGGGCGATCTGACGTAAAATACGCTGCGCCGATTCGTAATTTCTGGTCTCGCGATCAATATCGGCCACCATTAATTCGGCATTCAAGCGCTGCCGGGTACCGGCGTATTCCTCCACTTCGGTGAGGAATTGCATTTGCGCCCGGGCCTGGGGGAATTCCCGGCGCATCAGGCTCAGCAAAGCCCGCTGGTACAGCAACTCGGCGCTGACATCCGGCGGCGGCGGCACACTGGAACGATCAAAGGCGGTCAATACCCGGCGTACCAGCGACTCGGCTTCTTCCTCTTCTTCCAGTTCCACATGCCGCGACACCAGCCACACCAAAAAGTCTGGCCGCAGCTCACCCACGGCCTGGGTTAAGGCCTCGCGGTTCCCCGGCTGGATATAGGTGGACCAGGCGCCGCGCTCGCGACCCACCTGCCACTCGGCCTGGGCGCTAAAGAGCCCATAGCGGGGATCGTCGGCATCGACGGGAATCACCGCCGCCACCTGCGAGCGAGCTTGGTTGAGCACCTGCTCCAAAACGCCGCGATCCGAGGCATCCAGGGCCGGCCCAGCAACCTGCAGGCCCATGGCCGCCCAAGCGCCGGCGATTTCCGAGCGCTCAGCTTCCAGCATGCGCTGGGCAAAAGAGACGTAACGTTCCACCGTACGATCGCGGTCCATATCATTGACCGCGCGCCACAATTGCGGGCCCAAGACCAGCATCTCGCCGTACTGCTCACGTTTTTCCAGGTCATATAAAAGCCAGGCCAAAGCGTGCGCCCCCCCTTGGCGGTGCGAAGGCCAATTGCTAAAGCCGCGATCTACCAATTTCTTGAGGACCTGTAATTCTTCATCGCGCAGCACCGGATCGTTGGCCGAGCCAAGGGATTGAATCGCGCTTAAGTCGGGCACCAAAAGGCGGCGACCACGCTCACGGCTGCGATCAATATAGGCATCCAGGGCAGCAAAATACTCCGCCCGCGCCGAGTCCTCGCTGAGGTCTTGATTACTGAAGTGGGCACGACCCAAGGGCCAGCTATCCGGCCGACGAGCCACATGGCGCTCAAGGCCGCGCAAAAATTGTCGGCGCGCATCGCCTTCAAGGTGATCGCGAATTCGGGTAAATAAATTCCAATAATCCTCGGTTCGATACACTGCTGTAATACTGGATCCGGCCACCGGCAATTCATCATAAGCGGCCAGTATTTCGGCCGCGGCCTGGCGTACCTTGCCGCTCTCATCATCTCCGCGGCGCCAGTAATCAGGATCAAGGTGATTCTTTTGCCGCGCTTCGGCAATGTACATCTCATCAAAGGCCGAGGCGTAGGGGAAATCTTCGCCCAAGGCCGGGAAATCCTCGCGCACCATTTCAATATAGGCGATGGCGCTGTTTACCTGGGGATCAAGAGATGGCGGCAGTAGACGCTTCTCCACCACAATACGTGCCTCGTCCACCCCAATGGAGCGGTCATCCCAGCCCCGACCGGTACGCAAATTCGAGAGCATGTTCCAAGCTGGTGACCACAGGTGGCCGTCGTTCAAGTGCGGCCGCAGGCCAGCGGCAAGACCACGGGCCACCGCCACGGCCTCGTCGCGGTCTTCTTGGCGGGGGCGCCAGGACCAATCGCGACGGTGGTTGACCTGGCTGAGAATCTGCCACAAGCCCTGATTCTGGGCTTCGTCATTGGCACGATACCAGAGAGAGAGGGTTTCCATGGCCTGGGTTAATAACTCGGGGGCGCGGGCATCGCCACCCGGTTGGCGGAGAATCGCCGCCCAATAGGTATGGGCCAGGGGCTGGCGCAGATCGCTGGCAAGATTTTCCAATAAAGCGGCGCCGTAACGCCGGAAATCATCCTGGGAATCGTCGCTGCGGGCGCGCATCACCCGGGCAAAATTTGCCGCCATATCGTGGGGAGCCAATTCGGGACGGCCCAATTGCTCATCCTCAAACAGGGCTAAAACTTCCTGCAACTCGGGGATAGCCGCCAGATGCTGCGGATCCACGTCGTTGCCCCGCTCCTGGTCACGCTCACGGCTTGAAATCCAACTGCGGATATTGCCCAGGGCGCGATCGAGCTCGCGCTTACCGTTATTGTCCATGGGTTGCCAGGCCACGGCGCGAAGACGCTCGGCCCAGGTGTGCGGCTCGCCAGCGCGCAATTGATCATAATAGTGACGCGACAACCAACGCTGATCATAGAGCATGGGCCCTTGGGCCATAAAGGGCGTGCCCACCCAGGCAAACCAATCGTCAATGCTGATTTCACCACCATTGCGGGCAGCCACCTCGTCTTCGATCAAATCACGCCAATAACTCTCCAAACGATCGTGGCTCAGGTCCCAGCCATCGCTAAAAAAGTGTTCGGCCATGGCCTGGGGCGAGCTTTGCGCCAAGGTACGGATGAGGTGGGGGTATAAGCCTCGGGCATCACCGATATGACGCGCCAGGGCAGCAAAATCTTCCTGGCT
>REDX01000209.1 GCA_007695355.1 Planctomycetota bacterium
AAGGGATAGTCGATTACCATCACCCACTTGTCAGAAGGGGCCTTCAGGTCCTCGGCATTGCACAGACGGATATTGCGGAAGCGGATCTCAAATTCCCGTGCGCAACCCCGCCATTCCAGGCGGTGGTGGTGAAAAAGGGTATCGGTAAGTTGGATGCCCAATTCCCGATACAGCGTTTCTTGCAGTAGACGCTTGCGGTTACCGTGGTTGTCCTCCCCTTGGGCATCGCGGATGATAGCCATGGTATCGATGTCAGACAGTTCAATGCTGATCATGGGATCGTTGGGATCACTGGTCAGCTTGAGTTTCTCCACGGTTCCGGCCCAGCTGCGCAGCCAGGTCAGAATGGTGCGCCCCTCCTGATTGGGGATAGGGCTTTGAATAGTGCCGTGATTCAGCGCCGCTAGCTTGCGCGCAGTGAGATGGGTCAGGCTGGGGACATTGGGAACCAGGGCAGCCAAGAGCAGCGTCTTTACAATACGCGCCCGCATGCGGAAATTACGCAAGGGAATAGCATGGGCCGAATCTTTGGCCAGCTCCGCAAGGTCAGCATCCGCCGGCAGGCCCACCTCGCCCAGCAACAGGGGGCAGAAGTGTTCATCCCACAGCCGCCGGGCGGTATCGGCCTGGGCCTTCAAATTAGCCGAGAAGTTTTCACCAATAATATAATCCCACAGGTCTCCCACCGGAACCACGGTGCCGAGTTCAAGGGTCTTGCGCTCGCTGGTCAGCATTTGCAAGAGGATGCGCAGGGCGGTACGGTCGCGCTGTAACTGGCCACTGACCGCAACCAGGGATTGGACCAGGGCAGGGCTAAAAGGATAGAGATCGCGGAAGGCTTCCTTGCTGCTATCCGCCGTCAGCAGCACATCCATGACATCCTGACGCACCTTGGTGGTGGCCGCAAAGGCGGCATCAATCTGATCCTTGGCCCCATGGTTTTTTGGACGCAGCAGGCGCTCGCGGGCGATCACCGGCAGATTGCGGTCTTCTAAGGTAATCTTATGAAAGCGCTCATCCCACCAGTCCATGGTTTGCGACATGGCCTTGTGGGTAGAGCCGGTCAAACTATCACCCAGGGCCTCACGCAGATCGCGTTGACGGGCGATAAAGCTGATAATCGGCAGCGCAGCATTGGCAATCTTGCCTTCCACCAAATTGGCGATCTTGGGCCCTTGGGCCGCGACAAACTGGGGATCGGCACTGCGGCTCATCAGCCACAACACCAATTCATCCAAGAACAGCACAATGCCATCATAGCCCAAATCCTTGGCGTGCAGGCTCATCGCCACCAGGCCGTGGTCCAGGTCAACGAAGTCTCCCTGATTGCGCAGGCTGGTGATCAGGTGGGTAACGATATCGCTGACCAGGCGGCGCTGGTCTTCATGGAGGGGGTCTGTGTGGGCTGCTGCGGCATCAAAGCGGGCGGCATCCCAGGTGGTCTCCAAATCGCCCCAGTCACCACCGCCAGCTTCGCTACCCGCATTGAGCTGGGCGAAGAAGGTATCATCGCCCATATTGCTGCGCAGCTTCTGAGCATTGGCAATGATCTCGGTGGCACGGAAAAAGGCAGGCAGTGGCGCCTCTGGATGCTGCTTGGCAATATACTCGCTATAGCCCCCCAAAATGCCCTGCTCCATGGAAGCGCGGCCAATCATATGCAGGGGCACCAGAAGAAACTTTTTACTGCGCGACCAGTCGTGCTTCACCGCCACCGGCTGCAACCGCTCTTTATGGCGCACCGTCTCATGGCCGGCGAGCAGCAGCGAAAGAATGGCCATAAAATGCGATTTACCCGAGCCAAAGCTGCCGTGCAGATAGGTTGCTTTACTCTTGGGCCGCGCCTCGTCATAGACCGAGCGGATAAAGGTCAGCGCATCGTCAAAGGCAGTCGCCAACTGCTCGGTAACCACATAGTTGGCCACCGTCTGTTCAGGGTTCAGCACGCCCTCGGCCAGATTGAGCACAAAGTCGCCGCGGTTTACCTGTTCGGGGATGTGGATGAGGTCTTTGAGGTAGGTCATGGTGTTGCATCTCTTTCTGGGTCGTCAATCACTTGCCAATGGCCGCCCTTGCGGGGGCCGATCCGGCGTAAGCGGCCTTGCCTTTGGAGCTTGGCGAGTTGCTTCTCAATGGCCCGTTGACCGGGCTCAAGGCGCTCGGCAAGGGCTTTCGCGGTCAGGCGGTTATCGCTGCGCAGTAGCGCTAGGATGGCAGCTTCAGTTTCTACCGAACCATCATCTGGTCCAAGTTCGGTAGAAACCGTGTCTGGTTCGGTAGAAATGGGTTCACTGTCGGTAGAAACGGTCTTTTCTACCGAAGTCCCGTCAATGTGTCGGTAAATCGTGGCGGTAAACTGGTTGCCATCGCGGTCATCGCTGAAGGTGATGGCAGGCCAGTCATCAATGGCGCGGCGGATACCGGTGCCCAGGCCGCGATAGGGCAGTAGGCCCTGGGCGGCCAGGGACACCAGAATCGGGTTGCGGGTGATGCTGGTGCCGGAACGGATTTTGGCCACGGTGAGATGGTTGGGCAGGTGCCCCGGGCTCGTGATCTCAATGCGATCTGAGAAGACGAAGATGCGGATGGTGGAGCTGATCAGGTAGTCGCGGTGGATCAGGGCATTGACCACCAGCTCCTCAAAGACGATGCGGGGGATGGTCGGCTGACCCAGGGTGTTGATGCCCTGGTCATTCTGCACCTTGGGCAGGCAGCGCATGATAAAGGCCAGGGCGCCGTCGCACTGCTCGACCAGGGTGCCGCTGAAGTCCTCGGAATCGAGGTAGCGCTCGCCATCAATGGCAGTGCCAGGGTAGCTGACCGCCTTCACCAGGCAGGTCGGCTGCCAGCGTTGAGGGTTCTTGGCGAAGTAGAGGACGCCGGCTAGATTCAATTGGCCGCGGTCGGTGGCCAGATTCAGGTTCTGGACCAGGGTCAGACATTCGGCCGGGTCCTCCGGCAGCTCTTGCTTGAAGCGTTTGTCCAGATGCGCGCGCAGACGACTGCGGTCGATGGCATCCATCCCCGCCTTGGTGGGCAGCTCGTCGGCATGAAACTGGGCGCTGATCTGGAAGAGCCGCCGTAATTCCTCCTTCGATTGCACCCGACGCTTGTCAGCCCCGCTTTTCAGCCAGATCACGC
The DNA here is from genome assembly GCA_007695355.1 of Planctomycetota bacterium. Taxonomy (GTDB): domain Bacteria; phylum Planctomycetota; class UBA11346; order UBA11346; family UBA11346; genus REDP01. The sequence goes on from REDX01000209.1 coordinate 3,142, forward strand.
CCTGGCGATCGAAGTAGGGCTTGTCCAGGCCCTCAGGGATGGTGAGGACGATTACCACCCGGCCTGAGTCGACAGCTACATTCTCCGTGTGCACCGTGAGGGGTGAACGCACATGCTGGCTGGCGGCATTGCTGATCAGCTGGTTCAGGCGTTGGACATCGGCAGATTCCAGGCCCGGCGTGCTGCCATCATCGGCGACGCCCAGCAGAATCCGACCGCCGGCACCATTAGCCATCGCCGCCATTTCGGAGGCCAGGCTGTCAGTGCTGCGGATGTCCGCCTTGAATTGCAATCGGCTGTCTTCGCCGGTAGAGATGAGGGCGTGGAGATCGTCCGGGCTCATGGGTGGTCCTTGGTGCGCAGTTTTTCAACCGGCATCTTCAAGGTAGAGAACCCGGCGCGGCCCCATGGCCACGCTGCTGGTGCTGTCACCAGCCCAGCTTTAACAGGGTTATGGTCAATGTAGTGAATGCAGCTGGCAAAATGCTGCTCATCGCGGATAAATCGATCCCAATACTCTCGCTGCCAAAAGGCACCGGAAGATCCCCGTAGCCCATTAATCCGTGCTGCGGTATGTCGCTTCCAGCTGTGGACAACCTTGGCTAAGGGATAATCAGGGACGGTCTGGATGAGAACATGCACATGATTTGGCATGACCACCCAGGTGATAAGGCGATAGCGTTCACCATCAAAATGCTGGAGGGCCTCCATGACGATCTGGGCGTGGGCAGGTTCCCGGAGGGCGCAACTGCCGTGGCCCGCATCAAGCTGAGCCTCAAGCATGATCCGCCGTTGGACATCATCTTCTTGTTGTATCAGGCGTTCCACTACGGCCTTGGGGAGCGAATCGGCCATCCGGAAGGTAATGCTCTGATATATCCCCGCAGCATCGAAATGGGGCAGATACCCACGGTGATACCACCCCCGGGAGCGCCGGTTTTCAACCGGCTCTTGGCACGATTTACATGATGCCGCTTGGAAAGCGGCGCTCCCAGGGTTCATCACCGTCCCCCTCGCCCACGCGTGGTGGTCGGGGGTTGCCAGGATTTGAGGGTGGTTTGGGGGATGTCGAGGGATTGGCATTCGCCGCGGAGGTGTTCGGCGAAGTAGTCGCCGAGTTTGAGGCCGTAGGTGGGGTCCAGCTCGTTGTGCCATTGTTTGAGCCAGGGGATGAGCTCTTCCAGGCCCGCTAGCAGGGGGATCAGGCGCTCTTTGGGCCAGCCGTAGCGGTTGCGGGCGTCATCGAGCAGGCTGATGAGGGCCTGGGCTTGGCCGAGGTGGTCGTAGCCGGCCCAGAGGTAAAGGGGTGAGGGATCTTCGTCGCGTTCGCACAGCGGGTAGCTGATAAAGCGTTCTTTGGGCACATCGAGTTTGCCGCGGTGTTTCCAGGGGTCTTGGTTGGCGGTTTTGCGGAAGTCTTTGTTGTCGTAGCGGGGGGGGACGGGGATATCGAGACAGTCGATCGCTGCCTGAGCATCTTTGATTAGGACTTTCTCGGCATCGCTTTGGCGCAGGATCTCTAGTTTTCGAGTCAGACGATCCTCCTCGCGTTGGAGATCCCAGACCTGTTCCCAGTCGGCGCGTTTGCGTAGGCCGTCGTCGGTGTAGCGCCAGGCGGCGGCATAGGGCACGGACTGGTCGTTCATCAGTTCGGTGATCAGAATGATGCGGTCGTAGGTGTCGTGGCCGCGGTAGAGATCGGCGGCGGTGGTGAAGGCGGCATCGCTAAAGGCAAGGTCGGCGATCTGGCGGGCGCTGAGGGCTTGGGGTAGCGTCCCTTCTTGTTGGCGCGGCCAGATGTGCGCTTGTTCCAGTTGGTCGCAGAGCCAGGCGTGCAGGGCGCTGGCGACCTGCTTGTCCCAGGGTTCGGACTGCCAGCGGCGTTTGTGCTCGGGCTTTTCTAAAAGGGCGATGTGCTTGTTGCTGGCTATCAGATCCAGGCGACGCTGGACGATTGCCTGGTACTCAGCGGGCCAATGTTCGGGGATGTCGGTGATCGGGGTAGAGTGATGGCGGCTGAACCAGGAGGTTTCTTCTTCGCCATCTTCCATCTGCCGGGCGAGGTGGATTTCGAAGGCGCGTTGGCCAAGCTGGGAGCGCCGGTTTTCAACCGGCATCGACTCCCATGCCGCTTGGAAAGCGGCGCTCCCAGGGTCAAGAATGCCGTAGGCTTCGTAGCATACCCAGTCGAGTTCTTCTTGCAGGAAAATCATTTCCTCGCGGATGGCCTGGCTGCGTTCGGCGGCGGCCTGGATGGCTTGGCTGCTGGGGGCTTGGCGGGCAAAGCATTGGCTGGGGTGAAGCTGGGCGAGTTCCTGGCCCAGGCTGTCCAGGCGCTTGGCCAGGGCGAGGCGTTGGGGGGCGAGGGATTCGGTGATTGGGGCTTTTTCAACATTAGTGGAATTCATGGCTAGCCGCTCAGCGTAGGCTTCGGGGGTGACGCGTGCACCGTCGCCTTTTTTGTCACCGCCCTTGGGGAAGCACACCTGTCGCAGCCAAAACGCCATCACCGAACTATTGAGGCAACTCAACAGCCGCAGGTGATCATCCTCGCTGGCCTCCGGCGGCAGCTTGATGACCGGGGCGGTACGATTGAACACCACCCCGCCGCGGCAGAGGACGAAGTGGTTGTGGGTGGCGACTTCGCCGAAGGTGATGGACGGTCCTGCAACCCGGTTGGTATCGTAATGAAAATATTCATACCATTCCAGGCCGGCATCTTTGGGGTACTTCCCAAAGAAGAATCGGTTCTCCAAGGTGGTCTTGAGTGGCCAAAGAATTCGACTCTCTGTGGCAGATAGCTGCCGCACTTTGTGCTCGGCATCAAAAGTCAAAATAGCTTTGGTGCGCGATCCTAGAATCCAATCCCGAACTTCATCGCCGAGACCAAACCATGTTGTGACAATTCCCGTGCGCTTGGCCACCGATTCTGATGTAAGATATGCCTCGTCTTCCGCGGTTAGTGCCATAATCCCGATGGTGCGCGTAAGATCAACCAGCAACTTGGGTGTAGCCCTAACCTGATCAAGTAATTCATCCGCCCCACCCCCACCCAAACTCCAGGGGTGCTGCCCAAACTTCGCCCGCTCCATATCCACCACGCTCAACCACGGAGTCTCTGCCCCCGCTGAACCTAGGTTGTCGACCAAGGCCCGCCACACCTGGCCATTGGCGGCATCGTCGGGCCGGCCCGGTTCGCCGCGAATACCCATTACCGTGCGCACCGGCCGCGTTGGCGATGCGGGCTGATTGCGGCCAAAGAGGATCACCGTGGGGGTGCCGTGGCCGGGAATATAACAGCCGGAGGTATCCAAAACATGGCTGAGATCGATGGTTGCCAGCAAGCCCGGCACAAACTCTTTGCCCTGCTTGGTGCCTTCGATGAGCCCCTTGCCGAATTCGCGTTTGGTGAAGTTATTACTATTGATAAAGCCCACGAAACCCGCTCCCTGGGAGCGCCGCTTTGCAAGCGGCTCTTGAGAAGATGCCGGTTGGAAACCGGCGCTCCCGGGTTGCGCCAAGTCGAAGAAGCGCTCGCTAAAGGGCACCGACAAGGTCCACTTCTTAAAGCAGGAGCTGTAGACTCGCTTAATCGCCTCTCGTTCGGCGGCGTCTTTGACGGCGATGTAGGGCGGATTGCCCACTACGGCGTGATATTTTAACTCTAAGATTTGGGTCGCGGTTTTAAAATCATCCGGCACCACATAGGTGGGCAAATACTCCATAATCTGTAATTGATCGGTGAGAAAATTCTGTTGTCGGCCGGCGCTTGGCAGGGCGCCCATGAGGAGGCTGTGCCCAGTGGCTAGATGCAGTTCGAACTTGGGCACATCGACTAAACGCCTTTCGCCACAGGCCACCATCGCCGCCAGCAATAAGCGAAAGCGACTAATGGCCACCGCAAAGGGATTCACATCGACGCCATACACACTCTCTGCGGCGAATTTCACTAAGTCTTTGCTATTGACCCCAGGTTTCGCCTCTTGCTGCCAGCGCGCCAAAATCCGCTGAAAGGCCCCCAGCACAAAGTGCCCACTGCCGCAGGTGGGATCAATAATGCGAAAACCCTCCAGGCCAAAGGTGTCCAGGGCTGGTTCGAGGGTGTAATCAAGGATGAACTCCTCGACAAAGTCTGGGGTCTGCAAGAGGGCGTAGCGCTTCTTGGCAAAGTCCGAGAGATCCTGGTAGAGATCGCCCAGAAAGCGGGTGTCGCTCAGGTGTTCGCGCGAGGCCACCCGGAAATCCCGCAGCAGCTGCCCATCGGCGCCCTGCTCACGCCACATGGCCAACAGTAGCTTGGCCCCATCGGCCGAGACCGGCAGGGTCCACAGGGCATTGCGGCCCTTGGCCACCAAATCCTTGGCGGCAGGTATGGCGCCAAAGGCTTCAATCGCTGCCATCAGATACTGCACATCCGAATGCGCGGGGTGCTGATCAATGTAGGCATCGTACTGGGCCTGGGCCCGGGCCAGGAGGTTATCAGCCCCATCGCCATCGGGCGCCCCCACCGAGCCGGAAAGCCAGCAGTCCTCCACCAAGCCATTGTCTTCACAAAATCGAATAAACACGCAGGTCAGCACCCAGGCTACCGCCGCCTGCACCACCTGCTCCTCTAACCAGGCCCCCCAGGTGACCCCGGTAATGCCCTGCGCGCGCTCCCGCTCATACTCAGCCTTGAGGCCCGCCAAGACATCTGCATCGGCCTGCGCATAGGCGCGGATGTCCTTCTCCAACTTTTTGAGCAGGGCTTGGCAGTCTTTGAGGAGTTGGGTGCGGTCGATCATGGGGTTGGCTTTCAGGCGAAGGCGGCGAGGGAGCGCAGAAACACGCCAAAGGAGTGCGAGCGGTTCTGCGCTGGGTCGGTGGTGATGAGCGGGGCAATGGCGCGGGCGGTGGCGCGTTTTTGGAAGGCGGGGTGGGCTTTGCGGAGTTCATCCGAGGGACTGCCTACCGTATCTGGATCGCGCTTGAAGGCACGGCTGCGCGAGTTGGAGAATCGGGTCCCTAATGCCTGATCAAGGGCGAGGAGGTCGCCGATGAACCAGGCTTCGAGTTCGCGACAGACAATGCGAATAATGCTGTCATCGCGTTGACCATCACGGCAGAGCGCTTGGAGCCGAGATTTGATGACTTGGCAATCGCCCGAATCTTGATCCATGAGGACGATAAACTGTACGCCAGGTTCACGCCATGCGCGCAGCTTACTGGGAATACTCTGCTGCAATTCACTTTTGCCCTGATGGGCGATGATCTGGAAGGGGAGGTCTACAGGTAGGATTCGTGGCAGAAAACCTTTGAGGAAATCCATCATTGATTCTTCCTCGACCAGAAAGACGAGTTTGCTGGGCCGGGTCATCGCGGATCGACTCCCAAGAAAAGTCCCTGCCGCCACAAAAATCCGAGCAGGTCTCCTTCCCTGGTCAGGGCTTGCAGTTGCTCATCCTTGATCGCTGGCCGAATGGTCGAGTAGCCATCTTTGCGAATGACTTGGAAGACCTCTTCCAGTCGTAGAGCATTGAGAAAATCTGGGGAATGCGTACTGACGAACACCTGGCGATTGGTGCCGGAATACGCTCGCATCGTCTCTGCCAAATCACTCAATACGCTGGGGTAGAGTTGATTCTCCGGTTCTTCAATGGCCAAGAGGGTGTGGGGATTGGGGTCATGAAGCAGCATTAAATAGGTAAATAGTTTGATGGTTCCATCCGACACCGACCGTCCTAAGAACGGATCTTGGAAAGAGCCGTCTTTGAATCGCAACACCATTCGTCCATCAATGGTTTGTTCGGCCCGGACATGCTCTAGGCCGGGCACCCACAGGGCCAAGGCATCACAGACTTTTTGAAAGAGACCTGGGTGCTCTTGATGCATCCAGGCGGCATATTGCAGAATATTGTCACCTGAAGCGGTCAGAGACGATGCCACGCCATACGCATCAGTATGGCGAGCGTGATCGATGTGGATGTTGGAAAGATGCCAGCCTTCGATCAACCGTCGAACACTGGTTAAGGCCGGGAACATAGTCATCTGGCCAAGGTGTTTGATGGCTAATATCCCCGGTTGATCCAAGGTGTATTCATCGCGTTCTAGATCTGATTCGGATTCGACGGTGGCCAAGGGATTCCTGGCGGCAATCCCATGTCCACCCGAAAAATCCAGAAAATGCCATGGTGTGCTTCTGGATGAATGGCGATAGATGATCTTCTCCTGGGAAACGACCGGTTTCCCCTTCTGCTCATCGACCTCCAAACGATAGGTGATGCCTGGGCCATCTTCGCGGAATTTGATCTCGATAACCACTGGGCCAGGTTTACCCCGACTGCGGACTTCTTTCATGCCGCCGCGTTTCATGACGGCTGTTGGGACATCTTTGTCCAAGGCGTCACGCAGGAAACTGAGCGCGTCAAAAAAAGTGGACTTGCCGCTGCCGTTGGCACCAACCAATACCGCTAAGCGCGGCAAACCTTGGCTACCGCCCAAGGTGGCATCGGCAAAGGATCGGTAATTTTCCAGGTGCACCGATTCAATTAACATGATGTTTCCTTTGCGTATTCAGAACGGTAGGCCGCCACCCAAGCCTTGGGCAGCACCAGTGCCTGACTGGCGCCGAAGATCGGCACCGCGGTGTGATCAATCACGGGCTGGGGTCCGGGGTTGCCGTTGGGCACTAGGATCCAGACCCCGGGCGGGCCGTCGGCGGTGCCGGCGCTATCGCGCAGGAAATCGATGATATCGGTACGGCCATAGCGGGCGAGGAGACCGGGATTGGTGATCAGCAGGGGCTCATTGCTGCTGGTGAGGGCCTGCAGGTTTGAGGAGGGCTTGCCGGGGGGGCCAAGGGCTTCGCTGACCAGGCGCTGCAGGTTTTCCCAGTCGCGGGTGCCCTCAACGGCGGCGTCGGCCTTGAGGACGATGGGCCAGGTAACCCGACGGTTTGCGGCGATGGCCTGTAGGTGGTCGATCAGCCAGCGGTCGCAATCGATGCTGCGCAGGGCAGGGAAGGCATTCTGGATGGCAGCGGCGGCCAAGAGGGCCAGGGCTGGCGGGGTTTGTAGCACCAGGAAGGCGCGGGCCGTGAGGGCGGCCTGCAGGCGCTCGTGGCAATGGGCTACGGCGTCGGCATCTTCATCCCGGGGCGCATGATAGGTGCGCGAGCGACTGGTGGTGCTGAACATGCTGTAGGAGCCCGACATCCCAGAGCCCTTACTCAGACGGCGGGCGTAGGCGCCACGGATATCGGGGTGGCCGGGGTCGGGTTGAGCATCGGGGAACCATTCCAGATCTAGGCCAGCATCGCTGAGCAGGGTATCCAAGCGGGGCCGGCCCGGCAAAAGCTCGGCTTCTGGGTAGCGGTCGCGCACCCGGGTTTGGATCTCGGCGACGGTGAGCACCTTGAGACCGGAGAGGGCCCCAGAGGCGAGGCGCAGGGCATCTGCAGCGGGGAGGCCCTTGGGGTAGAGTTCTTGGCGGTTGGTGGAGAGTGCGGCGTTGCTGCTGGCTGCGGCGGCCAGGGCCATTTGCCGGCGGGCGTCCAGCATTCCAGGGCCACCGTCGCTGGTGCTGGGGCAGGGCACGGTGCGCAGGGCTTCCAAAACCCGTCCAGCGCTGGGAGGGGGGAGCTGGGCCACTAGGTCGTCGGCAATGGCACCCAGGCGGCCGGCATAGCGAGCCCATTCGGGATCGGTCACCAGGAAGACGCGATCTTGACTGCGGATGGCCTGGAAGCGGGGTTCGGCCATATCGTTTTCGTTGTCGACTCCGGCGCGGAGGACGGCGATGGTTTTACGACGGCGTAGGGCGATGGCATTTTCACTGCTGCCCCGCTGGGCTAGGAGGGCATCGGCCGCTTCTTCCAGGGTGATAACCCCGTGATGGGCGGTGATGAGCTGGTGAATATTGTCGCGGATGGCCTCTAGGGTGTGGCTGCGCTTCCAGGAGCGCTGGCGGACCTTGAGGTAGGGCACATTGACCGAGGGCTGGGCCACATCGTGGTGGCGGGCCACATCAATAATGGCTGGCCAGGGGCCGAGGTTGGCCCCCAGACCAAGGAGATCGCGGAGGTAGGTTCCGCTGCGTGAGTCATGGGGTTCTTCCTCAAGAATGCGTTCAAGGCACCAGTCGATGGAGAGGTCGGTCAGACCGCCTTGCTCGTCGTTGCTGTGAACGGTGCCGATGAAGCTGGCGCTCCCCCCACCGAAGGTGGCGAGGTCGGCCTCTTCAATGTCGGGGAAGTGCTTGGCCCAGCGGTGTTTCTCCTGTTTGATCTCTTGCCGGGTCTGGTTGGTGACGCCTTTGATATAGTAGTAGTCATTGCGGCGCAGTTGCAGCAGTCCTTGCAGCCGAGTAACTCCGAGGCGTTCAAGCAGCTGCAGAGCGTTCTGGCTGAGTCCGAGGTCAACCAACGGCGTTTCCGTGGTGACTTGGTCGTCGGGGATGGCTTCGCTGGTGCTACTAATGGTATTGGCATCGTGGAAGACTTGGATCCAGGCGTGCCACATTTCGCGGGCATTGTCAAAGCGGGCATCGGTATTGCGATGCAGGGCTTTGTGGAAAAAAGCACTGAGGCTGTCACGGACGGGGGCGGGAAAGCGATCGCTTTGCAGGCGCAGGGTGGCGCTGGGATCCAGGCCGGGTTCGCTGACTTCTTTGCCGATTCCATCCACCCAGGCCGGCAGGCTGGCGGTGGTCATTTCGTAGAGCGTAATGGCAGCGGCGTAGCGTTCGGCGGCGGTATCGTAGCGCGGGCTTTGCCCTTTGGGCGTTTTGCGGCTGGTGAGAAAAGGATCGATGTAGCCACGGGTGCCAACATGAAGTTTCTCTAAGGGGGCACGGGCAAGGCTGAAGTCGAAGGCAATCAGGGTTTGCTGTTTGTTTTTGCCGGCCTGGGCGATGCCCAGATTGTCGGGCTTCAGGTCACGGTGGAACTCGCCGATGCGTTCCAGATAGTCTACAATCCCCAGCAGATCTTCGCCGAGGCGCTGCAGCATGTCGTATTGTAGGCCGCCGTGGGAGCGCAGGCGAGCAGCCAGACATTCGCCCGCATCGCTGAGGATCAGAGCGCGGTGCCCCATAATGGTGGTCACATGATTGGCCTGGACGATATTGGGGTGGCCGGGACTGGCGAGCTTACTAAGGATCCCATATTCGGCGTCAATGGTGTCCCCGTGCTCTGGGCCAAGGGCAATTTTGGCGACCAGGGTTTTGGCCTTGGATTGGTCGTCGCCAGCAGACAGCCGATAGGCCACCGCCGAGGCGCCACGGCCCAGTTTGGCCACCACCGTGTAGAGGGTGCGGCGTTCGTCATCACGCAGCTGTTCACCCTTGTGGGCCTGGAGCGGATCGGTGGCTAGGTTTTCGGGGCGGTCTCCGGCGAGATCGTTGAACACTTCTTCGAGGTCATCAAGGAAGGTATCGATGCTGCTGCGGCGGCCAACGGCACCTTGGGTGGCGTTGAAAATGAGGCGCTCTAATTCGGCGCTGACGCCGTCGACTGCGGCCGATAACTTGAGGCCGCCCTGTTCTTGCAGAATGCGGCAGACACTCAGGTGGGTTTTGGCTGGCGGCTCGCCGGCGAAGAGACGCCAGGCCAGGCAGCCAAGGGAGAAGACATCGGCGGTGCCTTCGACATACTCGGGATCGGTCATGGCTTCGGGGGCGCAATAGACCGCAGCACGATCGTCGATCAGGCTGTCTATATGGAGGGTGCCCATGGTCATCCGCGTCTGGGCCTGGCTTTGGGCGGTTTGCCAATTGATCAGCTTAATTTCAGGGACTGCGCCAGGATTATTTGGCTGCGGCAGGCAGAGGATGCTTTGCGGCGAGAGGGCGCGGTGGATCAGGCGATGGTTGTGGGCGCGGCGGACGGCCTGGGCGATTTTATCGAGGAGATCGTAGGCGTCTTCATGGCTGAGAATGGACTCGCGCTCGGCCAGCCAGCGGTCCAGGGTGAGGGCATCGGCATGGTAATCAAAGCTGAGTGCCGGGCCGCGTTCCCCTTCCAAAAGGTCGCAATAGCCAATGAGGCCGTGATCGCGAACGCCTTGCAGAAGGTTGGCTTCGCGGTGGGCGGCGCGGCGGATGCGCTCGCGCTCTTCGGGGGTGGCCTGATCGTG
>REDX01000143.1 GCA_007695355.1 Planctomycetota bacterium
CACGGAGCCGCTGAGCTCACGGAGAAGCCCAAAGAGAGAGACCCGGTTGGTCCGTGGCAACAGTTGTTCAAAACCCAGAGCCCTCGGTGCCTCCGCGTCTCCGTGAGAACCCTGTTTCCCGCATTAAAATAAGCCGAAACGATTTATTTGCGATCACGGAACGGCATTGGCCGGGGCACCCAGTCGGCGACTCCCTGGCAATTCCTCGGCAACTTTCCATTATCCGCACCGTAACACCATCATGCGCACCTTCACAAAACCCCGTTTTTCCATATTACCCCTTGTCCTACTAATCTTTGCAGCATTTGCGACGCTTCAGGCCGAAGACCTTCTCGAGCTTATTGATGGCCAGATCATGCGCGGAACGGTAGTTGAAGAAAGTGAACGGCAGGTGCGAATTCGGGTTACCATGGGGGGTGCCACCGCTGTCCTTGGAGTAAGCATGGATCGCATTCAACGCATGGTCATCAAGGGTGAAGAACGCATTATTGGCGCAGCCCCCCAAGAAGAGAAAGTGGAAGCGCCGGTTACCGAAGAGGCCATGCCTCCACCACTCCCTAAACCATTGATGACGACCAGTCGCGTGTGGCAGCGCTTCAAGGAAGGGAAGCCACAGCACATTATCATCTATGGCACCAGCATGGTAACTGAGCGCCACACGCGCATACCGAGCAGCCTGCGCAAGGCGCTTGAGGAAGCAGTGGGCGATGCTAGCTTAGTGAGGGTGACCGAGCGCGCCAATGCTGGTGAATATTCTCGCTGGGGAGCCGAAAGCCTGCAGGGCCAGGTTTTGAGCCAGCGCCCCGACGGGGTTATCATAGAATTTGCCAGCAATGATTCGGTCTCGCGCATCAATCAATCGGTGGATCAGGCCCGTCAGAATTGGGAGCGCATGATTACCGTAATTCGCGCCGAATTGCCGGAGACAGACATCTTCCTTTTTGTCACCAATCCCCTCTGGGATCGCGATAGCTCAGGGCGCGGAGCAGGCGCAAGCAATCGTCCTCATGTTGAAGATTACTTTAATATGCTGCGTGAGTTAGCGATTGTTCATCAAACCTATCTCATTGACACTTGGCATGATTACCTTGATGTCATGGATCCACCAAATTTCCGTCAATATCGCAGTTATGTCGGTGATGGTCGCCATCCCAGTCGCCGCGGTGTCAATGAGATTACGGTACCAATGATCCTGCAGGTGATGCAGCAGGGGTCCGCAGACCGGCTTGGCAAGACCGGCTTCCAACACCTTTCTCCAGAGGTGCAAGAGCGCGCAGCCGCGATCATCAAGGCACAGAAAAACCCCACTCCGTGAGATCATCAATGGTAGGCTATATCTTCGCTCTCTGCATGAGTATCACCGTAATGCTACCCGCCCTGAATGCCGAGGAGCCTTGGCCAGGTGAGCCCGAAGCTGGGCTGTTATGGGTATGGGGTTCGGCGCTGGCGGCGGAACAAATTTTTGACGCCGACGGTGAATGGTTGCGCGATAGTGAATTCCGTCTGCGCGCCCTTGCTCGCCCTGATCATCATTTTGCCGCCATCGTTACCGGCGGTGCGCTTGAAGCCATTGATTTGGCACCGGTGCTGTCAGAGCAGTGGTCTATCCAGCAGCGTCTGGCGCTTGAATTGGCCCTGCATCCCCTGCCCGCTGCTGGTGATGGGGCCCTATGGGTGGTGGCGGGCAAGGCTGGGCCGCTGTTTGCCATGGCGCTGCGCGATGGGCGGCTGGTGGCCGAGGTAGTAGGTGTGGCAACGGAGCTTGGGCCCGGGCAGGAAACGGATTCCCATCACCTCGCTATCGAGCTGGTCGGTTCTGAGCTGCGCTGGTGGCGCAATGGCGAGGCCCAGGAAACGGTGAGCCTCAGCGCTGTTCCTGATTTGGCGGCGGCAGAACGGGTGAGTTTTGGTGGCCATGTTGATGGCAGCGATTCCTGGTCAGGGACCCTTGAGGGATTGCTGGTGGCCTCGGCAGCGCGCTCTCCGGCTGCCAGTACCCAGTACTGGCGTAGCCAGTGGGCGCAGCGCGAAGCCCTCCCCATCAGCCGGGTGCGGGCCCGTCTCGTCGCCCACGCCCGCGAGCCAGCAGCCGCCGATCTACTGGAATACGACGAGTGCCTGCTGGCCATGGTGTGGGCCATTGAAGAACAGATTTCTGGGCCAGCAATTGCTGCAGGGGAGATGCTCACCTGGCATTGGTACCAATTGGATCGCCGGGTCTTGCAACGGGCGCGGCCCCCAGCCCTCGACAGCGTGTGGGTATTGGAATTGAGTCCGATCGCTGACAATCCGCAAACCAGCGGCGTGCAGATGGTCGAAACCGATCTCGAACCTGATCAGGTCTTTGCCCTTGATGCCTTCCTGCTCCACGGCGAGCCGGAAGCCCCCTGACCGTCCATGGTCTTTAGTACTCATTTCTTTCTCTTCGTCTTCCTGCCCCTGGTGCTGCTGGCTTATTATGCCAGCCCCATGCGCTGGCGGGCCTTAATTCTCACCGTTGCCAGTTATGCCTTTTATGGCTGGGCCAACCCCTGGTGGGTGACCCTGATGTTTATTAGCACGGTGATCAATTATGTCGCCGGGCGGGTCATGGCTGGCGGTGGTGGCGGCATCACCGCTGATGGTGATTGCCCCAAATTAGACCCCGATAGCCCGCGCAATCGTTGGCAATTTTGGGCTCTCATTATTGCTGTGGTCAGCAACCTTGGCATTCTTGGCTTCTTTAAATACGCCGGCTTCCTTGCAATTAATGGCAATGCGGTGGCATCCTTCCTTGGGCTTTCGGATTCGATGATTCCGGTGCTTGAGGTGGCCCTGCCGGTGGGCATTAGCTTCTACACCTTCCAGGCCATGTCCTACGCGGTGGATGTCTACCGTGGCACCGCGCCAGCGATGCGTAATTTCCTCGGCTTTGCCTGCTATGTGTCGATGTTTCCGCAATTGGTTGCGGGGCCCATTGTGCGCTACAATTCGGTGGCCGATCAGCTGCGTCAGCGCGACCACACGCGGGAAAAATTTGCCCGCGGGGTTACCATGTTTGCTCTCGGCATGGGTAAGAAAATCCTCATTGCCAATCCCATGGGCACGGTGGCTGATGCCGCCTTCGCCGGTGACGGTCTTCATGCGGTCGACGCATGGTATGGCATTATTGCCTATGCCCTGCAAATCTACTTTGATTTCTCTGCCTATTCGGACATGGCCATTGGTTTGGCCTTGATGTTTGGCTTTGTATTTCCCAAGAACTTTGACTCGCCCTATCTCGCCGACAGCATTACCGATTTTTGGCGGCGCTGGCATATTTCCCTGTCCACTTGGCTGCGCGACTACCTCTATATTCCCCTCGGTGGCAATCGCGGCGGATCCTGTCGCACCTATGTCAATCTGATGCTGGTTATGCTGCTGGGCGGGCTGTGGCATGGGGCGAGTTGGAACTTTGTGATCTGGGGCGCCATCCACGGTGGCATGCTGGCCTTTGAACGCATGCAGGGCAAGGATAGCCCCTACCGACGGTTGCCACGACCGGCGCGTATTCTGATTACCTTTGGCATTGCTTGCCTGGCTTGGGTATTTTTCCGTGCCGAGGATCTCCCCAGTGCCATGGCCTACTGCGCCGCCCTCTTTGGACTGAGTGGCGGTAATGAAGGAAGCCTGCTGCTGTCTGGGGTGATGGCGACTCCCTATCACCTCGCAACCTTTGTGCTTGGCCTGGGCCTGTGCTGGTTCGCCCCCCAGGTGTGGGACTTTACCCGTCGCCTGACCCTCAGCCGCGCCCTGTGGTGTCTTGTCATCTTCCTGCTCAGCATCCTCATGATGTGGACGCAAACCGCTAACCCCTTCCTCTACTTCCAATTCTGATTGCCCATGTCACCGCAACGCGAAACCCCAGAACAACAGGCCGAACGCCAACTCGCTCACACCGAGGTGCTGAGTCCTGGGGTCAGTCGACTCCTGGTGGTGGTATTTCTGAGCGTTATCGCCCTTGTTTTGCCCCTCCAGTTGGTGGTCGAGATGCGCCGTGGCGAGGGGGTGCAGATAGGTGATCTTTTACATACTCCGCTGCGGGGGCCGGATCTTGCAGCCTTTGAAGAGGCTCACGAGGACGCCAATATTATTGCGAGCTGGGTACAGCCGCGTCTGCAATTGGCCCTAAGCCGCTGGGGTGGTGCCGGCAATAGCTCGGCGGTCATTGGTCGCCGGGGCTGGCTCTTTTATGAACCCGGGATGAGTCACCTTGCTGGCCCGGATCCCTTTGCCCCCCATGCCCTGGCTCGCCGGCGGGCCATGGGTGAGCGCAACCCTGACCCCCGTCCCGCCCTCGCGGCCCTCGCTGAGGATTGTGCGGCAGCTGGGGTGCAGCTGGTACTGCTGCCGCTGAGCGATAAGGCGGCCATTCACCCGGATCAAGTCAGTCGCCGCTTCAATGGGCCCATTGACGATCCAGCCGTGGCGGCCTTAGCCCAGTGGGCCAGCGAGCAGGGCATTACGGTTCTAGACCCAGCGCCGTGGTTATTGGAAGAGCGGCAACAGAGTGGCCGCGCCTTTCTCGCCCAGGACACCCATTGGACCCCCGCTGCCATGGAACGGGTGGCGGCGGGCGTGGTAGCCCATCTGCGGGAGCATCTGACAGCGACTCCAGCCGTGGACTGGAAGCGGCGCAGCGAGGAACACTCGCGGGTTGGTGATGTGGTGGACCTGCTGCGATTGCCCCCTGGGCAGGGCCTCTATGCCCCGGAAACCGTTACCCTCACCGTCATCGAAAACGCCGCTGGTGAACCCTGGCAGCCCCAGGAGCGGGCCCCGATCCTACTTCTTGGCGATAGCTTTAGTAATATCTTTCACCAAGACGATATGGGCTGGGGATCGGCGGCTGGCTTTGCCGCCCACCTCGCGGCGGCCAGTGGACGGGCGGTGGATCAAATCGCGATTAATGGTGGCGGCGCTGATGCGGTGCGCCTGGAATTGGCCCGCCGCTCGCGGCCCCTGGCGGGAACTCAGGTGGTGCTCTATCAATTCTCCAGCCGCGACCTCAGCCATGGTTCGTGGCCGGTCATTCCCCTGCCAAGCAGCGATGGCCCCGAGCCCGTGCTTGATCCGGCGACGCCGCCTGCAGCCACCACGGTGACCCTGCGCGGACGGGTGCTGGTTGCCTCGCCGGCTCCTTCGCTGACTGCTCCCTATGAGCACGCCCGCGGTGCCCTGCTGCTGGAGGTGCTCGCGGTTGGCGATGATGGGGCAGTGGGGGTACCCGCGGTGGGTGAGGAAATTTTGCTGCAAACGCCGGTCATGGAACATCGTCGCCTCCGTCCAGCAGCCCGCTGGCGGGAGGGGGAAACCCTTGAGCTCGAGTTGCGGCGTGGGGTACCGGCGCGCTGGCAGGGTCGCGAACTCCTTGACGACACGATGATTTTTGATGACCGCCCCCTGTGGTGGTATGACACCGCTGCCCCAGCCCCCTGAGGAATCGTAACCATGCTAATCCGTCGCCTCTTATCTCTGACCCTCATTGCAGCCCTTGGTCACTACCTGCCCAGCCTGGCTGCCGAGGACGCTGGTCACGCTGCCCTGCGAGCCCTCACCGAGCCCGCCGTGGCAGCCCTCGTGGAAGCAGAGGCAGCCTTGGCCAGTGCGGGCGAGGATGAGGCCCTGCGCACGGAGGCCATTGCCGCCCTCGATCAGGCCTCGGTGGTGGTCGGCGCTGAAGGTTGGCTCTATACCCTTGCCGATCTGCGCCACCACGCCGCAGGCCCGTTCTGGGGCGAGGCTGCGGCAGCGGCGGCAGCCGCTAGCCGGCATCAGGATCCTTTACCCGCGATCAGCGATTTCGCCGCCCAGGTGCGGCGGGCCGGGGCCCGGCTCTTGGTGGTGCCGGTGCCGTCGAAGGTGCTTGGTCATGGCGAACACCTTGATCCCGCCCTTGCTGATTGGGAAGACCCAGCGCGTAGTGCCTTTCTCGCCGCCCTGCGCGCAGCTGAGGTAGAAGTGGTGGACCTCTTGCCCCTGTTCCGTGAGCTACGCAGCCAGGGTGTGGCGGTGCACCTGCGCGGTGACAGCCATTGGTCACCCCAGGCCATGGCGCGCAGCGCAGAACTGATCCATAGCCAAGTGGCCGCCGAGGCCTGGTTGGCCGAATTGCCCCGCTCCACTGTGGAAATGGTCTCCCAGGAGCGCGAGCTGCGCGGTGATTTGGCCAGCCGCATTGATGCACCGCGGGAAGCCGTCAAGCTGCACCAGGTGCAGCTTGACGGCGCCGCCCACACCAGCGATGCAGCCAGCCCCATTGTCCTCATGGGCGATAGTCATGGACTTGTCTTTGGCCATCGGGATTTGTTGGCCACCCAGTCAGGGCTGGCCGATCACTTGGCGGCGCAATTTCGCCATGCCATTGATGTCGTGGCGGTGCAGGGCAGTGGGGCCAACGCCTCCCGCGCCACCCTCGCCCGCCGCCGCGATCAATTAGCGGGCAAGCATCTCCTCGTGTGGGTCTTTGCCGAGCGCGAAGGCACCCGCTCCACCTCCGGTTGGCCGCCGATTCCGGTGGTGCCCTGATTCGCTCAGCGGTGACCAGAAATGCTCAGGTAGGATCTTCGCACTGAGCTCTGCTTCGGCTTGGGCCCTTGCCCGTGAGCTAGCTCTTTATCGGCTGTCCGTGACCGAGGCCCATGGCCCATTCGAATTCTTTGGCTTCGCAATAGACGCCGTGGCCGTTGGGGCAGCGGTCGATAAGCAGATTAAAGGGGGCCTTGAAGACCACCTCGCGCATGGTTTCTTGGCAGACGGGGCATTGGTAGCGGGAGGCCCGATCTTTGAGGGCTGGATTGGCGATGTCTTCGCGCAGACCGGTAAAATGGGCGAGTTCGCCATCATCAAACCAAAAGCCCTTGCAAGAAGCACATGTATCGAGTTCAACCCCTTCAATATTCACTGTTACCATGGTTTTTCCGCATTCTGGACAGGCCAACCTTCCTTCGACGCCGCGTTCGATCTGATCGCGGATGGATCTGTCGATGGCCTCGACGCGTTTGCGGAAATCCGGGTCTTGGCCGGCGGCCTTGGCCATGGTTCCGAGGTGGTTAAAGCGGCCCTTGGCATCGGCTTGGCGATTGCGCAGGGATGCATTATAGGCACCGGCGATAAAGCTTACTCCGAGCATAACATCCCTCCGTGGTCAATAACCATCATGCCGTGCCGGCGCGGCGACGCAAGATCGCTTTACCGATCAAGGCGTTGACGCCATATGAGTTGTCAACAAGTAACCCAGTTCCACACCGGCAAGGCAAACGGCATTCCTTACTTCTATAACCGGGATCAACGATGGGGCGGAGGTCACTTGCCGATAAGCGCCGGGGTCTACGGTGTAACACCTGCGCACAATAAGCCTTTAGCCACCGGACACGCATGCCCTACCCGACCAAACTCATTCGCAATTTCTGCATTATCGCCCACATCGACCACGGCAAAAGTACCCTGGCCGATCGTCTTTTGCAGGCCACCCATACGGTGAGCGCCCGCGAAATGCAGGATCAGCTGCTCGACGATATGGATCTCGAGCGTGAGCGCGGCATTACCATTAAGGCGCGGGCAGTAACTCTCTATTACCCGCACAGCGATGGCCAAACCTATCAGCTCAACCTCATCGACACCCCCGGCCACGTCGATTTTACCTATGAGGTAACGCGCAGCCTGCAGGCCTGCGAAGGTGCCCTGCTCTTGGTCGACGCCGCCCAGGGGGTAGAAGCCCAAACCGTCGCCAACTTCCTCCTCGCCCTTGATCAGGACCTGGAGATTGTGCCCGTGCTCAATAAGATCGACCTGCCAGCCGCGCGGCCCGATGAGGTGGCGATGGAAGTCGAGGAGAGCCTGGGCCTGGAAGCCACCGACTGCATCCCTGCCAGCGCCAAGCAGGGCATCGGGGTCAAAGAAATCCTGGCCGCGGTAGTTGCCCGCATGCCGGCCCCCAAGGGTGATCCCAAGGGGGCCTTGCAGGCCCTCATCTTCGACGCCATTTATGATGAGTACCGGGGTATTATCGTCTATTTGCGCATTGTTAATGGCAGCCTGCGCAAGGGCGACCGAGTGCGCCTGCTGAAGAGCGCGCGCACCTATGAGGTCACCGATATTGGCCGCCTCTCACCGCGCTTGGTAACCAGCGATGATGGATTAAGCGCTGGCGAAGTGGGTTATTTTACCGCCTCGATTAAAAACCTCGCTGATGTAAAGGTGGGCGACACGGTAACCATCGATGGGGTTAAGGCCCCAGCCCTGCCTGGCTACCGCGAAGTGCGGCCGATGGTGCACTGCGGCCTCTATCCCTCTGGCGATACCACCTACGACCAGCTGCGCGATGCGGTTGAAAAACTGCAGATCAATGACGCCGCATTCACTTTTGAGCCCGAGAGCGGTGGCGCCCTGGGCCATGGCTTCCGCTGCGGCTTTTTGGGTATGCTGCATATGGAAATTTGCCAAGAACGCTTAGAGCGCGAATTCGACCTCGACATGGTGCAGACGGCACCAACGGTGACCTACGAGATCCTCAAACGCGATGGCGAGTGGGCCACCATTAGCACGCCAGCAGAAATCCCCGAAGACGGCTATATGGAAATCAAAGAGCCGATGGTGGAGATTAATTTCATGGTGCCAGCCAGCATGGTGGGCACGGTCATGGCCCTCGCCACCGAGCGCCGCGGTGACTTTTTGCGCCAGGAATACCTCGGCCAGTCCCGCTGCGTCCTGGTCTACCTGATGCCCCTGGCGGAAGTCATTTATGACCTTTTCGATAAACTGAAGAGCGCAACCTCCGGCTATGGCACCATGGACTACGACGTTAAGGGGTATCAAACCGCCGATCTGGTGAAGGTCGATGTCCTGGTGCACCACGAGCCCTGCCCGGCCCTGGCGCAAATCTGCCATCGCTCGGTGGCCGAGTATCGCGGCCGGGCGATTATCAAAGCCCTGCGCGAAGAAATCCCCAAGCATATGTTTGAGGTGGCCCTGCAAGCCGCCGTCGGCAGCAAGGTTATCGCCCGCGAAACGATTAAAGCGGTGCGCAAGGACGTTACCGCCAAGTGCTATGGGGGCGATGTCAGCCGTAAGCGCAAGCTTTTGGAAAAACAGAAGAAGGGCAAAAAGCGCATGAAGATGGTGGGCTCGGTGGAAGTTCCCCAGGCCGCCTTTATGTCGGTGTTAAAGTCATCCTCGGCGGACAAGTCCTGAGCCGGGGGAGATCGCAAGCATGCGCATCGCTCTCTTTGGCGGCAGCTTTGATCCGCCCCACCTTGGCCATGTCTACGCCGCCCTGCACGCCTATGTAGTGGGCGATGTCGATGAGGTCTGGGTGCTACCGGTGGCCCACCACCCCTATGGCAAGGCCCTCAGCCCTTTCCAGCAGCGCTGGGAGCTCGCCAGGGCGGCTTTTGGCGAGCTGCCGGGAGTCCGCCTCAGCGATGCCGAGCAGGACAATCTCCAGGGCCACACCATTACCCTGATCGAAAGCCTGATGGATCGCCACCCCGGCACCACCTGGGTTTTGGTGGGTGGAAGCGATACCGAAGCGGACCTCATCAATTGGCACCGCGGGCCCGAACTCACCAAGCTGGTGGAGGTCCACGCCGTCCCCCGCCGGGGCTATGACGATCATCCCGCCGCCCTGCCCGAGCTCTCCTCCACCCTGATTCGCCAGTATATTGCCGCTGGCAACTCCATCCACGGCCTGGTGCCACGGGAGGTGGAGCGCCTGATTGCAAATCACCGCTGGTATCAGTTAGCGGCAAGTTAGGATTCACTAGAGCGAAGAATGTGAGGGCAGCCAAGTACCCCGACTTGACTTTCCCAGCGCCCTCCCTACCTTCCGCGACCCGCCCTGCGAAGGCTGGCGGTGGCGAGTCCTCGCCGATATCTGGGCCTTCGCCCCAATCGATTGTAACCTGCCATTGTAAAGGTGGTTGATCATGGCCGTTCCCAAGCGCAAGACTTCCCAAGGCCGCCGCGACCGGCGTCGTTCCCACCAGGCCATTACCCCCCCGGCCTTGTCGGTGGACCAGAAGACCAAATCGGTCCATCGGCCCCACCACGTTGACCTGCGCACCGGCTTCTACCGTGGTCGCCAGGTGCTCTTCGACGAGAACAGCGAAGAAGAATAATATAAAATCCTCCATGCGCCTCGCCATTGATGCCATGGGTGGAGATGACGCGCCGCTGGCCATTGTCGCCGGCGCGGTGGATTATGCACGTCTCCGCCCCGCAGTGACCGTTATCTGCGTCGGTA
Organism: Planctomycetota bacterium; assembly: GCA_007695355.1. Classification (GTDB taxonomy): domain Bacteria; phylum Planctomycetota; class UBA11346; order UBA11346; family UBA11346; genus REDP01. Next base: position 10,262 of record REDX01000143.1, read on the forward strand.
TGGCCGACGCCGTTTACCAGGCCCTCGCCAGCTGCGGTCCGACGCCGTCGAATATCACCGTCTACGATGCCCCTGAGGTCATCGGCATGGGCGAAAAGATTACGGCATTGCGGGAAAAGCCGGGCGACAGCATGAATGTATGTACCCGCCTATTGAAGGAAGGCGCCGCAGATGCGGTGGTCCTCTGCGGCAATACAGCCTGCTCGGTGGCCGCGGCGCAACTTCATCTCGGCCGCATTAACGGTGTCAAACGAGCGGGTATTCTTACCCCCCTGCCGAACGCCATGGGCACTTCCTGGGTTATTGACTGCGGCGCCAATGCCACGGCTAAGCCGGAGTTCCTGGCCCAGTGGGCAGAGATGGGCTCCGCCTTTTTAGAATGCTACAGCGGCACCCAACGTCCCCGGATCGGGGTTCTTTCGATTGGCACCGAAGAGGGCAAGGGTGATGATCTCACAGCCCGTACCCATGAATTATTGAAGGCCACCGACCTCAATGTTGTAGGATTAGTAGAGGGCAACCATATCTTTGATGGCTCGGTGGATGTGGTGGTCTGCGATGGCTTTACCGGCAATGTATTGCTTAAAAGTGCCGAAGGTATCGCCGCCGCTGTCGGCTCAATCATCAAAGAAGGCGTCGCAAAGAGCTTCCGCGCCAAGATTGGCGCCTGGCTCATGAAGCCGGCGTTTGATCATTTCCGCAATCGCACCCACTGGTCGAAGGTGGGCGGGGCCCTGCTCGCCGGCGTTAATGGCATCGTCGTCATTGGCCACGGCCGCAGTAATGCCACTGCCGTCACCAATGCCCTCATCCAGGCCGAGCGCTGTGTCGACCGCAATCTCATTGCCACCATTCGCGAACATTTATCCCGCGGCCCCGCAGCCCCAGGTCGTCGCGCCAGCTTTCTTGATACGGTGAAAAGTTTTTTTGGCAGCGGCGGCGAAGGCAAAGTCGAGAAGCCTGAGCCAAGCCAATCCGTGACCCCCCCGGCCGCGAGTCCCCGCGAGGCTACCGCCACCAGCGAAAAACCAGCCTCTGAATCCAGCTTTGACCACCGTGGCATTTCCAGCAGCGAGACTCAGCGACTGCGCAAAAGCACCGGCACGGCCAAGGGTGCCGAGGCTCATGGCCACAAGCCCTGAGCAATCGTCAGAGGCGCAGGCGCCACTGTGGCTGATCGAACGGCGGCCACAAGGCGGGCGACGGGCCCTTATCTTTATCATCGCCTTCCTTCTGGTAATTGGCGGCGCCATCTTTGGTGCCATGATTAATCTTGACCGGCAACCCTGGTTTGGCCTTGGCGTTGGCCTGCTGATGGCCCTGCTTTTCCTCGCTGGAACCCTGCGCGGATCCCAGGTACGCATGGATAGCCCAGGTCTGCTCACCTTCCACTTTGGCGGCAAAGATAATCTGCGTTTCCCCCTTGCCGATATTGAAGACCTCACCCTGGTCAAAGGCGGCGTCCTGGCCGGCGTCGGCCTGCGCCTGCGCAGCTATGATCACGTGGAATTCCTGCACAAATCCGCCCATAGCTACCGCAGCATGGAGCGCCTTCGCGCCCGCCTCGGCATTGATCTGGTGCTAGAACACCTTACCGCCAAGGATGCCGAGGAACTGCGCCGGCGCTGCCAGGCTCAGGCCCCAGGCAAATCATAAGCTCGGGCCCAGGGCAGCGCAAAGATTGTCTGGAAAAGGAATGCCAGCTTCGCTGGGCAGGATTTTAACGCAAAAACAGCCTTTTAGGGGCTTTTTTGCTGGCCGATCTGGAGATCAGCGCTGGTAGGGGAAGCTCAATGGCGGGAAGCTCCCAGGGACAAGCTTTGCGCCGCCCTGGCCTCGGGCCATTGGTGGCCCTTGCTTCCTGCCGAAGGCACACAGAATACACGGCGTGAGCGAGCTTCATATCTCCTTTGGACAGCGATTTTATCCGTATGGCTTAAGCGGCCATGGGGAGGCTTATCGATATTGATCTTCCGATCAGCATCGCCTCCCTCCGCCGCCCCCGCCATTCGGATCGGGGGTTTTTTAATTCCCTTCGCCCTTCCCTTGGACCCCTCCCATGCGTCAGACCAACAATCTCCATATCGTTGCCGCTGAACCTCTGGTCTCCCCCGAGGCCCTGCGCACGGATATGCCTGCCAGTGCCCAAGCCTACGACACCGTCGCTGATACCCGCGAAGCCATTGCCGCCATTCTGCGCGGCGAGGATAGCCGCCGCTTAGTTGTCATTGGTCCCTGCTCGATCCATGACCCGGTGGCAGCCATGGAGTACGCCCACTTCCTCAAGCCCCTGGCTGATGAGCTCAATGACCGCATCGTTGTTCTCATGCGGGTCTATTTTGAAAAGCCCCGCACCAGCATTGGCTGGAAGGGCCTGATCAACGACCCGCACCTGGATGGCAGCTGCGATATGCCCACCGGCATGCGCACCGCCCGTCGACTCTTACTCGAGTTAGCGGAGATGGGCCTGCCCACCGCCACCGAAATCCTCGATCCGATCACCCCGCAATATTTCGCCGAGCTGATTAGCTGGGCGGCAGTAGGGGCACGCACCACCGAAAGCCAAACCCACCGCGAAATGGCTTCCGGCCTATCGATGCCGATCGGTTTTAAGAATTCCACTGATGGCTCGTTGCAGGCCGCGGTGAATGCGATGATTTCGGCGCGGCAACCGCATAAATTCCTCGGCATTAATGGCTGGGGCCAGGTGAGCGTGGTGAGTACCACCGGTAATGCGAATACCCATGTGGTGTTGCGTGGATCTGATAAGGGGCCCAATTATTCGCCCCGCCATCTTGCTGCCATTCGCGCAGTGCTCGAAGAATCCGGCTTTAAACCTCGGGTAATGGTTGACTGCTCGCACGGCAACTCTGAGAAGGATCACAATCGCCAGCCGCTGGTGGTTGAGAATCTCATGGCCCAGGCCGCCGCCGGGGAAGAGGCAATTATGGGCTTCATGATTGAAAGCAATCTCGTTG
>REDX01000097.1 GCA_007695355.1 Planctomycetota bacterium
ACTAAACTCGCCAGCAAGGTGGAAAACCTTGGGCTTCTCGGCATTAAATACGGGATTGGCCACCATATCCCCTGGGTGCAGGGGCTTGTGACGGCGGTCTTCCTCTTCAAGAATGCGGCAGGTGGCAATGTGCGTCCCCAGCTCCACCACTTCCACCAAACCCTTGACCACGTAGCTGCCACGGTCGTAGGTAAACACTTCAAATTTGAGACCCGGCTTGATACCGTCGGCGCTGCCGCGGTTAATAATCAGGTAACGGCCATCAAGATCCACCCGCACCACCGTGGCATCGGGCTCAAGATCTTCCAGCCAGTCCAAGCGCAGATCCAGCAGTTCGCGAATCTCTTGATCCAGGCGCAGACGCTCGATGGCACGAGAGCTAAAGTCGAGATTATGCTGCGACTCCACCTCGCGTCGCTCGGCGGCATAGCGATCCAATTGCAGCATCAGGCTCTCACGGTCTTGCTCAAAACGCGCCTGCAGATCGGCGGCGTCGGTTAGTACCCGCTGCTGATCATTTTGAAACTCGCGCACCAAGGCATCCAACTCATCCAAACGCTGCGTATCGTCGCGCTGCCAGGCTTCATTCCACCGGGCCAAACGCTCGGCCCGGGCGGCGATTTTGGTACGGGTCAACTGCCAGGCAGTGAGTTCGTCCGCACCATCATAGTCACCAAGCAGCCAACCGCCGTGCTGGGGCTGCTGGCTCCAATAGGCACCCAGACCACTGAGTTCCAAGTCAAGGCGGTGGATGTATTCACGCTGCAAATCAATACGCCGCTCGTGGTTGCGGATATCATTCTTGAGATTGCTTATCTCACCACGCACAGCAACCAGCGAGTTATTGGGTCGGCGATGCGGGTCATCCTCATCACCTTCCCAGGTCACCTGGGCGTCGGCATAGCGGGTGTAGGCCAAGAAAGCGAAGATGATGGTTAACACCGCCAGGGCGATGATCCACATGAGTAGACCGGAATCCGCCACGCCGCGGCGACCCCAGGCGGCGGTAGACAAGCCCGACAAGCTATCCGTTTGTTTCATAACGTTGGTCCTCTTCATTTCCTGAGGCGAGGCTGCAGCAGCGGAAGTACGACGAAACATGGGCGGCAATCCCTAACGGCCCTGGTCACGGGGGCGGCCAATGAGATGACCCAACTCGCCCTGGGTAACAATCCGTGCTCCCACCATGCGCGCCTCGGCGATGGCGTCGGCGGCATTGCTGCCGGCCACTAAAACGTGCAAGCCATCGCGCACGCGGTTTTGAATCACGCCGCCGTTGTCACGAATAAAGTTGCGAATGGAAGTGGCGTCGACTTGGTCAAAATCACCAACCAAGGCAAAGGTCATGCCTTGGCGCACCCGGAATTGCATGGGTTGACGCACCAGGTCGATGGCCTGATCTTCGGAGAGCACCGTGACCCCCAAGAGGCTAGCCTCTTCCAGGGCCCGCGCCGCCTCGGGACCGTCGCCGGCCACCAGGTAATGGGTGCGGGTGCTCAGTTCATCGTCCACAGCGCCGCCGCCATCGCGGACAAACTGGGCGATTTCGCGATCGTTGTAGCGCTCAAAGTCGCCGACAATGACAAAGTTCTTCACCTCGTCGGGACGATAAATGCGGTTGTAAATATGGTCACCGGGAATCAGCGGATCATTGGGATCATGTTCGCTCAGCACCCGGCACACGGCAATATTGCCCTGAACTTCGTGCACTTCGATTTCACCCTTGATGATATTTTGTCCACCGCGGCGGTTATACACCACAAAGCGCGTACCCTTGAGCAATTGATGGGCGCGGCCGCGGTTGATGATCACAAAGCCCGAAGTGGCATGGGCGCGCAGCAACTGACCATCAGAGGTCAGGTCGCGGGTGGTGGTGTCGATGCGATCAAGTAATTCTTGTACCCGCTCTTGGCGCTGGGCAATCTCACCATCCATTTCCAACAATTGTTCGCGATTTTCCTTTTTAATTTGTTCCAGCGCCCGGCTCTGTTCGCGCACCTGATCGCGCAATCGACGACGGTCTTCGTCGGCTTGAATGGCGGCGGCAAGGCTATTATTTTTTTCCTGCTGCAGGTCGCCCTGGGCGCGGCGAGCATTTGCCAGCAGGGTGGTACGGGTGGCCTCAAAGCGTTCAATGGCTTCGGCAATCTCAGCCACCGCGGTAAAATGGTTGGGCAGCAAGGTATCGCGTACCGCCATTTCTTCGTCGCGGTTGCCTTCGCGGATATCAGCAATCTTGGCCCGGCGCAGCTCAATGGGCTCAGCCAATGTTCGCGACTGGCGATCAAGGCTGCTTGCCCGCTGACGCAAGAAGACCACTTCGCGTTGGGCGTTATTCCACTGCTCCCGCGCCGAGGCGGCTTCACCGTGGAAGTAAATGGTCATGGCAAAGGTGACAGCAAGGCTGATCGAAAACAGCACTATCAACCCAACCATCCATGCCGGTGCAGACCGTTCCATACAAGACTCCCGTCATAGCGATGACGCGAAAGACTAAACCCGACCACGGCCCTTCTCAACGCAGGCTCAGGACTCGCCCTGGGTTGTGTGTCACCACCAAGGCCCGGGGCCGCTCCTGCGGCGCCCCCCGTGGTGACAGACTTGGCAGCACTTATTGATGTTGACCGACTGGTCGGTCAACATATCCTGCGCC
>REDX01000083.1 GCA_007695355.1 Planctomycetota bacterium
ACTCTGCTTGACTCAGACCACGAGGGTCCTGACAAAAGTGGCTTATTTGCGTTGCTCTGCCAGGGCCCGTTTGAGCGCTTCGAGGTCTGCCTCGAGGCGCGCAATCAGGGCTGCGGTGTCGGTTTTGGCCTCCAAGGCACTGGGTTCGGCGGCCGCGGCGGCAAGCCCGGCCTCGCTGGTGGCCAGCTCTTGGATGGTCGAAACAATGACGCCAATGAAGAGATTGAGCATGGCAAAGGTGGCGACGATTATATACGGCACAAAAAAGCCCCAGGCATAAGGATGGGTTTCCATGAGCGGCCTGACAATGCCCATCGACCAGCTTTCAAGGGTCATTATCTGGAAAAGCGTGTAAAAGCTGGCACCCAGGCTGCCAAACCATTCCGGATGGCTCGCAGCAAAGAAGCCATTGGCCATGACCGCTGCCACAAACATGAGAATCAGCAGTAAAACCCCCACTGAACTCAATCCGGGGATGGCATGCAGGAAAGCAGCCACCACCCGCTTGAGGGAAGGGATAGCGGTAATCAGCCGCAGCACGCGCAGCACACGCAGGCTTCGCAGCACCGACATCGGTCCCGCCGCTGGTACCAGGGCAATCGCAACAACAATAAAATCAAAACAGTTCCAGCCGCTGCGAAAGAAGTGATGGCGGTAGGCGAGCCCCTTAATGAGAATCTCAATGACAAAAATGCCGAGGCATATTTTATCGAGAACTTTTAGCGGTCGCGCATAATAAGCCATAACCGATGGCACCGCCTCAAGGCCCAGAATAATCGCATTGAGAATGATGACGGCGATAATTACGGTTTGAGTGCGAGGATGATCTATGAATGTTGCCAGTGCTTGTCGCCAGGCGGGAGCATGGGGAATACGGCGAATAAGATGGGTGCCATCCATTGGGGAACTCCAAAGGGCCGCGCTGCTAGCGGCTGCGGCAGCAGTGTGTGGCCGCGGCAGTGACAGCAATCAATAGCGCTGAATGGGCGCCAGGGCGACGCATCTCTGGGCTGGTCTCACTGGGCAGCCACGCTAGCGTGCGCCCATGCGCATTCCCCGCCTGCCCCGCCTGCCTCGCCGCCTTGGGCTCATCGCCCTGCCTTTGGCCCTTGGCCTGGCTGGCTTGGCCTGGGCCGAGCGCAGCGGTTGGCTCTATCATTGGTTTCCCCAGTTCATTCCCCCGGGCATTCACCTGGGTGTGGACGCCCCAATCCCCCTCCTGCGGGTGGTCGATGGGGATACCATGCGGGTGCGCTATTTTGACCTCGACCTGCCGATTCGCCTGCTCTGCGTCGATACCGAGGAATCGGTGCACGGCGACGCCGGTCAGAACACCGACTTTGGGGCCAAAACCAGCAGTTGGGCCAAGGACTATCTCGGCAAGGCCCAGGTCAGGGTTGAATTTAAGCAGCGCGGCTGGCGCATTGAAACCGATCGCTATGGCCGCGCCCTGGCTTGGTTGTGGATTGTTCGCGATGGGGCCGAGGATGAGCTCTTTAATGAAACCCTCATCCGCCAAGGCTGGAGCCCCTACGTCACCCGCTGGGGCAATGGCGGCGCCTACCACCTCCGCCTGCTGCAGGCCGAGGCCCAGGCGCGCGCCGAGGGCCTGGGAATATGGAGCCGTCAATGAATCCTGATTTCTATGGCTGCAGCCCCGTCGATCTCAGCACCTGGGTGGAAGACGCCGGCCTGCCAGCCTTCCGTGCCAAGCAGTTATTCACCTATCTCCATAGCCAGCAGCCCGAGCGCTTTGCCGAGGTGACGGTGCTGCCCAAGGCCCTGCGCGAGCAGTGGGATGCGGCCTTTCGTCTCGCTCCGGGGACGGAGGTGGAACGCCAGGAAAGTCGCGATGGCACAGTAAAAAGCCTACTCGAATTCGCCGATGGCAAGCGCGCCGAATGCGTCTCCATCCCCACCGCTAGCCGCCATACCATCTGCGTTTCTAGCCAGGTGGGCTGTGCCGTCGGCTGCACCTTTTGCGCTTCGGGCCTGCGCGGGGTTGAACGGGATCTACAGGCCGGCGAAATTATGTGGCAGGTGCTGCACCACCATCGGCGCCGCCCGGTCACCCATATTGTCTTCATGGGATCGGGGGAACCGCTATTTAATTACGAAGCGGTGCTGCGCGCCATTCGCCTCCTCGGCGATCCCGCCGGAATGGGATTAAGCCGCCGCCGCATTACCGTATCCACGTCAGGGGTTGCCGAGCGCATTCGTCAATTGGGCGATGACGAGCCCCAGGTCACCCTGGCCCTAAGCCTCCACGCCGCCGACAATGCTACCCGCTCCCAATTGGTGCCGCTCAATCGGCGCTGGAATGTGGACCACCTCATCGAGGCCCTGCAGGACTATGCAACGAAGGTGGGCCGCAGGATGACCTTTGAATACGTCCTCCTCGCCGATGCCAATATGAGCCCCCAGCACGCCCAGGATCTCGGCCGCCTGGCCCGCCGCTTTGGTGCCCACATTAATCTTATTCCATTTAATCCGGTGATCCAAACCCCCCATCAACGGCCCAGTTGGGACGAGGTGGAAGATTTTGCAGCAGCGGTGGCAGCGGCCGGCGGCCATGCCACCATTCGTGGCCAGCGCGGCGCCGATATCGATGCCGCCTGCGGGCAATTAGCCCTTAAGCACGCAGACGGTTAAGCAGGGGCGCCAAGTAGGCGCTGCGATGGCAATGATCGCCGAGGCGGCGCTTGCCAGGAAAATGAAAGTCGCTGCCGCAGCTCTCCAATAGCCCTCTGCGGGTGGCGCAGGATTTAAGGAAGGCGCGCCAGCCGCCATCGATGCGCGGATGATCGGTCTCCACCCCATCAAAATGGCCGCTGGCCAACCAGCGCTCTACCAGGGAATAGTCCCGGTAATGGGCAGGATGGGCGAGAATACTCAGGCCCCCGGCGGCGCGGATGGCCGCCGCCCCGCTGGCGAGATCCGGATAATCCGGCGCTGCCACCTTGCCGGCCAAGGCCTCATCGCCTAACCAACGGGTAAAGGCAGCGCTGTGATGGGTCACCAAGCGCTGGCCCACCAAGAAATTAGCCAGATGCGAGCGCGAGGCGATAAGGGACCCAGCCTGCTCGCCGGCCTGATTATGCACCTCGGTCAGCCCGCAGTCCTCCCGCAGGTAACGGCAGAGCCGGCTCAGATAGGCCCGTCGAGCAGCCTGCACCGCCGTCAGCAAGGCGGACAATAACGGCGCCTCGGGATCCATGCCCAGGCCCACCATGTGGATTTCATGACCCTCGGCCCAGCAGGTCAGTTCAACCCCACTAACCCATCCCGCTTCGGCGGCCAACGTAACGCTGGCGGCCAGGGTATCATGGTCGGTAATCGCCCAGGCCGCCAGCCCACGGGCGCGAATCATGCTGAGTAGCTGCTGCGGACTCAAAGCGCCATCGCTGAGACTGCTGTGCATATGAAAATCGACCAGCGCCATGGCGTATCCTTACCTTTGTGCCACCCTCTGGCCAATCCCGAGCCGGGCAATCCTCATCTTCTGGGCCCATCTTCTGGCGCCATCTTCAGACGAGGTTCATTCCCGCAGCTTGGAATCCATAATAATCGTCACTGGCCCATCATTGCAGAGTTCCACCGCCATATGGGCAGCAAAGCGACCGGTGGCCACCCGACAGCCGCTTAATTCGCCGAGGCGGCAGGCAAAGCGCTGATAGCGACGGTCGGCCTCGGCGGGAAGCGCGCCATGGGGGAAGCCCGGGCGATTGCCTTTCACCGTGGTGGCCAGCAAGGTGAACTGGGACACGACAAGAAATTCCCCGGCGATGGCCGCGCAATCCAGGTTCATCTTTCCCTGCTCATCGGTGAAAAGCCGCGAGCGGGCCACCTTGGCGCAGAGCCACTCCTCATCCGCATCCGTATCGTCTGCGGCGATGGCCAGCAGCACGAAAAGTCCGGCACCGATGCTGCCCACCACCTCGCCATCCACCCTCACCTGAGCGTGGCTGACCCGCTGTAACACCGCCCGCATAGCCGACTGCCCTAAACCCTGCCGAGGCGTTCTAAGAGCGGATCGGGGATGCCAGCGGCACTAAAGCCACGGGCACGCAGGATGCAGGCCGAGCATTCACCGCAGGGCGGCACCGCCCCATTGTAGCAGGTATGCGTGTGCGCCAGCAACTCAAGCCCCCCCTCTTGACGGATTAACTCAATGCTCTGGGCTTTGGTGATATGCATCAGTGGGGTGTGGATGGTGAAAGGATATTCCATGCCGGCTTGCAGCGTTTGGCTGAGGGCAGCGATGGTGGACTCGCGGCAATCGGGATAACCGGAGTAGTCGGTTTGACAAACGCCGGTGACTAAATCACTGGTGCCAAGCTGATAGGCCCAGGCGGCGGCAAGGGTGAGGAAAATGAGATTGCGGCCTGGTACAAAGGTATTTGGCAATCCCGAACGGGCATTGGTTTCCGTGCGTACCATATCACTGCCGGTAAGCGCATTGCCAGCCAGGGCGGCGAGGGCCGACACCGGCAGAACTCGGTGTTCCACCACCCCCACCAATTTGGCGAGGCTGGCCGCGGCCTCGAGTTCGACGCGGTGGCGTTGGCCGTAGTCGAAGGCAATGGTGTACACCTGTTCCCAGCGATTGGCCGCCCAGCGCAGGCAGGTTGCCGAATCCTGTCCACCCGAGCAGAGCACCACCACCTGTTTGCCACGTTCATTCATAAGTCTCTTATAGGGCAGGCTGAAGGTTGGACAATGCCAGAGCCAGGCCCTCTCCCAGGGCGGCGCAAAGCTCGCCTTGGGTAAGGAATACCCGCTTCGCGGTGGATACTTTTAGCGCAAAAAGCGCCCTATTCAGGGCATTTTTGCTGGCCGATCAGGAGATCGGCGATCCCGGGGGCAAGCTTTGCGCCGCCCTGGGCTTTCTCCACACGCGCTTCAGGTCTTCGGCATGGGTGGTGCGTAGCCTGAACGGGAAACAGCCATTGAGCCAGCGCCGTGATGGCGAGGATGGGGAAAAGGAATTTTCATGACCAAGGGCCGCATTATTGTGCTGATGTTCGTGATATTCATGGGCATATTATTGCTGATGAGCGTAGAACGCTTCAGCATTGTCCACCGCGCCGATGAATTTCAGACCCGCTTTCGCCTCAAGCGTCTTGGCGTGGCAGTCAATCAGTGGGTTGCCGATCAGGGCCATCAGCGCTTTCCACGGATTATCAATCCCCCGCCGGTCAGCCCCTGGGACCCCCAGCGCATGGGCTCTGCCCACGCCGTCCTAGGTCCCTATCTGCAGGGTGACGTGCCAATGCTACAGCGCGAAGGAGAAAGCGCTCAGGACTTTTACCTGCGCCGCCTGAATCAAGAACTCACCGTCGATCCCCACACCGGCTTTGAATTTTGGTACAATATTCAGCTGATTGATCGCGATCCTTCGCAGGTGGAAAATCAACACCCCGAGTGGTGGTATTTCCGCGCCCAGCGCGATCGTGATGGGGAATGGCCACATCGAAACCGGGGTGAGTTAGGCAGCTGGCTGGTGCGGCCGGTGTTAGTACAGCGGCAAATTGGGGAAGCCGATATTCGCAGCATGCGCGAACGACTCAGTCGCCTTGAAGAACGCAATCGGGGACTACCACCTAGCGCCTGGTCCCACGATCTGGATTTTCTGCGTAGCGAGGTTCAACGTTTAGAGGAAGCCCACCGGCAATTCGGCGAGGTTCTTGAAGACGGCCAGCGGGTGCTTACCCAGGTTGCCCTAGAGCCCGCGGTTGGCTTTAAGAGCGGCGAGGAAATCCTTGGCGGCCCACGGCCCTAGGCCTGATTAATTGGCCATTTCACTAGGTGCCGGGCGGTCTTGCGCCAAACTGCTGCGGTACCAGCCGGGGATCCAGCGATCGACAATAAAGGGGCCAAAGGGAATGACCGCGCCAATGGCCATGGTGACAAATCGCAGGAAGGGCCAGCGGTAGCGGGCCACCACCATCCAGGCCCAGAGGATGTAGATAACAAACAGAAGGCCATGGACGCTGCCAACAATGGTCACGGCCATCGGCATATCGGCGAGGTATTTCAGCGGCATGGCAATGCCGAAGAGTACCAGGGTGGAGGTCCCTTCGATCAGCCCGGTGATCCGCAGGCCGGATACCGCTGCTGGTAATGGGGCGGTATCGGGGCTTTCCTGGGCTTCGCTCATAATGAGACCTCCTTTGCCGATCTATGGACTAGCGGAAGATAATGGTGCGGTTATTGCACTCTAAAACGCGGCGATCGAGATGCAGGCCCACCGCGCGGGAGAGTACCTGACGTTCAAGATCCCGGCCCTTGCGCACCAGATCCGAAACTTCGTCGCGGTGGGTTACCCGGGTGACATCCTGTTCGATAATCGGGCCCTGATCTAATTCCGCGGTGACATAGTGGGCGGTTGCGCCAATGATTTTCACGCCCCGGTCCTTGGCCTGGTGATAGGGCCTAGCACCGACAAAGGCGGGCAGGAAGGAGTGGTGGATATTGATGATCCGCCCCTTCCATTCGGCGACTAATTCGGGACTGAGAATTTGCATATAGCGGGCGAGAACAATGAGATCGATGTCCTCGGCGGCGAGGATCTCCCGCTGCCGGGCTTCGGCGGCGGCCTTATTTTCTGCGTTGACGCTGACATGGTAAAAGGGCAGGCGAAAGTGATCGCAGACATCCTGCCATTGGGGATGGTTGGATATGACGCAGGCCATGACGTGGGGGGCGAACTCGCCCATGCGTTCCTTAAGCAGCAGGTCGTAGACGCAGTGCGGAGCCGTCGAACAAAAAATGGCAACCCGGGTGGGGGCATCGTGAACGTGGAGCTCGTAATGCAGGCCAAAGCGCTCGGCGAGTGCATCGAGGGCCTGGCGCAGACCGCTGGCATCCAGGGTATCGGTATCCAGTACCCACTGCATACGCATGAAAAAGAGGCCGCTTTCCTCCTCAGAATGCTGGTCGGCATCGAGGATATTGCCATTGCTGCGGGCCACCAAATCAGAAAGGGCGGCGACAATGCCGGTGCGGTCATGGCAGTTAACGAGAAGGGTGACCTGGGTGCTCATTCCGGCATGTCCTGTGAATCTCCAAAGTGCTGGCTCAGAGTACGCTGGGCCTGTTCAAGCTGCTGGGCCGGCAGCACGGGGGCTGAATCGGCGATCGGCAGCGGAGCCTGCAAGGGTATCCAGCTGCGACAACCCCCATATGCCGGATGATCCCCAAGCGGCGGCGGCTGGCGCCAAACCGAGGCTTGCAGAAGAACCAGGCTCAGCCACTCCTCTCCGCGATAGGTAAAGCGGCTGTGTAATTCTTGCTGGCTCAAACCCTGAATGCCCGGCAGCGCAGCCAATTGATCAACTTCCTCGCGTCGGCGCAGCAGCCAATGGGCCCGCACCTCGGCCCAAGCGCTCAGCAGCAACTGCCCTGGCGGCGGGATGGGGATGGGGTGATGAGCCCTAAGGGCCGGCAGGAGGCGCTCAGGGGCCTGGTGTTCTAGGGCCGGAATCAGGGCGAAGCGGCGGTGCTGCAGGCGGAATAGCCCCCCTCGATGCTCGTGGATGCCGCCCTTGCGTGCCACCGCGCAGATCGCACCCTGGGACAGGCCTTGACAGATTGCCCACCATTCCCGTAACCCCAGGTCCAACATTGCGTCTCCTCTGCATGGGCTGGGCATCATAAAGGCCAGGCCCTGCCGGCAACGGCATCCCGCCTGCCAGCGTAGACGCCTTGACCTTCCCCCTCCCTCGCCCCCCGAGTCGATACCCGTTATGAACGCATACAGCGCCAACCGCGGCTTTACCCTGATCGAATTGCTGGTGGTGATCAGCATTATCGCCATCCTCGCCGGCCTTTTGCTGCCGGCCCTAAGCATGGCTCGGCGCTCGGCAATGACGACGCAGGACCTCAATAATATGCGGCAATTGGGCATGGGCATTAGCGTCTACCGCGATCATGTGCGCAGCCCGAATCTCAATCCTGCGAGTCTTTCCCTGCTCTTTGAGCCCGGCATGCCGATGGAGGATGCTCCCACCCGGATTATGGTCAGCGCCTTCGATCCCAGTCAGGGTCAAGACCGCCGCAGCGGAAGGCCCCTCGGCGGCAACTGGGGAAACTATGAGTATTTACTTGGGAGTGATGTCGAAAAGCACCCCATCAGCTTTTTCTATGAAACCTCGGGCGAGGAAATCACCAATATTAATGATGGTTGGTTTAGCACCTTTTTCCCCCCGGGGACCGATCAGGGAGTGGTAAGCGAATGGATGGAAGCCGAATTTGGCAAGGCGCCGATCACCTGGATGGAATACAAAGTGCGGCAACTGCGCCGCGGTAATCTTGGCCGCAGCTTTCCCGCCAGTGACTTCCCCATTATTCGCAATTTCCATGTTTATCCATGGGTTGGCGCCGCCGAAGAAGCGTCGATTCGGCGAGTTCTCTGCGTTTCGTGGGAGGGAAATACCTTTTGGTCTACACCCTATTGGGAAGCCGACATTAACCCCGCCATTGGGCGGCCTTAATGCTGATTCCACCTTGACCAAATACGGGGCCGGATAGAAACTCGATCTCGCGCAAAGACGCTCCCATCGTCTAGTGGCCTAGGACACCGCCCTCTCACGGCGGGAACAGGGGTTCAAATCCCCTTGGGAGTACCATTTATCGCCGATAATAAGCCCCCAGGCAATCCTGCGGGGCTTTTTTTGGGCCTGGATAGAAATCCATAACCCTGGCCATGGGCCAGGGTTATGGATTTACTCAGGACTCAGATGGCAAGGGAATTAGGCGCGGAGGCGTTGGCGGTCTGATTTGCCGCGCTCTTTCGCCTGCTCCTTCTCATGGATCTTGACCAACTGCTTGGTGCACTTGTCGACCACCCCATCGAGAGCTGCGTAGATGGTCTCGGCAATATGGTGAGCAACAACTTCTTTGTGGTTGGGGAGATGCATATCCACATCAATGCGAAAGCCGTGTTTGGCGGCCTCTTGCGCGGTGACATGCAGACGCTGAAGGCCAGGATGGAAACGATCGAGATGAGACAGCTTATCGGTGATGTAGGCGTTCACCTTCGCGGAAACGCTATAATGGACGCCGGTGATGCGGATGTCGATCATGATGGCACTCCTCCTAAAGGAGAGAGATGGAGCCGGTTCCCCCGCCCGGCCCCAATGTTTAAAAAGTGACGGGGGGAGCACCTCTATTATTACCGACTCCTCCGGCACTGGTCAACAGTTAGTTTTTGGTGCTTATGCGTGTCTCGCCGGCCTAAGATTTCAAATCGCTGGTATTTAGGTATTTACAGGAATCCCAGAGTTCCCTCTGGGCTTAGCCAGCATCGCTGGTTGAGCGCTTCGGTAGCCAAGCAGCCAGGCGACGGCATAGTCTCAGCCATAGCTTAACAGCCCATTGGCTTAGGGAGCGGCAGCGCAACCACAGCGGCGTGCCATAGCGCAGGACAAGTCCCAAAGCTGGCTCAACAAGGCGGCGTCGGGCTTTTGCAGCGGGGGCCAAACCGGCATCGCGGCGACGGACAAAGGTACTGGTTGCTACCACAAGCTCATTGCCATGGCGCGCCCAAATTTGCCATGAAATAAGGAGCAGCGCAGCCGTAAGCAACGCCATCATATCGCGCAGGGCCTGGAGATAAACTGGCCCCAAAGCTCCGGCCGACGCGACCCGAAGCTCGCTGGGGCCCTGCGACCAGTCACTGGGAAGGATGGCGATGGCGGAAGCCAAAGACACCAACAGGATCATTAAACTTATGGCCAAGGCGGCGGTAAGGGGATGACGATAGGCTGCAGGTTTGGCAAAACGCAATTGACGGGTGAAATCGGGCCCTAAGGCAAGCAGGACGATGGCTGCTATCCCCCCTATCCACCAGGCGTCACGCACGCCGATGGCCCACGCCACGCAGAGTATAATACCGATGCCGACCAACCCCAGTTCTCGATTCCCCATATGCAACCACCAATGAGCCCCTCGAAATCGGCTGATCCAAAGGATAGTCAATAGCAGCATCATTAGGGGAAGGCTGTAGAGAATAGCCAAGAGCGACTCTAAGAGATCAATATCGAGTAAAATAATGGTAGTGAATGGATCTCGAGCCAAAACCCAACGCGTCAGCCAGATACCAATCAGGCCAACAGTAACGGCTAAAATACCCCAACGCAAAGGGCCCCGGCGCAGGGCATTCACCAAGAGTACCAAACATCCGACACCAAGGATAATTTGTGTGGGATCGGCGCTGGCGCTATATAGCCACAGCGGCGTAAGCATCAGACAAGCGAGAGGATAACTGAAGGCCGCATCCCATGAAGGCCAGCGCAAAAACGGCCATACGGTGGTTAAGGCAAGAATCATATGCAGGAAAATAAGAAATGGCGGGTGACCCAGACTCCAACTTGCGGCAGCTATGCAGGCCTGGAAAAGCACTAACCATGGCAGCGGATAGTGGTCAATCCAGCGGGCAGTAAAAAAGATCAAAGCAAAGGGCAAAAGAATGCCCAAACCTTGATCGAGAAGGATAATGGCGGGCCAGGCAGCGGCAAAGATGAGCAAGGGCAAAAGTCGCCAGGGATCACCCAGGCGACGCACTTCACCACTGGCTTCCAGAGAAAGGCCGCGCAGTTGCTCGCCGGAATGGGCAAAAAGTCGGTTTCGCCAGGTTCCCCAGGCGCGTCTCAGGCGCTCTGTGCGAGGGCGTATGGTTTCATCATCACCCCGTGGCATACCTACTGACAGCCCCACAACTCCGGTAAGGAGCAAAGCCATAAGTAGGGGCGCCAAGGCCTTGGCAACCTGGCTGACCAGAACATTGGCGGCTGGCAATTCGATGAGCATGAGCCCCATTTCGATGGCTGTAATGAGAATGCCCAGCGACAGGGTGCGACTGGCAAAGCGAGTGAGATTTCCTGGCCGCCGGGCCGAGCCAATAATCCCGGCGCTGCCGACGCATAGGGCAAGCAGGGCCAGAGCCAAGGTGATAAGTATGGGGGCATGTTCCAGGCCAAGGCTTTGCTGCGGCAGCATGCCGCCGGCAAGCCAGAACACCATGGCAGTCATCGCTAGCCCCGTGAGGGCCAGGAAAATCCAGCGAAAACCCGCGTACATAAGCAATGCCACCACAATCAGCAAAAAGAGAAATATTTGCAGGGGCACCATCGGGTGATTGATGAGAGCGAATGGAACCGCGCGGAAAATATCTCCCACCGCAGCTGGGTTTGCCTCTACCAGATCAACCATTACCCGGACCAGCCCCAAGAGAAATAAGCAGCCCAGGGGAACCAAAGCGAGCATCCAGTGCGGCCGCAGGAGAAAGCTAAGGAAGGGCCAGGTGACCAGACCATAAATACCCATCCAGGCGGCTGCCTGGCGGGCCTGAGGATCATTATCGCCTAATAAAAGCCAACTCAGGGCACAAAGCAGGGGAATCGCCGCCAGTGAAAGGGTCTGCCGTCGACCCCGCATGGCGAATGCCCATATCGTAGCCAGTGATGTAAATGCAAAGATTAATGGAATTCGGATAAGCGCTTGGGCATCGCTGCTCATGACAAACAGCCAGAGGCTGAGTGAAGGGACCATAAGCAATGCAAGGGCGCCCCGAGGAATACGTGCGCCCCAACGCCGATCCAAAAGAACCAAGAGCAAAAGACAGGTCAGAGCCAGCAAGGGCGGCCAAACGGCCGTCCACACCAGTGCCGAGGCGATGGCCACCGCAATCAGGATATAAAGGGCGTCGACTAGCCACACCGCGCGGAGCCCTCCATTCTCATCAAACGCAGCAAAGACCTATTGGCCTTAGCGGGCTTTGCCCGAGGCGCGGCAGAACCATAAGTGAGGGAGGTCAAGATCTTGTGGGTGCTCCGATTCCCTTGGGTTTGCGCCCCCTGAAGCACAAGCATCTGTGCCCATGCCATCTGGGCTTTAGCCTTGGCGATTAAATCGGTGACAACTCGGCTCATAATCCATATCCCCAAGATCTTTAGCATCGGTAAGATAGAGCGCGACTTGAGGTCGAGGACGGCGGCGATGATCTGGTTAGCCCAGCTCGGTACTTAATGGGGCCTGATTGCGCTAGCCACATTTGCGTGGCGCACTTGTTCAAGCCAGGTCGTCCCATCAGTGGACAGCGGCGCGGTCGCTGTCAACATGCCGAACTCTTCGGGTCTGGACGCTTCCCGGCCCCCTCCCACCCGTCTGTCTCAGCCCGTCCAGGGGACGCCTACGTGACTACTGCACCCGAAGCCCCTGAAGCAACCGATGCCATCGGCGAGCCCACCGAGGAAACACCGGTGGCACATCGGTTTATCACCCTGCGCTCGATTCTGATTGCCCTGATCCTGGCCGTCGGCTTTAGCGTTCTCATCCCCTGGAACGACTGGTTTCTCAAAAACACCTACCTGAATAACCACTACATGCCCCTCGGCCTCACTTTGGTGCTGCTGGTCATGGGCATGGTGGTGAACCCCCTGCTTGGACGCTTTCGTCTGCTTACCGGCGAAATGGTGGTGATTGCCGTGGTGATGCTGGGCCTGGCTGGAGTTACCTCCTCCGGGCTTATGCGCATGCTGCCCTTTATGATGACTGGGCCAGCCAGCGTTTTGCCAACAAACCCACGCTTTGCCAATACCATGGCAGAACGAGGCGAACCTGGTCCGGGTGGAGAACGGGGCCCCATTACCCAATGGAATGTCCCTCATCAACTGTGGATTGGCATCGAGGCCCAAGGCGATATTGACCGCAATGATCCTGAATTCCGTCATGTCGTAGAAGGCTATTTACGGGGCATGCCAAGGGGTGATGAGCGCGATACCCTTCGCGTAACCCACCGTAGCATCGTCACCTGGGAAGATGCTGCGGGCCAGAAGCACCGGCAATTGGCCCTGGCGGGTAGACAGGCCCAGTACCACGCCGACGACCCTCAGGTGCTCAACCTTGATGATCCGATGACCGGGCTTCCCTTTGTCGGCCAGCAGGCTGACCGCCAGATTGCTCTGCCTGAAGGCAATGCGCGCATTCTGGCAATCGAAGCCCCCAGCCTGCCTTGGTATGCCTGGCCCTCAGCCCTTCTTGCCTGGGCCCCCTTGCTTATTGGCGCTTTATTAGCCTGCATTGGCATCGCCGGAGTGGTGAGACGGCAGT
>REDX01000076.1 GCA_007695355.1 Planctomycetota bacterium
AGAACGGCATGGACGGTGTCCCACCCGAATGTGACTAATACTGCACTCGAAGACCGTGATATCTTCCCCGCTTGATGTCACAACATGGTTCCATGCGCTGCATTCGGGCTTAGTTCAGGGCTGATACAGGGCAGGGGTTGGACTAGGCAAAGCGACTGATTGAACAGCGCTGTCAGGTAATCAGTGGTCTAATGGTTTATCGGTAAATAACCACTCGCGGAGTTCTTTGTCAAAGGCGGGGTCTTGACGACGGAGCCATTCTAAGACCATAGCAGCGTGTTCTTTTTCCTCATCCGCATTGTGCTGGAGAATGCTTTTAAGGGCCTTGTCCTTGCTGGCATCGATGCGTTGATTGTACCAATCGACGGCCTCAAGCTCTTCCATGAGGGAGACAATCGCGCGATGCATATCGCGGGTGCGGTCGCTGAGTTCATTGATGGGTTCGTGGTATCCTTCGTTGGCCATGTGAGGTGCTCCTTATGGCGGTGGTGATTGCTGTGGCTCATATCCGTTGTCAGAGTGTTGTTTGTTGAACAAAGTGATGGTTAGTGCTTTTGAGAGCGCACCACCCGGTGCACAAAGCCCAGTTTGTCGCTGACCGTTGGCGAGAGGACAAAGGGATAGGCGTGCGCATGGCCCATGCTGCGATTGAGGCTATTTAGGGCAAAGGTCAGTGGCAGCCAGTGTTCAATTAAGGCTTCAATGGTCGCTTCTTGGTAGGGGTCGAAATTGGTCTGAAGGGGTGCATTGATATCATCACCGGCCATGGGATTAATGCCCAGGCCAAATTGCCATGCGGTCTCCAGGGTATCTACCATGTGCAGGTAGTGGGCCCAGGTTTCGGCCCAATCTTCCCAGGGATGCATGGTGGCATAGCTGCTAATATAATGGTCCTCCCAGTTGTTGGGCGGGCCTTGTTGGTAATGTTGGTTGAGGGCTTGGCCGTAATCGAGGCTGTCATCGCCAAAGAGTTGGCGGCATTCATTCAGCCATGGCGTATTCCGAATTAAACGGTCCCAGTAGAAATGTCCGGACTCATGGCGGAAGTGCCCAAGTAAGGTGCGGTAGGGTTCGGCGAGTTCCTCGCGCAGGCGTTCGCGCATGGCGGGGTCGGCTTCTTGGATATTAATGGTGATCATGCCGTCGGCATGCCCAGTAAGGACTTTATCGCGTTCGTTAAAAGGCGACGTGCTATCGGCCATAAAGTTAAAAGCCAAACCGTTCTCGTCGCGATCACGGGGGATGACCGGTAAGCCAAGGCGCAGCAGTGAATAAACGAGTCGCCGTTTTTCGATTTCGAGGGTGTGCCAGAGGGCATGGTTGCCCGCTATACTCAGGTCGGGGATGGTGTGATTCAATTGACAGGCGATGCAAAAAGGGCTCTCATCCTCTGCTCTTACCATCCAATTGCATACCGCGTGTTGGTGATAATTAGCGCAGCTTCGATATTCGACGCCGCTATCGTGGATGCGCCATAGGTTCGGCGTGGCGGTGGGCTGTATGGCGCATAATTCCATGCGTTCAGGAATAAATCCCAAATGCATCCCACAGCGCGTGCAGGTCACATTTTCAAAGTAGAGGCGGTTGCCGCAATTACTGCAGGTAAAAAGGTGCATGCAGGGCTATACTCCAGTGATCGCATCTCAGCAGCGACAGATTCTTTTTGCCAGCGGCAAGGCTTCGTCAATGCAGATTGCAAGGGCGTATATTGCAGCGATTTTCCTTAGGCCAGCGACCAGGGAATAGTTCCCCCGGCCTGCCAGGGGATAATGCGGGTGCCGTAGGCATCGACAGCCTCGGGGATGGTCTGCGGCTGGCGGACGAGGGTGACCGTTTCCGTATTGCGCGGCAGGCGGTAAAAGTCCGGGCCGTGGTGGCTGGCGAAGGCCTCTAAGTGCTGCAGGGCGCCGCATTCCTCGAATACCGTGGCGTAAAAGGCGAGGGCCGCCGGGGCGCTATAGCAGCCGGCGCAGCCGCAGGCGGTTTCCTTGGCGTGCTGGGCGTGGGGAGCGGAATCGGTGCCCAGGAAAAAGCGCGCATCATTGGTGGTGATGACCTGGCGCAGGGCCTCTTGGTGGGTCCGGCGCTTGAGGATGGGCAGGCAATAGTTGTGGGGGCGAATGCCGCCGGCCAGTAAATCATTGCGGTTGAGCATGAGATGCTGGGGAGTAATGGTGGCGGCAGTGTTTTTGGGCTGACTGAGGACAAACTGCACCGCATCACCGGTGGTAATGTGTTCTAACACCATGCGCAGGGCGGGGAATTTTTCGCGGATGCGCAGCAGGTGCCGTTCAATAAATACCCGTTCCCGGTCAAAAATGTCCACCGCTGGATCGATCACTTCGCCGTGCATGAGCAGGGGCAGATCGTTCTCTTCTAGGGCAGCGTAGAGGTGGTCGATGGCATCGGGGTCGCGTACTCCATAGGCGGAATTGGTGGTGGCCCCGGCGGGATAGAGTTTGACCGCATGAACATGGGGATGGGCAGCGGCGGCGGCGATTTCTTGGGGCGAGGTGTCAGCGGTGAGGTAGAGCACCATCAGCGGCTCAAAGCTCATTCCCGTGGGCAGAGCTTGCACAATGCGCTGGTAATAGCCTTCAGCCAATTCCACGGTGGTCACCGGCGGCGCCAGATTGGGCATGACAATGGCCCGGGCAAAGGTGGCAGCGGTGGCGGCCACGGTGTGCGGCAGCAGGGGATTATCGCGCAGGTGCACATGCCAGTCATCGGGGCGGGTAATGGTGAGGCTCTCGGTTTGGCTCTCGATCTGGCTGGCAGCGCTGGTCATCGTCATCCTTTTGTTGCTGTTGATCCACAGGATAACTAGATATTTCCCGCCTGCCAGTCGCGGCAGAATTGGGCGAGTTCGCTCACCGTGGCGGAGCGCGCTTGGCGCACGAAAAAGCCGGAGCTGGCGTTGCCGAGGAGGAGGGATTGTTCCAGGTTCAGGCCCAAGAGTTGGGCCGCGCAGTAGCCGGCGTTAAAGCGGTCACCGGCGCCAACGCTCTTGTCTGGCTTGGCGCAGAAGGGGCCGGCGGCAATGGCGCTGCTGTGGGCATCGGCGGCGGCGGCCACCTTGACGGCGTGGGTGACGACTTGGTGAATGCCGAGTTTCTGACGGATGGCGGCGGCCTGTTCAGCCATGGCGGGGCCGTCTTCTTCAACCTGGGCAATGCCTAAGAGATCTGCCACCGCATTGGCTTCGTTGAGATTGACACCGAGGATGGCGCGGCCGTGGTCCTGGAAGCGGGGCAGGGTTTCCAGCATGGCGCTGATATCGGCGCGGCTGCGGCTGCGGGGGTCGACCAGGTCGATAAAGATCAATGGCGATTGCTGGCACTGGGCCAGTACCTGCTGTTGGAAGACCTGCCAGCAGGCGGTCATGTGCGGGTAGAGGGTCCAATTGGTGAGGGCGATCAGCTGCGCGGCCTGGCAGGAGGGGCGCAGCTGGCCATCGGCGATGGCGCGTTCCATGGCTGCTGGGTCGAGCTCGCCCAATTGGGAAACGCTGGCGAACATCAGTTTGCCATCGTTGAATTCGAAGGCCAAGGTACGGCCGGGCTGCGAGCACCAGCTTTCGGCGTGGTGGCAGCGCGCCACCAGGGGGGCAAAGGGGGCGGCAATGGGCGCACCCAGGGTGGCAAAGAGATCCAATTGAATGCCGAAGGTGACTAGGCCATCGCCCAGATTGACCGCGCAACCACCGGCATCCTGACGCTGCACCACCACTTCTTTCAGCGACGAGCGTCCAGCAGCGCCGGCCACCCAAGCGGCAAAGGCCGGGATATCGCTCACCGCATCGAAGTGTTCAAGGCTCTGGCGTTCGCCCACCACCTGAATCATCTCGTCGACAAAGCCGTCAAAACCGGCCACCACCCGGGCCTGACTGAGGTCGGCCCCTTGGGCATCGATAATGGCGGCAAGATCATTGAGACGGGGGTCGGACATGGAAGTTCCTTTGGAAATAGCAGACGAGAATGAGCGCGGCGACAGGAAGGTCGGCCCGGGAGCGCCGCTCTCCTGAGCGGCCCATGAACACAGCGCCTGCGCCGCGGGATTCCCCAAAAACACCCTTACCGCGCCACCATTGGTATGCGCTGCTCCGCCATGGTATAGTCAAGCTAGCGGAAATCAGACCGGATCGGGGACGCGCTGAATTTCCGCATCGGTAAAGACATCGGCCTCGTCGCGGGAGCGGGTGGAGAACTCGCTGACCACGGCGCCCTCCTTGCCGGCGACAAACCAGTGCGGGGTATTGGGCTTGAGGGTGCACTGATCACCGGGCAGCAGGTGGATGTGCTTAAACACGGTGACCGTGTCGCGCTTGTCCGCGGGCACAAACTGCAGGGCGAATTCTTGCTCGCCGGAATCTTTCTTATGGCCAGGCAGGAAGAGGTGAACTTCACCAGAACGGCAGCGGAAGGTTTCTTCCTTACCCAGTTCGCCGTCCACCGTGGGGTGGCGGTGTTCGGGGCAGATTTGCCCGGGTACCATGGCCAATTCCTTGGCGCAGCAGCGATCCGTATTGACATAGACATAGATGGCCAGGCCCAGCTCGTCAAAGCGGCCGAGACCAAAGTCGGCGATTTCGATGTCGCTCGCTTCGTTGTCTTTGAGGTGAATGCCGGCGGCGCGGATGCGCGCGGCGGCTTCTTGCTGGCGTTGGGCGAAGGAGATGGTGCTCATGAGGGGCTCCGTGGGCTGGAGGTTGCTAAAATGGGAGAGTAGGGCGATGGGCCCCTGGGCCTGCAGGCGGCGCCAGTCGGCGGCCTGGGGCTCATCGTCGGCAATGGTATACGCACAGGCGTGCAAAATGTGGCTGACTAGGGCCAGGGGCTGGATGCTCTGTTCTAGGCACAAGCGGGCGGCGCCAATGAGGCGATCATCGCTAGCTAGTTTGCGCGCTGGATCGCGGGCGACCCGGGACAGGGGGTCGCCCAGGGGGCGATTGCGGTAGCGGACGCATAAGTCATCGAGCATCTCGCGGCACTCGGCAAGGATGGCGGCCTGCTCGCTGGCGTCGCGGCCATGGGCGCGGGCCAGGGCCTGGGCAACTTCATTGCCGGCGGCGCGCATGGCGCTCACCAAGTCCGCATCTTCCATGCAGTCGGGAATGGTGGCCAGACCCTTGCGCAGGCCGGCATAGGCGAGGCAGGCATGGGTACCATTGTGCAGATAGAGTTTTTGCCGCAAAACCAGATCAAAATCGGCCTTGGCTTTCAGGCCAGGAATGCTGGGGATGGGGGCGCGGAAGGCGCTGGCTTCCACCGGCAGGATGCAGTAGGGCTCAACCACAATGTCGAGGGGATCCGAGCCATCGCCGGCGGGCACCATGCGGCCAATGGAGGTGCGCACCAGGCCGTGGCGCTGGTCGAATACGGCGGCCAGTTCTGGTGCGGCGGCCTTGAGAATGGCCGCTTTGAGAATGTCGGGCGCCTGCACGCCGTTTTCGCAGACCAGAATATCCAGCGGCCCGCCGCCGGCCGCCAGGCGCGCCTCAAATCCGCGCGCAATACCAGCGGCCAAATGGGGCAGGGCGCCCAAGCCCACCGCAGTGCTCACTAAGTCCGCATCACGCACCGCGGCCGCTACCGCCTCGCCATCGCGGCCGTTTACCGCCTGCACCGGGCGTACCTGGCGCACGACGCGGCTGTCGCTATCGACCTCGATCACTTGAAAGCCACCGCGATCGGCAATGGCGCTCAACACCGTTCCCTGCACATCGACCAGGATCACCGTCCAGCCGGCGGCGGAGAAGAGGGGGCTGATAAAGCCGCGGCCAATATTGCCGGCACCAAAGTGAACGAGATTGGGCATGGGCACCTTCCGGGGGAAGAATGGGGGAAGCCCCCTTTGCGGGGTCACAGTGAACGCCCGGGCGGCTGGCGGTCAAGCTGGGCTGGCTCCAGCTTCGGCAGAGTGGCCATCGCGGTAAACCAGATCAAGGGCCCAGGCGATGGCAGCAATACTGGCGCACTGCCGCAGTCTACCCTGGCCCACCGCTGACCAGGCTGCTTGCAGGGGGAGACGGAAGGCCTGGAGATCGATTTCGCTGCCATCCCCCGGAGGCTTATCGGCGATGCTCTGGCAATCCCAGGCGGCAAGGAGGGCAATATTGCCAGCCACCCGGGCATCAGAGTGCTGCCAATCCCCACCCTGCTGCCACCGTCCGGCCTGGAGTCCGCATTCCTCGGCCAATTCGCGCCGGGCCGCAGCAAGGACGGATTCACCGGGTTCAAGCCGTCCACAGGGAAGTTCCCAGGTTTGGGCTCGAATGGGCTGGCGCCATTGCTCTACCAAAGCGGTGAACCAAAGCCCAGACTCCTGCCAGAGGGGGACGATGAGCACGCAGTCCACCGGGGCAAAATAGGCATAGAGGCCGGCTTCACCCTGGGGCCCCTGGAGTTCCTCCTCCATAACCTGGGACCAGGGATTCTCATAGACGCAGCGGCTGCTGGTGGCCCGCCAGGGAGGGGGCTTTGGCGTCAGTGGCCCATTGCCCGCCAAGGGGAGGGGAATGGGCTGAGGATTGCCGGTTGAGCTGGTCATGGTCTTGCCTCCGCACGGCCTAAGGTGGGGCCCATGGATGCCCCACAAGCGGTATGCGAATACGCCTGTGCCCTGATTGTGGAGGGCGATGCCCTGCTTTTAGAGCTGCGCCCGGCCCAGGCCCGCATCGCCGCTGGTCAATGCACCTGCTTTGGCGGTGCCTGCGAACCGGGGGAACAACCCGAAACCGCCCTGCGCCGCGAACTGCGCGAAGAGCTCGGCTGGCAGCTCCCCGCCGACCCCAGCCTCCTCCAGCCCGCCCTCGACCTCCTGAAAGGCCCGCGCTGGGTGGCGCGTTTTTTTACCGTGCGCAATCCAGTCCCCCGCCCCACCCGCCATCTCATCCCCGGCTTTCGCGCCCTCTGGGTTCCCTGGGCAAGCTTGCCTGGCATTCCCCTGAGCCCCTGGCACGCCACCGTACTGAAGGCCTGGCAGCGGGGTGAGCAGCGGGTGCAATTACTTCCTCCCAGCGTATGAGGGAGCTGAGTTCCGCTGGCATTGGCCACTGCCTTGATAATATACAAGAGCGCTGACCCAGTCAGCGCCTGCTCTTTGTGACCTCTGTGACGCAAACCGAGAACCATTGGTTTCCCACGCCACCCAGAAGGCGGGACACCGTCCCGCCCTCCGGGCTTCAAGCGGTGTAACCCCCCAAAACCCTGGCGCCGAGGGGCGTTGGGCGGATATAATCGCGAAGCGCTTTTAGTTTTTGGGGGCTCCACACCTCCGGCTCCATCGAGCAAGCTCGATTCTGTGGAGCCTGCGGTGTTCCACCCCCAAACCCCCAGCCACGCGTGCAGCGACGCAGTCGCGAAACGCGAATCCCGACAAAGCCAGCGGGGGGCCTGGGGGGTGTAACCCCCCAAAACCCTGGCGCCGAGGGGCGTTGGGCGGATATAATCGCGAAGCGCTTTTAGTTTTTGGGGGCTCCACACCTCCGGCTCCATCGAGCAAGCTCGATTCTGTGGAGCCTGCGGTGTTCCACCCCCAAACCCCCAGCCACGCGTGCAGCGACGCAGTCGCGAAACGCGAATCCCGACAAAGCCAGCGGGGGGCCTGGGGGGTGTAACCCCCCAAAACCCTGGCGCCGAGGGGCGTTGGGCGGATATAATCGCGAAGCGATCCGCCCAATTTTCACCGGGCTCGTCCCGGTGAAAATAGCCCCGACAAAGCCAGCGGGGGGCCTGGGGGGTGTAACCCCCCAAAACAAAAAGGGGGCGATTAGGCTTCGACGGATTTGCAAAGGCGATTGCTGCGTGTCGCGGTGCGGGAGGCCGCGTTATCAACCCGCATAATAATAAGTGCCGACGATCACGTCGAGTACGCCCTCGCTGCCTGATTACGCAAGTAATTAGATAACGAGGCGGTGTCTTGCCCGCGCCTTTCCGGGATAAGACGCCACTCAATAGAAAGGCTGGCTAGGGGAGTGGTTTGGTTACCCCTGGCGAGAGATGTCAAGCTGGCTACAGGGATTGGCTGAGCATCGCTTACCCCCGTAGTGAGAACTGCCTAGATGTTCTACACACGTAGACGCGTCGTTGGACCACTTCCGGACCGGGGTTCGATTCCCCGCGCCTCCACCATGCCAAAGCCCGAGGAGATTACGGTCTCCTCGGGCTTTGTCTTTTCGGGCTATATCTTGTCCTACTGCGCTGGAGCTTAGGAATCTCGGGCTTTGGCATGGCGGAGGCAAGGTAATCGCAGGTCCCGCATCCTCGCTTGCTCCTCGGCGCTCTCGCGCCTTGCGGGGCTGCGTTCGGTTACGGCGGCGGAAGCCCCTACTTTTACTGAGAGGGGGGCTTCCTTTCTCCGCCTCAGGTCCTCTCCCCGCGCCTCCACCATGCCAAAGCCCGAGGAGATTACGGGGCGTCTCCTTATGCTGCGTTACGGCCCAAGCATCTATTATGATAGCAATTAAATGGGACGTTAGCCATAGGCCAGGGCCTCATCTTCCCTCATTCCGCGGGAGACAAGGAGCATGGCTAGTTCATTGATGGGGACATTATTGTATTTTGGCTCTAGGGGCAGTGGGCGGCGCTGGATTGGGCCATTAGGCGCCGCAATAATCAGCTCGCCTAGCTGGTTTATATAAAAGCGCTTGGCCTGGGAAATATCCCAGGGATGGTCCCAGCCTTCAGTGCGTATGGTGGCATCGTCTATGTGCAGTAGTACGGGTAGCCATGATGGATTGAATAAGCGGCCTATTTCAATTGCTAGGTTAATGAGTGCCATTGCCATAACGGCATAAAACACCCCTGCCATGCCTGCATCTTGCAGCCAAAGGACTATCGCCACAAGCCCAATCAGGAGGATTTCCACGAGAGTTAGGAGCATATTGAAGCGGAAATTCCGTGGCGCTGGCCGACGTCCCATAATCCTATATGGCGCATGTATGGTGCTGGAGGGGGATGAGGATGGGTTCATGCCGATGAACCTACGCAGGGGGCAGCGGAAACCAAGTCATAGCCCTTTCCCCATCCAATGCCGTAGCGAGATCGCAAATAAATCGTTTCTGCGTATGTAATGGGAAAAGACGGAGTTCTCAGGGAGACGCGAAGGCACGGAGGGCTCTGGGTCTTAAACAACATGTTGCCACGGAGCAATCGGGTGTCTGTGTGGATTTCTCCGTGGGCTCAGCGGCTGCGTGAGAAAAAATTTCACGAGGCAGCCCGGCGACGATACACATACGACGACAGAACGGCATTGTCCCCCCATCCCATGCCGCTCTTCACCGAAAGAACTGGCTGCGGGGCAGTAATGCAATGGTTCGAGGGCATCGGGCCTTTCAGAATTGCTTAGCGAAAGTCGCTAATCATCCTTTATCGCCTGCACCTGCCAACGGGTGAGATGAGGGATCTTCGGGCCCCGTCCATTGGCGAATTTTATGGCCGCGTTTTCAAACACCACCCAGAGGGATTGGCTTTGGGGGTCAAACCATATTTCCTCGGACATGGGTGGGACATCCTGTTTCAGGAGCTGCTTATCGAGGTGATAGAGGGGCACGGATTTGCCGTCCCAAGCCAGATGCTTGGCAGGCTGTTGGTGGATGAGGGGATTGCGATAGGCCCGCAATTGCGAAGGATTATTGCGGCCGTAACTCAAGGAAAGCCAGACCAGATCTTGATCTATGGCCATGCCCTGTAAACGTTCGGGTGCGCTTATGAGAGCCTGCAGATCGCCCTCTGGGCTGGTATATACGGCAATGACGGCCCAGCGATCCTCGCCTTGGGAATTGGTGAGTTTTTGCGGAAAACCCAGCGCATCTTTTTCCCGGTTTAAGCCATAGCGGAGACTTGCGCGATGGACAAATTCACCAACCCAGAGGCGGCCCTGGTCATCGATGCTGAGGCAGCTGGAGCGAAAGGGGTGGTTGTCAATGGCTTTGCGCAGGGTAATCGGCCCGGCTTCTTCGGGGAGGGGGCCGCTATACACCGCATGGCCATCGGCGATGAAAACCTGGCCATGAACATAGGCAACACCGCCGGCGTGCCAGTCCTGTCGCTGGCCCGGATAGACGAGGGGATAGTGCTGGCTCTGCCCATCGGCAAAGAGTCGCGATAGGCGAGTGGGCCCATCGCTGGACCAGCGTAGGGCAGCGGGGATGAGGGGGGAGGATCGGTGCATGCTCTGATAACTGGAGAGCAAAAAACTGCCATCAGCCATGCCCTGCAGGCCCTGGGGGACCCAGCGCTCTTGCAGACCGGGCAGGGCAAAGCGCTGCTCTTGCGCATCCATTACCAATTCCCAGGAGCCGCCTTCGCCCAGTCCTTTGGGCAAGGCTTCTTCGCCAGTCACGAGCCCGCAGAAGGTCATGAGGCTCAAGGTAACCAGCAGGATTGCGCATCTGCACATGATGGGTCAGCTCCCTTGGGGATCTGGGGGAGTGCGTTGCTGGTCTTAGCTTGAACGCCTCGGGTGACTGTCCATAGGTGGTGCATCCTTGGGTCTTAGGCTGGAATAACTGGTAGGGGCAGGGCATCGCGCAGCAAGCCCCTAAGGGCTTTTAGAGAAAATGCCCAGCCTGCACCAGGCGAGGTGGTCAGCCGGAGCACTGGCCGCTTAATCGCAGAGGCGGTAGCTGGTACTGCGGCCGCCGCCGGGGTTTTTTATCAGAACACCGCGTTCCGTGAGTTCCCGTAGATCGCGCAGGGCCGTATCGGCGGAGCATTTGGCCAGGGTGGCGTATTTGGCATTATTGAGAAATCCCTGCCATGCGGGTTCAAGCATGCGATTGAGCACCAGGCGCTGGCGTTGGTTGACGCCGTGTTGATTGGCGCGCTGCCAGACGGCGGCCTTGCGCAACACCGCGTGCAGTAAACCATCCGCGGCATCAAGGCAGCGCTCAAAGCAGCCGAGGAACCAGGCTATCCAGGTGGTAATATCACAGCTGGCCCGCTGGGCGACTTCCAGTTGCCGGTAATATTCTTTGCGTTCGGCGGCAATTTGCCCGGAGAGGCTGTAAAAGCGCTCCTGGGTGCCATCGCCCTGGGTCAGGGCCATATCGGTTATGGCGCGACCAATGCGACCATTACCATCGTCAAAGGGGTGGATGGTTACAAACCAGAGATGGGACTGGGCTGCTTTGAGCAGCGGATCCAGGTCGTCAGGATGAGCAAACCAGGCTAGGAATTGCGCCATCTCTTGATCCACACGTTCAGCGCTCGGTGCCTCAAAATGCACCCGCTCGTTGCCAAGTGCGCCGGAGACCACCTGCATCGGTCCCCCCGCGCCATCGCGCCACGCACCGACGCTTATGGGATAGAGACCGCTGCGGCCACTGGGAAATAAGGCCCCATGCCAGGCGCATAGGCGCTCGGCGGTCAAAGCTTTATGGGCGTTGCAAGTGGCATCGATCATGATCGCAACCATGCCCTCAACGGCGCGACTGGGCTCCGGTAATCCACCCACCTCAAGCCCCAAGTGCCTTGCGACACTGGAGCGCACCTCGTCGCTGCTCAGCCGTTCGCCCTCAATCCAGGCTGAGGTCACCACCTCATCGCTGAGGGCGGTCAGGCCTGCCTCACTGCGTAATTCGAAGCCTAAACCAGCCATGCGCCCAAGATGCAGCCCCTGTTTATGGCGCACCGCCGCCAAGGTATTCGCCAAGGCCTGGCTATCCCAATGGAAGTGGGGTCAGTCTGGCTGGGTATGGATACAGGTCATTCACCGCTCCTGATGCGGTGAATATAGGGGCTATTCGCCGCAAGACCAGGTCTAATCACCGCAAAATGTGCGGTTATTAGCCGTCCGCATCGCCGCAGGCGGATATGGCCAAGGCCTTCACGGTGGGGCTGCTCATCAGGACTCGGCATCCTTGGGTCCTGCGCTTGGCCTGGCCGGGCTGAGGGGGGTATCAGGACTTGGCCCGTGGTGGGCGGGCTGGCTGGCGCGGGTAATGACCTGGGCCGAGCGATTGCGGGTAAGGTAGAGGTAAGCCCATTGAATGAGGACCAAAATGCGGTTTTGGCCCTGGACGAGATAAATAATGTGAATGAAGAGCCAGGCTACCCAGGCGATCCAGCCCTTAAGATGAAAGGGGCCGCTAACGGCAACGGCACGGTGTCGGCCAATGGTCGCCATTAAACCCTTATTGCGATAGTGGAAGGGCTTGACTGCCTTGCCAAGGCGGCGGCGGCGCAGGCAGTCGGCGAGGTAGCGCCCCTGCTGCATGGCCACCGGCGCTACCCCCGGCAGGGGCTCGTCGCCATCGCCTTCACAGAGGTAAGCCATATCGCCGATGACGGCAATACGGGGGTCTTGGGGGAGGCGGCAGTGGGCGTCCACCACCACCCGATCGTGGCGGCGTAGTTCGGCCCCAGAGCGGCGTGCCAGCATCTGCGCCAGATCTGAAGCGCGCTGCCCCGCCGCCCAAAGGGTGGTGTGCGTGGGGACGGTGATGGTGCTGCCGTCGGCATCGAGGTAGACCACCTGATCGTGGCTAATTGATTGTACCCGGCATCCGGTGTGGACTTCCACCTGCATGGCTTCTAGGTCTTGGCGAGCCCGCTCGCGCAGGCTCTGGGGGTAAACCGGGAGCACGTGGGGGCTGGCTTCGATCAGCAGAATTCTTGTGTGATCGGGGTCGATACGACGGTAGGCAGAACGAAGGGTGTGGTGGGCCAGTTCGGAGATCGCACCGGCCAATTCCACTCCGGTGGGGCCGGCGCCAACGATAACGAAGGTGAGTAGGGCCTGCTGATGTTGTGCATCGTCGCTGAGTTCTGCTTCTTCAAAGCGCGAGAGAATGCGGCGCCGGATATCCATGGCCTCTTCTAGGCACTTGAGTCCGGGGGCATGGGTTTCCCACTCCTCTTCATGACCAAAGTAGGCATTGCGCATGCCGGCAGCGATGACTAATTCATCGAAGGGAAAGTGACCGTGGTCGGTAATGACATGGCCAGCTTTGGGATCGATGTCTTGCACCTCCGCCATTACCACCCGAATATGACGGCGACGAGCCAGAAGGGTACGCAGGGGGCGGCGATATTGGAGGAGGATAAGC
>REDX01000300.1 GCA_007695355.1 Planctomycetota bacterium
GAGCAGCGTCGGCGGCGGGATCGGGGTTTGGCTCCTCGTTGTCGCTCTGGGCTTTATCCGCCGCCGCTGGGGGCGCCGAAGGGGGCTGATTGCTGGCCTCGTCCGCCATGCTCTCAACGCGAATGCGAAAGCGGGCGATGGCAATGACGTCCCCAGGACGCAGGAGTTGCTCGTCGCTCACGGCCACGCCGTTGACCCGCACCGGGTTGGCGGCCCCCAGCTGTCGCAGATAGGCCGCGCCATCGCGTAGGAAAACCTCCGCCTGGCGACGGCTCACCAGGGGATCGCGCAGGCGCAGGGTGGACTCGCTATGGCGACCGATGAGGATGCTGCGGTCCACCGGCAGGGGTGGTTGATCGCTTTCTTCGACGCAGAGCATGATCTGGGGCATAGCTAGGGGTATATCTCTGTGCTGGCCCTATGCCAGGGGGGGAAACCTCCTGCTGACACCACTTCCCCAGACAGCAGGCGGAAAAGACGAGGCAGAAGGAGCCATTGGTCTCGTCACGGTAATTATGACTCATCGACTGCTGGTGCCTCAGTGCTCCCCGGGCGACCCATCTTCGCTGGATAGCGACCAAACAGGCACTAGCATCGAATGTCCTGTAAGGCAAATAGCTGCTGCCGCCGGGGGCCCAGGGCCTATGGTTTTATTCCGTATTCGTCCGTTAAGGACTTGGTGAGAAAGGTGTTATGAGCGTTCTTGAGGTGACCACTCGCCTGGTGAAGGCGGTGCTCGGCACCAGCAATGACTCGATTTTGCGGGGCTACCGCCCCATGGTCAATGCGGTGAATGCCCTGGAAGCGGAACTCACGGCACTCTCAGACCAGGAGCTGCGGGCCCGGGCCCATGCTCTGCGCGATTCCGTGCGGGCCGAACAGCGGACCCTCAGCGATGCTCGGGTGGAAGCCTTTGCCCTGGGCCGGGAGGCCGCCGACCGCCGTCTTGGGATGTGGAATGCGGTGGCCGATGAAGCCGCGGGCTTTGATCAGTGGGGCGATGCCGCGGCGGAAGTGGCGGCGGTGCGCGCTCGCCTGGCCGAGGGCGAAGCATCTTGGGATATTGATTGCTCGGCGGCGGTTTATGCCGCGGTGCGCGCCGCCTATCCCGTATCGGCGCCGCCCTTTCGTATGCGCGCCCACGATGTACAGATTCTCGGCGCCGGGGTCCTGCACGACGGCCGTATCGCCGAAATGAAAACCGGTGAGGGCAAAACCCTGGTGGCCAGCTTTGCCTGCTACCTCAATGCCCTCAGCGGTAAGGGTGTGCATCTGATTACGGTGAATGAATACCTCGCCGGACGTGACGCGCGATGGAATGAACCCACCTTCCGCTTTTTGGGCATTAGCGTTGCCGCGCTGCGTTCGGATATGTCGCCGCCAGAGAAAAAGCTCGCCTACCAGGCCGATGTGACCTACGGCACCAATAATGAGTTTGGCTTTGACTACCTGCGGGACAATCTCAAGCAGAGTCTTGAGGAGCAGGTGCAAAACAATCACACCTTCGCCATCGTCGACGAAGTGGACTCGATCCTGATCGACGAAGCGCGTACGCCGTTGATTATTTCCGGGCCGGCGCAAAGCCACACCGAATTATTTGTCAAAGCCAATGATATTGCTAAACAGCTGACCCTTGATCAAGACTTTGAAATCGATTTAAAAGATCGCACCGTCTCCCTGCAGGAAAGCGGCGTGGACAAGGTTTGCGAAGTGCTGGGCATTGAGAATCTTTACGATCCCGAGCACATGCACCTGCCGCATTTTATCGACAATGCTCTTAAGGCGCACCATCTTTTCCACCGCGATAAAGAGTACCTGGTCGCCGGTAATGAAGTGCGCATCGTCGATGAATTCACCGGCCGCGTGCTTTCTGGCCGCCGCTGGTCCGATGGCTTGCATCAGGCGGTGGAAGCCAAAGAGGGGGTGCGGATTCAGGAAGAAACC
The DNA here is from genome assembly GCA_007695355.1 of Planctomycetota bacterium. GTDB lineage: Bacteria > Planctomycetota > UBA11346 > UBA11346 > UBA11346 > REDP01. The sequence continues at coordinate 1,945 of REDX01000300.1, forward strand.
CAGACCTACGCCACCATTACCCTGCAAAACTTTTTCCGCCTTTATGGTAAGCTGGCCGGGATGACCGGTACGGCGATGACCGAGGCCGATGAATTCCACGCTATTTATAAGCTGGAAGTCATCAGTATTCCCACCAATCGCCCCATTGCCCGTAACGATCTCACCGACCTTATTTACGGCTCGGAAAAAGAAAAATTCGAGGCCATCGCCAGCGAGGTACAAGAATTACACGCCATCGGTCAGCCAATTCTGGTGGGTACGGTGGCGGTGGAAACCTCCGAGCGCTTATCCAAGTTGCTCAAACACAAGGGCGTGCCCCACGAAGTGCTGAACGCTCGGCAAAATGCCCGGGAAGCGGAGATCATCGGCCGCGCTGGACAATTGGGAGCGGTGACCATTGCCACCAATATGGCCGGCCGTGGTACCGACATTGTGCTGGGCAAGGCCACCTTTAAGGAGCTCCTCAAGCATTGGAAAAACAATAGTCTGGCCCCCAAGCGCATCCAAGAGGACAGTGCTGAACTTGATGAAGCCATCGTCGACCTGTGGGCCAAGCACCATCTGGGGGATGAGGGCGCCGAGAAACTGCGCGGCGAAGAGTCGGCCACCATTCTCGAGGCGGTCAACCGCGCCCGCCGCGAACAGGGCTGGTACGAATTGGTGCTGCCCTCGACCTTGCGCGAC
>REDX01000004.1 GCA_007695355.1 Planctomycetota bacterium
AGCGCAGGCAGGCTTCCAAATAGCTCAGGCCCCACCAGCCGAAGTGGTCCACCAGGCGCCAGAAGCGTTCGGCCACCCCGCTGTCTACTCGCCCTAGGCCGGTATCACTGCTGTGGCTGAGGGTGCGACCGGCAAAGGTAACGGTCACTGTTTCCGGTTTGCTATCTGGTGCGGCGGGTGCCCATGGGCGACAGCGACCGTGGTGGCTGGCCACCAAGTGGAGCACTAAATCGCGCAGCAGCGGATCTGAGGGCAGGCATTCGGGGGCCTGTTCAGCAAATTGTTCGATGAGGCGCACCGACAGTAATTCATGCCGTGCCCCTTGCGGATAGCCGCTGCGTAGGCGAGCTTGCCGTGCGGCTGCGCCTTGGGCGATGTGCGCGGATTTTGCGATGGGTTGATCGGGATTGACTTTGAAGCGATTACCGCCTTTAAGCCAAGCCTGGAAGCGGCGATCCGCCTTGCCAAGGTCGTGCAGGTGCCCCGCCAAGGCAACGCAATCACGGAGGTCTTGCGGTAACTGCACTAATCCAGCGATATAATCGGCCCAGGCGCGGACATCCTCCAAATGTTGATCAAGGCCCACTTCGCCCTTTTGCACCAGACTGGAGTCCTCGTCTTCATCGCTGAAATCAGCAATCGCATCGCTAAGGCGTTTACGGCTATAAAGTATCAGCCCTCTGCCGCCGGGATGATAGGTCCAGCGTTCGGGTTGTTCTTTGTGCAGAACTTTGACGGTAGCCGCAAGGCCTTGGCTGGCGAGATCGCTTTCCGCAAGGTTTACACATGTCGCATGAAGGGCTTCTAGACAGAGTTTGATTTTTTCTTTGAGTTCACTGGGTTCTGGAGGGTCTTCGTTCTCGGAGAGTTCGGACAATTGTTTGAATTGTCCAACAACCGATTCAGGAAAAGGCCCAGTGTCGGCACACAAGCGAAGAATGGCTGGCCGCTGAGCTTTGACGCGGGCGGCTTCACAGAGATCGCTGACCGGTCCGGTATTGCTGCCGGTCCAGCCAGCTGCATCAGCACCGCCCCAGGAGGTGGGAACCACCAAGGTGTCGCCTGGACGGATCTGCTCAGCCCGCACTAATTCGCTGCGATCGCTGCCGCGCCAGGCCAGGGCTTGGCGCGGATCGGCGTCGTTGAGTTCGGCGGGTTGCGGATCGTGCCCTTCAATATCGGCACCGAAATCTTCAATTTTATGTTGCTCGGCCAGCCAGGCCCGTGCTAGATGCAGGGGTAGGGTTAGGGCTTCTTGGCTGAGGGGTGGACAGGCGCTAATGATTTCACCCCATATTGTTGCAGGTCGATCCACCAGATCTCCACGCCACACCACATTGACGGCTGCGGGGCCGGCTTGGGGGCCATGGAGAAAGATGGCGGGATCGGGGCTGACCGCCGGGGCTGGCCCGGTTTGGACCCAGAGGTTGCAGTAGGCCGGGAACATCAATGGAGCATCTGTGCTGGGGGCTGCCAGTTCGGCCATGGGCGGGTTGAGCACATCCAGGGCGGCAACACCGCAATCGATGGTCCCATTATCGGCTTGCTCTTGCAGCCACCACCAGGTCTTACTGAGGGCTTCACCATAGACGGGATCGTCAGCGGCTTGCTGGGTGGCGGCATCGCCAATGAGTTCTGGGCGGATAATAATGCGGGCGGGGCTGCTGCCGCGCTCACCCAGGCGATCCAGGCGGCCAAAGCGCTGGCGCAGGCTGTCCATGGGACAGGCTTCGCTAATCAGAACATCCGCATCCAGATCTGCGCCGACTTCCACGCATTGGGTGGCGACCACGATCAGTGGTGGCGCATCGGCATTATCGCTGCGCGTGCGACCGGCCATAATGCGGTCGCGGTATTGCTCAAGCATGTGCTCCCGCTCCAAGGGGCGCGAACGGCCGGTGAGCAGGAGGGGAATGCAGTCAAATGCCTTGGCACCTTTGCCACCGGCTTGCGCTCGTTTGGCCAGGGCGTCCAGAGCGTCATAGAGGATACGTGCGGCACGCACTCGATTGAGGACCACCAGGACGGTATTTCCAGGGGCGCACAGTGCCGCATCCTCGTCGCGCAATTGTTCCAGGGCGGTATTGGCCATGCCCTGATCGCCCTTTTTGCCCGCTTCCAGAAGTAGCGCTGGTTTGCTGGCTTCCAGTCGGCGAGCGATAATGGTTTCCCTGCGTTCCTCTTCGCTGAGCTCAAAGGTTTTTCGATCGTCGTTGGGGGTGGCGGTCATGGGCACAAAGGCCCAGGGCTGGGGCAGTTGATGGCGCGCCTTTTTCTGAAAGCGTTCAATGGCGCTGAGGGTCTGTTGAAATGGTTTGGAGCAGTGGGCTTCATCCAAAATGATCAGGGTGTCGTTGCCTAATAATCCGGCCTGAATAGGCCAGCTATTGGGTGAAATACCATAGCCTCGATGCAGCAAGCGCGACCCGATTTGATCGACGGTGGAACACAGCAACACCGGCTGTAGGGGGGTACGGGCCCAGCGGGTTTCCTTGGGAATGCCGCCTCGGAGGGCTGCGCAGTCCAAGGGTAATGTGGGATCGCCACCCAGACTTTGTAACGCTTCGGCAACTTGGATGAGGACCTGATGCTTGGCTTCTTGAATGCCCTTGCTGAT
>REDX01000157.1 GCA_007695355.1 Planctomycetota bacterium
CCTATCCTTGCCGCACAACGCCGTCTTCTGCGTTGGGATTTCCTCGATGTGGCGCATTCCGGGGCTGCGGATAAGTTGCACTCTGCTTGACTCAGACCACTAGGGGCTGTCTCAGGTCCTCAAGAAAGCTCCTGCTTTATCGAGTTGCTGGCCGCACATTCAGGGCTTGAAGCGCCCCCAATCGGCGGCATGGTTTGACGCCCTGGAGAGAAGCTATGAACCTGCATGAATACCAGGGCAAGGCCCTATTTGCCCGTCACGGTGTCCCGGTGTTGAAGGGCATGCCCTGTACCTCAGTAACCGAGGTGGAAGCGGCCGCCCAAGAGCTTGGCGGCGCTGTGGTGGTGGTAAAAAGCCAGATCCACGCTGGCGGACGCGGTAAGGGCACGGTTTATACTTCCCGGGATCGCGCCCAGGTGGTTATGGAGGGTGGCGTCAAGCTGGCCAAGAGTGCCGCCGAAGCGGCGGAACTTGCCAGCAAGCTTCTCGGTAATTGGCTGGTGACCAAGCAAACCGGTGATGACGCCAAGCAGGTACACACGGTCTATGTCGAATCCGGCTGTCAGATCGCCAAAGAGCTCTACTGCTCCATCCTCCTCGATCGCGCAGTGTCGAAGCCGATGGTGGTGGTATCCGCCGAAGGCGGCATGGATATCGAAGAGGTTGCCGAGCACAGCCCTGAAGCCATCCATAGCCTTCATTTTGAGGCCAGCGAAGGCATCCATCCCCATCAGGCTCGCAGCCTCGGCTTTGCCATTGGCCTGACTCCCAAAGAAATTCCCGCCTTCACCAAGGCCCTGCAGGGTCTAGCCAAGGCCTTTATCGAAGAAGACTGCGATATGGTGGAGGTCAATCCTCTGGTGGTCACCGCCGATGCCCAAGTCATCGCCCTTGATGCCAAGGTATCCATTGACGATAATGCCCTTTTCCGCCACCCCGATGTGGCCGGCATGCGCGATCCCCACGAAGAAGATCCTGCCGAATTGGAAGCCAAAGAGCGCGGCATGGCCTTTGTGAAGCTCGACGGCAATATCGGCTGTCTGGTCAATGGCGCCGGCCTCGCCATGGCGACCATGGACGCGATTGCCACCTACGGCGCCGAGCAAAACGCCTTCCCCGCCAACTTCCTTGATGTCGGCGGCGGCGCCAACGCCGAACAGGTGACCCTCGCCTTTAAGCTCATCCTCAAAGATCCATCGGTTGAAGCTATTTTGGTCAATATTTTCGGCGGTATTATGAAATGTGATATTATCGCCGAAGGCGTGCTCACCGCGGTGCGCGAAGTGGGCCTAGATCGGCCTTTGGTGGTGCGTCTGGAAGGCACCAATGTCGAAAAGGGTAAAAAATTGATTAGCGAGTCCGATCTTCAGGTGATCGCTGCCGATGATCTCAAGGACGGCTGTATCAAGGCTGCCAAGGCCGCCGTCGCCTGGCGAGCTCAGCGCGCCGGTTGATTCCTCTCCCAATGTCCTTTCTGCCTGCAACCGCCAGGAGTGTCCCATGTCCGTGCTTGTGAACCGTGAAACTCGACTCATCTGCCAAGGCATTACCGGTAAGGTTGGCACCTTCCATTCCAATGGTGCCATCGCCTATGGCACCCAATTTGTCGGCGGCGTAACCCCGGGTAAGGGCGGCAGCACCTGGAATGACGAAGCGGGCAAGGCCTACCCGGTATGGAATACGGTCGCCGAAGCGATGCGCGAAGGTGGGGCCAATGCCACCATGATCTTTGTGCCGCCGCCCTTTGCCGCCGATGCCATCCTTGAGGCCATTGCCGCCGGCATGCCACTGATCGTGGTGATTACCGAAGGCGTCCCGGTGCGCGACATGTACGCGGTGAAGAACGCCCTCAAGGATTCGCAGTCGGTGCTGATTGGGCCCAATTGCCCAGGCATTATTACCCCAGATGAATGCAAGATCGGGATTATGCCCGGCTATATTCACCAGCGTGGCACCACCGGCATTGTCTCCCGCTCTGGCACCCTGACTTACGAGGCGGTTTTCCAAACCACCCAGGCCGGCCTCGGCCAAAGCACCTGTATTGGCATCGGTGGCGATCCGATCAAGGGCCTCGACTTCATCGACTGCCTCAAGTACTTCCAGGACGACCCCGAGACCGAGCAGATCATTATGATCGGCGAAATTGGTGGTGACTCCGAAGAACGCGCTTGCGCCTTCATTAAAGAATACGTCACCAAGCCGGTGGCCGGCTTTATCGCAGGCTCGCGGGCACCCAAGGGTAAGCGCATGGGCCATGCTGGCGCCATTGTTTCCGGCAATACGGGCAGTGCGGAAACCAAATTTGCCGCCATGCGTGAAGCAGGGGTGGCAATTGCCGAAAGCCCGGCCGTACTCGGTGAAACGCTGCTCAAGGCCCTTGGCCGCTAAGCTCCTGCATCAAGGCGGGCAAAGATTCGCCCCCGCTGGCCTTGGCGCCCGAGATTGGAATGGCGATATCGGCTACCCCGGTATCGCTAGTGATTATCCTAGAAAACGCAGTTGGGATGACGAAGTCGCCCCAACTGCGTTTTGAGGAACGACTTGTATCAAAATAGACATTCACCCAAAAGGTGATCTTTAAAAATCGCAGTAGTGCCCCATATTCGA
>REDX01000184.1 GCA_007695355.1 Planctomycetota bacterium
GAGGCCGCCCTTGGTGCGAATGGTGTGAAAGCGACCCTGGCGTCCGGTGAGCAGTTTATGTACATTGGCCTGATGGCCGACATCCCAGAGCAGGCGATCAGAGAGGAAGTCAAAGGTGCGATGCAGAGCGAGGGTTAACTCGACCACTCCCAAATTCGAGGAGAGGTGCCCACCGGTGGCGGTCACCGTCGTGCGGATGCGATGGCGAATCTCTTCAGCTAAAGCCTCTAACTGTTGATCGTCGAAGGAGCGAAGGTCAGCCGGGGTCAGCAGATCAGCAAGCATATGGGTGGTCATACGTGTCGTATGCTGGCCCTGTGAGAACGCAGGAAAGCCTTTTCCTGGATCGCCCAACCTCAGGGCCCTGATCCAACCATCGGTATTCCGCTGGCGTGCAGGGCATTCGGGCTAGTCTCCGCACCCCATGGCCAGTCGCGATCTGCTTGCCCATCCCCTCTACCGCCCCATTGATCTGGGTGCGGCGGTGCCCGATTCTGCCCATGCGGTGTCGGTGGCCCTGCCCACCTGGGCGGCCTGTATTGGTTATGAGGAAAAGCAGCCTTGGGTGATGAATGCCTTGAAAGCCGGTTACCCCCGCTTTGTTACCCATCCTCTGCTGGCTGCCCTTATCGCCTGGGTAAGCGATAGCCATGGCCTGCCCCAAGAGCGCTTGGCCCTGGCGCCGAGCCGGCGTAGTGCCAAGCGGCTGCTGGCGGTAGCTGACTCGCGGGGGCTTACCGGCCTGCATATGGAGCCCCTCGGGCGAGCCAATATTTTCTTGGTGAGCGCCAATCAGGACCTGGGGACGGTGTGGGCAGCCTGTCGCCAGCACGCCGGCATGATCCCCTCGTCGCGGCAGTGCGCGGCGGCCCTGGCCGGCCACGGTGATGCTGACTCCGGGGATGCCGATGCGGCAGCCCTGCGCCAGTTACTTGCCACCTGGTATGGGGTTGATGAGCAATTGGTCCATCTCGCCGCCAATGGCATGGCAAGCATTGCCGGTGTTCACCGCGCCCTCCTACAGCTGCGGCCGGGCCAGGCCACCCTGCAGCTCGGGTTTCCCTATGTCGACCTCTTAAAGCTCCAGCAGGTTTTTAGCCCGCAGCTGCACTTTATTCCCGGCCACGATGGGGTGGCGGTGGCCAAGGCCGAAAGCCTCATCCGCGGCGGCGGCTTGGCCGGGGTGTTTTTGGAGGTGCCCGGCAATCCCCTGCTGCAAACCCCGGATGTGCCCCGCTTATCGGCAGCCTGCCGAGAAGCCGGAGTACCCCTGGTGATTGACGATACGGTGGCCTCACCGCTGAATGTGGACCTGCGGCCCTATGCCGACGTGGTGGTGGATAGCCTGACCAAGTACGTCGCCGGCTGCGGCACGGTAATGGGCGGGGCGGCGGTGGTCTGTCCGGCCGGGCCCCAGGCAGCAGCCCTGCAAAGGGCTATCAGCGAAACCAGCGATGCAGACTGCTGGCACGAGGATCTCAGCACCCTCCTCGCCGGCGCCCAGGACTATCCCCAGCGCCTCGCGCTGATGAATAACCATGCCCAGCTACTGGTTCAACGCCTGCGGACGCAGAGCGGTGTGGCGGCGGTGCGCTATCCCGATCAATGCCCCCATTACCGGGCCCTGATGCGTGATCAGGGTGGCTTTGGCAGCCTCTGTTCCGTGTTACTCAGCGATGGCCCAGCCCACGCTGCGGCCGTCTATGATGCTCTACAAGTCACCAAAGGCCCGAGTTTTGGCACCCGCTTTACCCTCTGCTGTCCCTTTACCCTGCTGGCCCATTACGGCGAGTTGGACTGGGCTGAATCCCTAGACGTCTCCCGCTGGTTACTGCGTTTTTCTTTCGGCACTGAAGACCCAGAGCTTACCTGGTCGCGCCTCGCCCCGGCCCTGGAGCGAACTCAGACCGCCTAAGAGTCATGCAAGCAATTGTGCAAGTCCTCCGACGCGAACGGTTGCGCCGGCGCCGGTGGTGCTCAGCATGCCCCCATGCACAGCCCCAGCTTCCACGCCCATCACTCCCCCCTCGGTGCCTACGCCTCGTTTACCTGCGGTATGCATGGTGCCGGCGGCGGACTGAGTATTGCCGGCACGCGTCCCCCCAGCCATCCCCTGACCGTTGGCTATGTCCGCGACGGCGTCCTCCATGAGTTGCCCTTCTCCACCGGAGACGGGGTCAACCGGGATAATTTCGCCGAGGAAGTTGGCGGGGTGGAGGCCAATCAGGCCAAGGTAACATTAGACGGCAGCCAGCGTCGCTATGCCGCCGGCAGCGATAGCTGGACCAGCGGCCCCCTCCGCTTCACCATCTTCACTCCCGTATGGGATCTGCCGGATCCCGATCGCGATGGCGATGGGGCCCTGCAGGACGCCCTACTGCCAGCAGTGGTCTGCGAACTCGCCTTTGATAATTCCCAGGGTGACGCGGATATCGATCTCGTCTTCGCCCTGCGTCCTGGCGAACCGGTGAACCACCTCCTGCCCGCCGCCAGCGGTGCCGGGGCGGTGACGTGGCAGCGCCGCTTTGCCATTGCCGCCGTGCATGATGATAATGTCGAGAGTTGGGTGCACTGGGATGTGCAGGAGTACCTGCGCGAGCAC
>REDX01000003.1 GCA_007695355.1 Planctomycetota bacterium
GATTCGCACCAGCGGCTTTCTCCTATTGTGGTCAGCACTGCTGACCACAGCTCAGCGGGCGGGCGTGCCAACCCCGGCACCCCCTTCATCCCGCTTCGTGGTCGCTGGTTCGAATCCAGTCGGTCCGATCATTTACTCAGGGGCTTCGCCCCTACGCCGCTCCGCTCGCCGGGGCCACGATGCAGCCGCTCGTGGCCTTGGCTCGGCGAGATCCCCGCCGACTTTGTCGGGCTTGACGTTTCGTGGCTTCGCCACTGCACGTCTGGGCGGATCGCTTCGCGATTATATCCGCCCACCAGCCCTCGGCGTCGGTCCACCGCTTACGCGGCGGGACCTACTCAAGTCCCCGGCTATCGCCCATCGGCGTCAGAAGGCTCCATCCACCGGATGGGGCCTTTTTTTGGCCTTTGCGTATCTGCGCGCATGGAGATTCGCACCAGCGGCTTTCTCCTATTGTGGTCAGCACTGCTGACCACAGCTCAGCGGGCGGGCGTGCCAACCCCGGCACGCCCTTCATCCCGCTTCGTGGTCGATGGTTCGAATCCAGTCGGTCCGAACAAATAAACCCTTGTAAGTCAATGATTTGCGATGGTTTTTTTGTGCGCCAGGCATGGCGCTTTGGGTGGCGCCGGGCGGGGGTGCAGTTTTTTATTACAGCGTCAAAGCGAAGGGGCGACTAGAGTTTGCCTGGCGAGTTCCTGTTGCACTTCGCCGTGCGGCAGTTCTGCGCATTGCCAGCCAGCTGCCGCCGCGCTGCACGCGAGCAGACCCAAAAGCGAGGCGGGGTGTCATCAAAATCGGCAAAGAGCGTTGAGAAGTTCACGAATCAGCATGTCTCACAAAATTCCGGGGTGCACCAGGGGGCAAGCCCCTGGACCCGCAGGGAAAGCGGCTGCCGCCGCTGCGCTGCGCACGCCATACCGGCCTGGCATCCGCCTCCGGCGGAACGCGGCTGAGCCGCTTGCCTGGCTGGTATGACGGCTGGCGCTTAGCCATCCCCCTCCGGGGAGCTGGCTGGCTGGCCTGGGGAGACAGGCCGGAAACCAAGAATGCCGCCGGCGCCGCCCGGCGAGCCCCTGATGCGGAACGCCGTGCGGCAGATCTGCGCAAGGTCGATCCAGCCGCCGCCGCGCACCACACGAGCAGACCCAGAAGCGGGGCCAACCGGATCAGTTACGGCACTGGTGCCAAGACTCGCCTCATACCAGTCCAAACACCACTCCCCGACATTACCGTGCATGTCGTACAAGCCCCAACTGTTGGGCGTGTAACTGCCGACTACCGCGTGTTCGCCATAACCACGATTGCCATCGTATCGGCCAAGCTCGTTGAGGTTCGTGCAGGTGCCCGTGGTGCTGGTCAGATTCTGCCCGCTGTTGAGGGCCGTCGTCGTGCCTGCACGGGCGGCGTATTCCCACTGCGCATCCGTCGGCAAATCAAAGGCAATGCCGGTCTTCGCCGCCAAGCGACCGATGAAGGTGTCTGATCCTGGATCACCCCCATCTGGGCCATCCCAGGTACCGCCACGAGCGTCATCCCAACTCACCCGCTCTACCGGACGGGTGTCGCCAGTGTTTGAACTAGGATTACTGCCACCCATCACATTGAGCCACTGAGCCTGCGTGACCTGGAATACAGCCATGTAGAAATCCTGGGTCAGGGTGACTTCATGTAGGTCTTCGTTGTCCTCCCAGGGGGTACGCCCCAATTCATCCGCCGGCGAACCCATCATAAAGGTTCCCGCCGGAATGCGGCGCAGGACAATGCGATCGGTTTTATAGAGATCACTGTTCAAATCCGCCGGAGCGCTGGCGCTATCGCTTACCGGATAGCTTGCCGCATCCGGGCCGCCGGAGATATCGATGATGAGATAGGTCTCAGTCAGTTCATAACTCCCTCTCGAACCACCACCACAGGCGGCAAGAAGAAGCGCAATGAGCAAGGGAAAGATAACGATAAGTAGGTTCCGTGGCATACAAAGACTCCTCATAAAAGTCAGGGACAGCCCCGCTTACGACATGTTTACAGTGACGAAGTGCCTAACACCGTCTTGAACGAACACCTACGGGCAAGAAACAATTTGACGGATGCTGCACAGGGGCCTATCCACCGCTCGCCACTACCATCCTCCCCCTTACCGCCACCGCCCCTCCCGATCTTGGTCTAGGGCCTCGCGCACGGCCTCGGTGACGATACGGGCGATGGGCCAGCGGCGCTGTTTGCTCAGGGCGTGCAGGCGGCGGACTTCATCGGGGCGCAGATTGACGGGGAGTTGGCGGAGCCAGTTGCGCTTAAGAGCATTAAAGCCGGCCTTGGGGGTCCGCGATGACTCGGGTTCGGCGAGGATGACGATGCTCGGACTCACCCCCGCCCAGCAGCCAGCCAAGGGGCCTGCAGGGATGGTGCCCCAGCCGTCAATGGAAACCGTTGGGGTGAGGAACCAGGGCCACGCCGGGCTTTGTGGCTGGCTGAGCAACGCTGGCACCACCACGCCGCGCAGGTCGGGGGCCTCGCCAATCTCCAGGGGGAGGTCATGGGCGGGGTGATTGGTGAGGCGGAGAAAGCCATTGGCGTAAACCCCTTCCACGGTGGC